>NZ_JAWRXD010000095.1:0-540 GCF_046535215.1 Priestia sp. SIMBA_032 | reverse complement strand
GCAAACAGAAGGAACTGGCAAAGCTGACCCGGGAACGGGACCAGCTCGCCAGTTGATCGAAATCGGCCCGCTTGTAGAGGGGCTGCGCCTCCACTTAATCCGGCCGTGAGGCCCCATCCAGTAGGTATTCCAGATGCCTGGACAAACACCAGACTCAGCACGTTTCACCGACCCAGACCGTTTGCAACCAGGTGAGCAAGAGCCAATCCGCGTGCTTAATCCGCTGCCGCTGGCCGGGCAGGCGCTTTGCTCGTGCAGTTGTGGGTGGTTCGGCCCCGTGGGACAACGCCAGGACGGCGCGTGCCCTGCGTGCGGATCAACCGTAGCGAAGGCAGCGAGCAAGGCTGTACGACAGGTTTACCAGGCCATGGCCAAGCTGCTAAGCGACACGGGCGATCGACTCAAGAGCGCCCAGATCGACTGCATATCGCTGCGCACAATGGTGGATCAGTCGGTCCAGAATTGCCGAACGCTTCAGGACGTCCAGATCCCGCTCACCGCAAAGGCGGCAGCATTTGACGCCTCACTGAAGTTGATTGG
>NZ_JAWRXD010000483.1:0-279 GCF_046535215.1 Priestia sp. SIMBA_032 | reverse complement strand
GTGCCACGCCGGGCTTCGGCAGAGCGGAGACTCATCAGGTGAGAGCCGAACCAGCCCCGATCGTGGTGCTCGTCGAAGACGATCCGACCGTGCGCGACGTGGTCGTCGACTACCTGGGCTCCGCCGGTTTCGAGGTCCGCCCCTACGCCGACGGCCGGACCGCTCTCGTCGCTGTCCGCTCCTCCCTCCCTGATGTGCTCGTCGTCGACCGGATGCTGCCCGGCCTCAGCGGCGACGAACTGTGCCGTGCCGCCCGCTCGATCGCGCCGGCCCTGCCCA
>NZ_JAWRXD010000482.1:0-279 GCF_046535215.1 Priestia sp. SIMBA_032 | reverse complement strand
GGTACATCAATTACGTAAGCCAACAGGCCAAGAACAATTGTTAAAAGTAATGCTTTTATAAATGTTACACTTGTGTACTGTTTCTTCTTCATCATATTCACCCTTTATGGAAGCGTTTTCTTAATACACTTAGTATATCATATCATCAGATGATTTTGGCGTTATCTTTGTAAAAAATTACTATCTCCTTTGACTTTTTCTATTCTATCCTTTACAGTCGAAATGTTCGCAAGTTTTACACTGTAGGAGGATTACAATGAATATTAAAATAAAAGACAC
>NZ_JAWRXD010000481.1:0-279 GCF_046535215.1 Priestia sp. SIMBA_032 | reverse complement strand
ATGGGTGTATCCCTTATTGAGGAAGGAAACGTGATTGGGGAAATCATTACAAATTTGACGAAAAACCATTCTGTACGTCTTATGCCAGCTGTAGAGCAACTGTTAAAAGAATGTGGTGTAAAACCGAAGGAATTAACTAAAATCGTAGTAGCTGCTGGACCTGGATCATATACAGGTGTTCGCATAGGCGTGACAGCGGCAAAAACATTAGCTTGGTCACTTCAAATACCAATTGTAGGTGTATCAAGTTTAGAGGTAGTAGCTGCAAACGGTGCTAAC
>NZ_JAWRXD010000480.1:0-279 GCF_046535215.1 Priestia sp. SIMBA_032 | reverse complement strand
CGGTCGGCAACGAGTATCCGATTGCTGAGAACACCCATCCACGGGAGGGCACTCCCGCCGCCGAGGAGCTGTCCGAGGCGATCGCTGCAGCCTGCGACGCGGCCGGCATCGAGCGCGGGGCGGTGAGCGAGGTCGTCGTCGGCGTGCAGGCGGCCGTCAACGAGGCGACCGGAGACCTCTCCTTCACCGACGACATGCCGGGTTGGCCGCGCATGGACGTCGTCACAGCGCTCTCCGACGAGCTCGGCATCCGCGTGTCCGTGTGGAACGACGTCAACG
>NZ_JAWRXD010000479.1:0-279 GCF_046535215.1 Priestia sp. SIMBA_032 | reverse complement strand
GTGATTTGTCATAGATTGTCGGAAAACTTTTAAATATTCCTGACGTAGCTCTTGCTGTTCTTTCGCTTCAGATTGTGTCAGACCTTCAGCCTTTGCCTTTTTTGAAAGAGCATTAATACGAGCAAGTTTATCTTTTGATAGCATATAAAACCTATCTCCTTATAATCAATAATTAAAATTACCGAACCGTTCAGGCAACATGTAGTCATCTTACTATATCTCTTTCGTCTTATCAAGAGATTGAGCCCTCTCTTGGTACTCTTGATAGCGACGATGTAC
>NZ_JAWRXD010000478.1:0-279 GCF_046535215.1 Priestia sp. SIMBA_032 | reverse complement strand
CGTTCTTCGTGATCGTGATGGGATTCCAAGAACGGTTTCAGCTCTGGCGTGCGCGACGCAGCACTGCCTTATCGCAGATCGGTGAGGAGAAATGATCATGCGTGCTTTCGTGGTAATCGCAATGATCGGCTGCCTGTCCGCCTGCTCAATGGCGCCCAAACTGGAGCGCCCAATACCACCTGTGCCAGCCAGCTTTCCCGGTTCGGGTAATGCCGCAATGACGCAGGGCAATGCCGTGCCCCCTAACGAAACAGGCTGGCGCACGATGTTCGTCGACCC
>NZ_JAWRXD010000477.1:0-279 GCF_046535215.1 Priestia sp. SIMBA_032 | reverse complement strand
CCGCACCTCGCGGACCCGCCCGAGACGGCCTCGACAGCCGTCATGCCCAGCGAGACGATCACGCCGAGCGAGACGCCTGAGCAGAAGCAGACGAACGACCCTGCGGACCCGGACTCGTGGCTCGTCACCGAGACGGGCATCGGCCCGATCGAGATCGGCGGCGACTTCGAGGGCACGCTCGCCGAGATCCGTTCGACCGGTGTCGGCACCTTCGATTGCGAGGGCGTCGCATACGGCTTCGCCGATGACAACGCCTACGACATCCTCGTGATCGAGGAC
>NZ_JAWRXD010000476.1:0-279 GCF_046535215.1 Priestia sp. SIMBA_032 | reverse complement strand
ATAGATTTTATCTTTTCAGGATTACTTACTCTTAACATTTGATATCCAATACCAGACAATCCTGTAAATAACCCTATAGATTTAAACCCTTTTGCATATCTCAACATAAACCTATTTTCGCGATGATTCCTGTTTATAATATTTTGTACTATAATTTGAGCCATTTTTAAATCTTCTTCATTTTTACTGTATTCATATTTCTTAAGGAAATATTCTGTAACTGCTATATTTCCATGACAAAGACCATCATTTCCAGACATATCCATATTTAATAACGAC
>NZ_JAWRXD010000475.1:0-279 GCF_046535215.1 Priestia sp. SIMBA_032 | reverse complement strand
AGTGATGATTGGGCAGGACGTTGAAGTGGGGGATTTGGACGGACTGGAACGGTTTTTTGATCGAGCAGAACTGCTCAAATTTAAAAATAAAACCTCGCTGATCCTGCGGTTCAAGGTCACGGCGGATGGGGATGCCAACGCCGGCAGAGCGATTGCGTTTCCTCCCTCGCAAGACTTGTTGTTCACCAAAAAGCTTTTGGACATCACCCAATTTACGAATGACGACCGCAATGGCTGGGAAAATGGTGCCGGTGCAACGGACCCCCGAGATTTGGTGAT
>NZ_JAWRXD010000474.1:0-279 GCF_046535215.1 Priestia sp. SIMBA_032 | reverse complement strand
CTACCTACCCCCATCGAATCTGAAGAAAGTGGAACTTGGTAAACCCTATGTCATCTGCACAAGCAGTAGAATGACTGCAAAGTCAAACGATGTGGCAGAGGGTATGGGATATGAGAAAAAGCGAAAGCCGTTATCCTGAAAAGGGACAGGAAAGCAGTAACACTGTATAACTAGACGGATAATGTTGTCCCTATAGACAATAACAGGCTCGAAAGAGCGCCCACTTCTCATTGGTCTTCAACACGAAAATAAATTTGTGGCTATCTTCTAACGAAAAGG
>NZ_JAWRXD010000473.1:0-281 GCF_046535215.1 Priestia sp. SIMBA_032 | reverse complement strand
CGCCCGCAATAGGCGCACCGCCTTGCCCGCATCCATGGGACGCAACGCGCCGCTACGCGAAGCGGATAGCGGCGTGTTGCGACCCACAGATCGGGCCAGCAACGCCAACTACTGGTCCCGACACGCCGCTATGCCCGCCCCCGTAACGGCATGTCGGGACCAGTAGATCCTGATCTAGCAACTTCGGTTGACAAATCGAGATAAGCAACTATGGTTGCTTACATGAACCCAACGCCCTTTCCCGATCCGGTCGGAGGCGTCGCCGACGGACTCGCGGCGGT
>NZ_JAWRXD010000472.1:0-281 GCF_046535215.1 Priestia sp. SIMBA_032 | reverse complement strand
AGAATAGCTTAAAGTTGTTTGAAGTAATTCAAAAATATAAACGAGAGCAGCTTATGATAGCGTTCTGCGGTCACTTCTCAGCAGGGAAATCAACGATGATGAATCATCTATATAAAGCGCAGTTGTTACCAACAAGTCCAATTCCGACAAGCGCTAACGTCGTTAAAATTGAAAAGGGATTTGATCGTGTTGTTGTAACGATTAAATCTGGAGAACAGTACGAATATGACGGTGCATATTCAGCAGAAGAATTAAAGCAAATTTGTAAAGATGGCGATGAG
>NZ_JAWRXD010000471.1:0-281 GCF_046535215.1 Priestia sp. SIMBA_032 | reverse complement strand
TGATACTTCTCCGTACGTTCTTCTCCAATTTTTTCACGCATACTATTCATGATAGCTACTTCTAAAGTAGGAGCTACCCCGCCACAGTATACATACTTACGTATTTTATTCGCTGGTGGTGGTGCAACATCATTTAATTTAGCCAATAAAATTTCCACATATTCTCGTAGTGAAGATTTGATGGTACTTGTTAAATCAATGGATTCACCTGTATTCTCGTTTTTTAATACAAACTTTTGCTTGCTGTAGTTATCGAGAATAAATTGATCAAAGGTACGTAA
>NZ_JAWRXD010000094.1:0-545 GCF_046535215.1 Priestia sp. SIMBA_032 | reverse complement strand
CAGTCACCTGTACAATATCGGCAACTGGTCGTTTAAAAGGTGTTTTGATCCCTGTCTCAAAAACAGGGGTCAGTCCCATACGTCAGTAGCTTTTTATAATCTATTCTTATAAAGAACAGATCACGTTGACTTTAGTAGTTTGCTCAAGATATGAAAAATTATACATTTCCAACCATGCTAAAGTTAACTGTTTTCCCATCTCTTTTAGCATATTTATCCTAGAAGATACTTTACAGTATTCTTGCTCAAAATGATCGGATAGACATTTTAATTAAAAAAGAAGGTATGAAATCGAAAAGAGCCTGCTCTCATTCTTCATATTTGAGTTATAACTTTACTTCTAACTCTTTAAGCAGTTGCTCTACTCCCCCACGGCTTAGAATTACTTTTCCTTTTGCCAAGATTAGATTATCTTCAGAAACTTCACCTGTCACTTTACAAGCTAAATTAGGTGAATATTTTTTCAATACAATGTTCTCATTATCTACAAAAATTTCAACAGGTTCGTTCTTTTTAATATTTAATGTTCTTCTTAGTTCGATGGG
>NZ_JAWRXD010000470.1:0-282 GCF_046535215.1 Priestia sp. SIMBA_032 | reverse complement strand
CGAGCCGCTCTCGGCGGAGGACGTCGCCGAGACGATCGTCCACGCGCTGACCCTGCCCCGTCATGTCGACCTGGACCTCATCGTGGTGAAACCGGTCGCACAGGCGGCCCCCTACCGGCTACACAAGGGCGAGCTCCGGATCAAGGACTGAGATGGACGAGGACGACCGGAAGCGCCTCCGCTGGGAGCGGGCCACCGCCTGGCCCGGCATCGGCGCCAGCGTGCTCTTCCTGATCGCCTACTCGTGGAACATCCTCGACGAGTCGAAGTCGCAATGGCTCA
>NZ_JAWRXD010000469.1:0-282 GCF_046535215.1 Priestia sp. SIMBA_032 | reverse complement strand
CTTCTGGGTCTTCTGATCGAGATAAAGCGAGATCAGGTCGTAGTAGCGATTCGCGAAGTAGTGACCCACGAACAGCGACGCGATCAGGACGATCGCGACCACGTACCCGATGATCGCGAGGGGAAGGGAGAAACGGCTCCTCTTCTTCGACGGCTGCTCTGCCGCGCTCACGTTACTCATGACGCTCCTTTGCTGTGGGTGCTCAAACGGCACCGCACTCCAGCATCCACATCCCCCGCGTCCGCGACCCCGGATCCGGATAACCTGTCGCTTCCGGCGGAC
>NZ_JAWRXD010000468.1:0-282 GCF_046535215.1 Priestia sp. SIMBA_032 | reverse complement strand
AGCCGTGCTCCGACGCATATTTTCCGTGCGATTGATTCTGTCAGCAGTTGGCGTGACGATTGGCCATCAAGCCGCCGGCTGCGCGTGGTTACAGAGACGGAGTTCTGAATGGCGGGGGAAGTTCTGCCTGAAGTGCTGGCTGTGCGACGTGTTGCCCGGATGCATTGCTAAGCTTGCCCAAAGAAGAGTTCGACATGCTTTCGTGAAACGCACACGAGACCCCACTATGGAGCAGTCAACTTTTGCGCTAGAGCACGCCCGGCGTGGCAGTAAGCGCGTGAG
>NZ_JAWRXD010000093.1:0-545 GCF_046535215.1 Priestia sp. SIMBA_032 | reverse complement strand
CAAAAGAAGTTGCTCATGCTTTGAAAAAAGCGGGAGTTAAATAAACATATTCATAAAACCCATATCTTCAAATATTTTTCCTCTTTGATAACCCTCTATTTCTTATATTTTAAAGAGATACCTTTTTTATAATCTCTAATAATATTCATATGTTAACTAAATATGTATAAGATATACAGCTTAAAAAAAGAAAAAACTACCTTTGCAAGATGGAGGTAGTTTTTTTCTTTAATCATGTGGGATTTTTGATTCTTTAATGCATCTTGAGTAGTTTGCTCAAATTGTTAAATGTTATTCGCATAGACAATTCACCCCAGCCTGTGCCTCACACCTCAAAACAAAAGGAGAAAAAAAGGGCCTAAAGATAAAATATGTCCAAGCTAACTTATTCCTTTTCTATATAATATTAAAAAAGGAGATGAGAAAGTGAAAAAAGATAAGTATAGCTCTTCAGACAAAGATGAAGCGAAAGTGAAAAAAAATAAGTATAGCTCTTCAGACAAAGATGAAGTAAAAGTGAAAAAAAATAAGTATAGCTCTTCAGA
>NZ_JAWRXD010000467.1:0-282 GCF_046535215.1 Priestia sp. SIMBA_032 | reverse complement strand
ATCTTTTTAAAGTATTCTTCATCTAACCTACGGACAACACCTGGCTCATATCTCGGCACTTGCCCCGTAATTTCTTCAATTTGATCAATAAGAGGGCCGATAATATCGTATGCCTCTACCCCTTCTTTTGCAGCCTCTGTTACTAAATACTGGCGCATATCAGGCTTAACTAACGTAAAACATATAAGTGCTTGATTACTCTTAGCAATCGAAATCACTTCTTTTAATGTCCCTGTATCTTCTACATACGGTACACGTCTAATATCAGGAGCAAACGGGAAT
>NZ_JAWRXD010000466.1:0-282 GCF_046535215.1 Priestia sp. SIMBA_032 | reverse complement strand
TCTTCCACTTTCAAAAAAACTCCACTCTCTTACCACCTCAATTCTGGACCCTTCCAAAAGCAACTCATAATTTGAGGTCGATACTGAAGAGTTCACCGCCATCACCAATCTAAAATAGAGAGTGCCATGACTATAAAACTCCACCATGTGGGCTTTAACCAGACTACCAACGGTAGCCGTGGTTTTTATCTCGAACGCGAGCGCCTGCTTCGAAGAGTCATACTTTACGTCAACCCCGGCTTGCGGATTGGCGATTACAGGCTGCAGCCCTCCATAGTCCCA
>NZ_JAWRXD010000465.1:0-282 GCF_046535215.1 Priestia sp. SIMBA_032 | reverse complement strand
CGGCCGGATCACTTGAAAGACCAATAATTTTCAAAACATTGCAAAAGCTTTCAAGGCCGATTAGCGTGAAGGACGCTCCCGTTGTCACCCCAAGGACATTTCAATGCTGGGTAGGCTCGCAGTCATTTCTCCCTCCACTACCTTGACGGCAGTCATGAATCGCGCGCTATCCCTGCGCGGCTTGCACGTATCCGTCATCGAGGCGGCTCAGCAGGACGCGGTGTTGATGGCACAACGGCTTATCGATGAGGGCGCCAGCGTGATCATCAGTCGCGGCAAAAC
>NZ_JAWRXD010000464.1:0-282 GCF_046535215.1 Priestia sp. SIMBA_032 | reverse complement strand
GCACCTGGCTGTCGGCGCTGCTGTTCGGCGGCGAGTTCCCCGGACGGATCATCGAGAACCTGTACCCGATCCACGTGGCCGTCGTCCCAGCGCTCCTGGTCATCCTGATCGCCGCTCGCGCGCGGCGCGCGTACCTCGCGAAGCCGGCGCAGTTCGCCGGTCCAGGGCGTTCGGAGGACCGCATCGTCGGTGTGCCCGTCTGGCCGAACCTGGCCGTGCGGGCCGGGGGCCTCCTCGCGCTCGCGACCGGCGGCATCCTTCTCGTTGCGGCGACCGTCACCA
>NZ_JAWRXD010000463.1:0-283 GCF_046535215.1 Priestia sp. SIMBA_032 | reverse complement strand
CGAAAACAGATAATAAACGTGAAGATCTTGCAAGAGTATCCAACTTTAAGGCAAAACTAAGCGATTATTTCCAAGGCGACTATACAGCTGTTATTGGTACTGGTATGTATAGAGATGATGAATTAAGAGAAATGAAGCTTGATATTCCTGTCCAGTTTAATGGAAAAGCTGAAATGATTGGTTTTACACAATATGTGGCAGGGCTTGTTATGGAATACTTCCCGAATTATATGAAAGTACAAGTAACGATTAAATCTGTAGAACGCCCAGAAGCTATTATTAT
>NZ_JAWRXD010000462.1:0-283 GCF_046535215.1 Priestia sp. SIMBA_032 | reverse complement strand
ACTGACTTCATGCGGCGCTTGACGGTATTCGATCATCAGGAGATCGTCGCTTTGGTTTGCGCTACTATGCAAGGCGGTACTCTTTGCCCGCGCGTTGCTTTGCCGGGGAGAGTTTCCGAAGAACCGCTTTGTGCTGAGCCCCGATGGGGAGCCTGGACCTGGTGCTCTGGCATCCGTCGATTTTACGACCATGCAGGTCCTGCGCTCAAGCGGTTGGCAAGGCAATGTACGTAGAATGTTGCGAGCATTGCGCTGAAGTGGATATCCCGTGGATGGCGGCAGG
>NZ_JAWRXD010000024.1:0-54412 GCF_046535215.1 Priestia sp. SIMBA_032 | reverse complement strand
ATAGCGTTTGTTTTAGATACGTTAAGCCAACTTCCTTCTTTGCCTGAAGGATGTACGTTGCATAGCGATCAAGGTTCGGTTTACACATCGTATGCTTATCAACAAAAAATCAAAGAAAGAGGCATTACCATGAGTATGTCCCGCAAAGGGACTCCCGCAGATAATGCCTCTATCGAATCGTTTCATTCCTCGCTAAAGTCTGAAACGTTCTACCTTGACGAGTTGACATACACTACGACCACCATCGTAGAGCAAACCGTCAAAAACTATATTACTTACTATAACAATGCCCGTATTCAAACAAAACTAAACAACCAGTCACCTGTACAATATCGGCAACTGGTCGTTTAAAAGGTGTTTTGATCCCTGTCTCAAAAACAGGGGTCAGTCCCGTCGGCAGTAGCTTTTTTTGTTAACCAGATAAATTGTCTTGGAGGAGATAGATAATATGCTTTATGGTCTCTTAGATCTGGATAACAAAATGTCCCTCGAATTGAGGTAATGATTCATAAAGACTAAGTTATTCCTCATAGTAGTATGCATGACAATTTTTATTAAATTAAAGGTTGGATTAATCAACTATTTAACTTCCCCTCTAAATATTTTTATAGTTTTTTTTAAAAGACAATGGACCTCCATGCACCTGTATAGAGGTAAAATAATATCCTTGAGCAAGATTAAATGAACTGTTTTCTCTTTTTTATATAATTTAGTACAACCTCACGTTCATCTTCAAATAACATGGTCAAATGATTAATTTTAGATATCGGTTGCCAGCAATATGAGTCTAAGATTTGAACTTTCTTCTCTCCTGCTAATATCTTAACTTCAAAATAGGTCATGTGAACATCAACATTATCCGCAAAGTCCCATGAGACAGGGTTTCCATAGATATCTTGACCAATGCAGACTGGGAGCTCCATTTTTTTAATATGATGATGGATGGCTCCATAGTTGTATTCAAGCATCTTAGGCAGGTTTTTGTGATGGACCGTGATACTAAAATTCTTCAGACTGCCGTTTATTTCGATGTTGCTGCCTAATACTTGCCGTAATGCCCACCTTTTTTTCGTTAAAAGCTCCGGGTCGATCCCATTTAGTAAGGAAAAGGCATACCGCGTATAGGTGTGATGATGATCGATTTGATGAATTTTTGGAAACAGATAGGAAGTACGGTCTCCACGTTTCACCACCCGATAAATCTCTGCCGTACGAAACGCTTTAATTAATTGGCCACGTAATTTGAGCTTCTCAAACATCAGCATTCCTCCTCAAAACATAAATGTCGCAAAAAAGTAAATCAAAGCACTATAGAAAGTGACAGGCAAAATAAAACGCATTACTCTTGCGAACTGATCCACAAGATCGATCACACCCCATCGTTCTAATATTCGTTCGATAATAGCAATCCCTAAGACGATGCCTCCTATAGTAAGAATGGTGGGGTCAAGCATGGCGAGTGGACTAAACGGAACAAAGGAACAAGCCCTGAAGGGACGAGGTTTTGTTGAAGATTTAGAGGATGGTTTATGGAAGAAGTTTCGAAAAGTATTATAATGCGTTTTTCTCATGTTGATACCTTCTTTCACTCTTTTAATTTTTTTGCTTTTGACGTACCTGTTTTTCCAGCTCAAGGCATCCGGTCGCCCCCTTCGCCTCTTCGGCTCAGCTCCCTTACAGATTCCACAAATGGCTTCAACAGGGTTATAAAGCTTGTATTAACGGGGTAGCGATACTGAGCTAGCTACTGATTAGATAACGGAGTTACAATACTTTAGATACTATGTAGCTACTGCGGTAGGCTTGCCTGTCCACTCGAAAAATAACAAAGAACCCCTACTGCAGTAGGTAAGGGTTAGCTGATTATGTAAGAAGTAAGGGGTTTTTATATGCTGGGGGTTGTCCTACTAGCTTATTCTTCTTATGAAATGGACGAGACATTTGATGTTGTCCAAGAGAACAAAAATAAAGGACAAGCAAAACTCCATGATCTTATGACATAAAGAGAAAAAATTTATAGAGGAAAAAAATAACAGGATTAATGAGCTTTAGCCGGGGGTAAAGTCAACTAACTATTTCAAAAGGAGAGAGAGATTTATGGAAATTCTATGGATGCTAATTGTAGGTGGAATTATCGGTTGGCTTGCCGGTTTAATTACAGGGCGTGACGTTCCTGGAGGCATTATTGGTAATATTATTGCTGGTTTTATTGGTTCTTGGTTAGGTGGTCTGATCCTGGGAAGTTGGGGACCAGTTATTGGTGGTTTTGCCATCATTCCAGCCATTATTGGAGCAATCATTCTGGTGTTAATTGTAAGCTTTGTTCTAAGAAAGATGGGACAAAAAAACAATCATGGTCATCATGCAAAATAAACCGAAAAAAATTAAGTTGGAGTGATTAAAAATGGGAGAAGAAAGTAAGCCTGTGTTAGATGATTTTGTTGAAGATAATCAATTTGAATTAGAATCTTACCTTACTTATTTGTTCGATCAAATTAATCATGATAGCGAAGTTCTGTCAGAAACTTAATGAGAAACCAGATATTTTATTACAAAGAAAAAGAGAAAAAAATAATAAATCAGAATATAGCATAAGCGACCTTAGTAACTTTGGTTACGATACATAGGGTCGTTTATTGTTATGGAGAATGTTAAAAAATAAAATGAAGATTTTCTTCATAGCAAAGTTCAAAGATTATTAATTACCTTCACTACTGCTTTAGTAAAAAACGATTGGTCCTATACTTTGATTAAAGTCCTTTCGAAGTGCCAAACGAAGGATTATACATACGATCAAAAAGGCACATTCATTGTTGGAAAAATCTGTTCACTGTTAATAAGAATTTATCTACCTTAATAAGCTAACTATTTAGTAAATCATTTCATAATAAAGGGGATGGAAGTGTGTTTGGATTCAGTGATATGCCTAAGTTCTTGTTTTCTTTCTTACTTGTATTACCACTTGTATCTCTCGTTCACCAATTAGGACATTCTATCATGGCAATTTTTTTCGGAGGGAGAGTGGATTTTACCATTGGAAAAGGAAAAACCATTTTTAAATGGAAAAAAATTAAAATAAAATCAGTCTACTTTTTAGATTCTTTTTGTGTATATGAAAAACTAAAATACGATAACCGATTTACCCATGCTTGTGTCTATGCTGGAGGTGCCATTGCTAATTTAGCTTCTATTTTCCTTATAAATGGTTTGGTTATGGCTGACATCCTTTCAGCAAGTCTCTTTTCTTACCAGTTTGTCTATTTTTCTGTTTATTATATTGTCTTCTCGCTATTGCCTATTAAATTTACAGAAACAACTTCAAGCGATGGACGTGCTATTTATGATGCATTGAGATATGGAAAAATAACATGTAACCCTGATTAATAAAGCTGGAATAATGATGTGAAATGATGGGTTTGCAAGCTACATGGGATTCCTTTTTACGTAATAAATTAGATGATAAAAATACAATTATTTTAAATAATATAGTTAATTCAGCAATTAGTGTTGATGTTGATAAATAATTGATATCAAAAAACCTTCTACTCCTGTCAGGTAGAAGGTCATTTGTGTGATTGAAATGTCATTGTATACCCTGCGAGAAAGGTAACACATTTATTCATTACCAATAAAATCATACTTTAAACAGGTTGCATAGGGAAACCTTCTATCCTATAGATAGAAGGCAAGATAGAAACATACTATAAGCAAAGGTTGATGACTTAGATAACTTTACATTTATTTTTATACCCAGAAGGAAAGACCTTAAACAAATAAAAAACCCTTCTACTCATAGAGAGTAGAAGGTCACATGGATCACATGCTGTTAAAAAAAGTTAGTTGATTATAGATTTTAACCGAAAAAATAAAATTCATACACCTTACATAAAAAGATATATGTTCATTTTTTATACATGGGGTTAGCTTAGTGGGCTACCTTTCGCGTGAAGTGAACGAGAAGTCTAAGAATGACCCACCGACTAAATACAGCAAATTAGAGTTACCCATTGAAAGATGCTTATATAAGGCCTCGATAATAAATAGCTATTCTGTATGAACATAGATAAAATGTAATGGAAAACAGTATGGGGGAAACAAGAATATAAAGTAATGCGGAGCAATGTTAGCCATTGCTAAATATAAAAGAAACCCTATGACTAACATAGAATTTTATGAGATCTATGATTATTTATCATCTTTTTTTAATTTTTCTAGTCCTTCTTGTATGAGTGCTCTTATTGCTTCATTACGGTTATTATATCTCTTTTCATGCCAGTACTCTTCTATTTCTTCTAATTGCTCCAGTGGGAAGGTAACAAGAACCTGTTTATTCTTACTTTTATCAACTACGATATAAATCCCTCCTTTTAAGTATTATAACCACTAAAACCTATATTGAAACCAGTCTATATATTGGTTATAATGTATATATATTACATATCTTAAATAATGGTTATATAACTTATATAACCATTATTTAAGATATGTAATATTCATAACAAAAGGGGAATATAGGTCGATGAAGAAGTTCTTAGTAAATTCATTAATGGTATTTGCACTTGCTTTTGTAACCCTGTTCGGAAGCTCAGCAGTTAAAGCTGAAGCAGCCGTAACAAAGAGTGATGATTTAATTATTATTAATAAGCACTACAACAAACTAATCTATTATCATAATGGATATGTTGAGATGATTGAACCAGTAGCTACGGGGAAAAGTTGGGAGAAAACACCTGTAGGACATTTTAAAATCGTGAATAAAATTAAAAATCGTCCATATTATACAGGACATATTCCTGGGGGTGACCCACGTAATCCACTTGGTAAACGTTGGTTGGGTCTAGATGCTGATGGAACAAAAGGCGATACATATGCTATTCACGGTAATGCTAATGAATCAAGTATTGGAAAATATGTGAGTCAAGGATGTGTGAGAATGCATAATGCTTCAATTGAGAAACTTTTTGATAAAGTTAAGGTTGGAACACCTGTTGCAATTACAAATTCACCTAAGAGCTTTCAAGAACTAACAAAAATTTATGGTTATAAGTTTAAAGGTTATAATACTAAATAATATATAAAAAGGCAGCTACTATATTTTTTATAATGGCTGCTTTTTATTTTCGTTCTATCATCTGCATTTGAAAAATTTCTATTTCTTTAATAACTGCTCCTTGAAGATCTTCTTTTAGCATTTCATTTTTGATTATTGGCACGATTGTTTGTGTATGACTTCCTGTAACCCTAGGTATTACTCCGGCCTGATGAAAAAAGCTCTCCTTTTTTTCACTTTTTTCAAAGTTAGAGTTCACATTATTTTCTATTGTATAGCTTCGAAATAAGCTACAACTTATTGTCTTCAAATTTCTAATCATTTTTTAAGAATCTTCTAAGTATATGTTAATTTTTCACTGGTATATTACAACAATGACAGAGGATATTTCGAAGGGATGTTTGATAGAAATCGTATTTAGACCATCTGAATTTAAAGAATGCCAGCATGTTGAAAAGGTAGCTAAAAGGAAAATAACCTGTATCATTTTTAGAGTAATATAAGTCTCTTTAATTTAATCTTCTCCATCTATTTGGTAGCATCAGGATTTTGATAATTTCCAATAGAAAATATAGTGTTACTGAGAAGCGCCGTGACGCCATTAACTTTTGTTTTATTGGGAAATACCCATTATTAGTTGTATGAATTTTAGCATTTATCATCGCAAGTAATAGCAAGGAAGGGAAGCGAAAGGAAGAATGAAATCAAAAGGTATTATAAGAAGAGTAGATAAGTTAGGGCGTGTAGCTCTTCCAGTTGAGATACGAAGCATTTTTAACATTAAAGAGAGAGCTCCTGTAAAAATTCATATAAATGAAGATAAGATTATTTTAAAGAAAAATAGGCATTTGCTCAAATGTATGATAACAGGTGAAATCTCTCTACAAAACAGGTTATATTCAGGTGGAATAGTGTTAAGTACAAGAGGAGCAGAAATTTTATTTCATGCATTAAAAAATAACTAATTGAAATAGTGGTAGCAACATTATAAATTGCATATCTCATGTTCTAAAAAGACTGAAGCCACATTTACATAAAAAAAGGGAAGGTTTTTAACCTTCTCTTTTTGTTATATAGTCATCTATACTCAGATGATCTTTTTCTTTTCAAATTGGCAATATTCATGTAGAAAAACTAACGGAATAGATACTAATTAATAAACGAAGTCTTTATTTTGTAGATACTATGTAACTACTTCAGTGGGCGTACTTGTCTACTTATAAAATAAAAAGAAAATGTACTGTAGTAGGTGATCGTTAGATGATTACCGAATATGTTATAGGTAGCAACATTATAAATTGTATAACTCAAGTTTTAGAAATACACCTTTGCAATAATCATAATCTCTCAGCCTGTACTAGTTGCAAATCTAGTGCTAATTCATTTGTACCATTTACTAATATAAAACTTAAATTTTTAAGGAGAGAGAAAATGGGAACATTATTTAATCAAACACCACGAAAAGATCATTTTGAGAATGATGCTGTTAAATTTCTTGATACAGTAAAAACTCTTGCAAGAGATCATGGCCTGACAGTTGAAGAGACCTGTCGTATTTTAGAACTATCTATGAAAATTGATGATTGTGATCGCAAAGATGAGCAATTAGCAGGATTGGGTCGATTAATAAAGGATTTAATTGATGAAATTTCTATGTTAAGAGAAAAGTTATAACATGATAAATTAGAAAAAACACCTAGAGAGTAAGGTGTTTTTCTAATTAAAGATGGTTAAAACACAGTTAAACTAAAAAAGAGAAGGTTTTACAAAAGAACCGACAATTGAATGCCAGTTCCTTTGTATTGTATAAATTTAGTCATTCTTCATCTTCATAAATAAATAAGCTATTTACAAAGGTCTCGAAATCAGGAGCTAATTCAAATATAAGTGTGTCTGTTCCCCATTCTAAATCCATATAAATTACAGGAGGGCTATCTTTTGTATTCCGATAGTCGAATGCAATCCACCAATGTCCCTCTCCACATAATAGAACAATATCTTTTGGTAACTCCCATTCTTCTATGTAATAATCACTTGATAAAATGCCTTCTTTCCCTATTCCATAAATCTCAGGGACATTTACATGATCGTCTGCCCAATTTGTTGGAACGGAGGTAGGGTAGTCACAATATTTTAAAGAGCCGCCATTCCGCATTTTACATAACTCAATATAGGATTTTGGTAACTTCACACCCAACTTCTTTTCTGCATCATTGACCATTTCTTCTGTTAACTTTTTTGATTGACTGTATCCATCATCCCAAATATCTCTCATTTCCCCAGCCCTTTCAATCAGTACCAACTAAATACTTTTTTTCATCTCACATTCGCGGCATTCACGTAAGAAAACGCCACCTTTTACGGAACTTTTGAAGTAAGATGAGTTGCAGTTATCGCATCTGCCACTAACTTTATCCGGAAATTCATCGTATTCATACACTTTATCAAGATCTATTTCTTGCTGCTATTTTTCTTCCATGTTGATCACTCTTTTCTAATTGCCTTATATTAGCTTACCACAAAAAGCGAAGGTGACATTATTTTATGTAAAACGAACATAAACTAGCTCATTTAACCTCATTTTATTTTTTAATTCGATACTTCATCGATAAAAACAAACAAATTCCCCAGGGAATCAACAGATTGGATGAATCCCTTTTCTGTAATACATTGTCCCTTTTTGTAGTATGTAGGATAAACTTGGTCTTGATTTTTACACACCTCACTATTAAAGATAAAGCTTAATTATCCTCCAATTTCACATCATTTCAATCTCCTTCTTTAACACACTTGCTGCGCTGTAAAAAGTGGAATTATATGTTTCATTTCCTTGTTATAAAATATAGAAGGTTCGTATCGTTCTTAATCATATATCTCAAATTTTTAGTCATATCGAAAATTCATTAAACAGATGCACAAACTATGTTATAATGGTGATGGGAATAATACGTGAATTACCTAATGTGTTCAACGTAGCAAAAAGCCACTTGTAGTATACAAGTGGCTTTTACTTATTAGAAATCTATATACTTTTATTTACATTGATTAATTAAAGATAGAAAAAAATACATATAGACGAGGTGTAAAAAATGATTAATCTATATACGACAACCAGCTGCGTTTCTTGCCGAAAAGCAAAGGCTTGGCTTGAGGAACATCAAATTGATTATATTGAGAGAAATCTATCGTATGAACCTATTACAGAAGATGAAATTAAAAATATTCTTAGTATGACAGAAAAGGGTACAGATGAAATTATTTCTACAAGGTCAAAGATCCCTCAAAAGTTAAATATAGAGATTGATGCACTGTCGTTACAGGGTCTGTATGATTTGATAAAGAGCCATCCTTTTATACTTAAACGCCCTATTATCATACAAGATCGTAAAATACTGCAAATCGGATATAAAGAAGAAGAGATAAGAGCTTTTATTCCTCGGAAACTTCGTACTTTCACGATGACAGAACAGGCAGTAGTAGGTGATCATTAGAGGGTAATAGAAAAGCAATCAACGGCTGCCTTAACTTCTAAAGTAGATTGTAATAAAAGGCATCGGCAGTGTAGTAAGGTATATATTTCAGATTCTAAAAATGAGTAAACACAACTACATCTACATAAAAAGGAGAAGGGTAAAAACCCTTCTCCTTTTACTATATAATCCTCTATATTTAGATACTCTTCTTCATACCGTATTCCCGACATTCGCGTAAGAAAATACCACCTTTTACAGAACTTTTGAAGTAAGATGAATTGCAGTTGTCGCATCTGCCACTGACCTTATTATCAAGACCCAAATCGAAAAAAACATAGAAAATAAAGGTTAATACATATTGTACATGACTAATATGTATTAATCTTTTAATCTTTGTTCAACAAAAGCGTCCGTTTGATGAACTTCCTTAAACATCTATGGACCTAACATCTGAAAACAATATCTAAGCTATCGTTGTAATTATCGGTTGATCCCTTGTAATAATTATTGTGTGCTCATATTGTGCACAAAGACTATTATCGGGCACACATAAAGTCCATCCATCCGAACTTTCAACTGTATACTCTGCTCCAGTTGATAAAAAAGGCTCAACAGTAATAACCATACCTTCTTTCAATACCCGTTTATCATGCTTGTCATAGATAGGTAAAATATCTTCAGGTGCCTCATGTAAAGACCTTCCAATGCCGTGACTGCAAAGATCCGTAATTACCTTGTAACCACCTTTTCGGGCTTCATTTTGAATAATTCTTCCGATTTCATTCAATCTTACCCCATGTTTAAGTGAAGAAATAACTTTCATCATAGTATTGTGTGTGTATTGACAGAGACGTGTTACAGAAGGGTTATATAAAGGGATCTGAAAGGAATGACCTGCATCGGCAAAGTAACCATTTAACTCAGCAGAGACATCAATATTTATTAGGTCACCTTCTTGAATCTTCCGATTCCCTGGTATTCCGTGAGCAACCTCATGGTTAATGCTAATGCATGTGTTACCAGGAAAATTGTAGGTTATCTTTGGTGCAGAGACCGCACCATATCTTCTTAAAAAACGTCCCCCGATTTCATCCAATTCTTTGGTCGTCATTCCGGCACGTGTCTGATTTTTCATTTCACTTATTGTTAAAGCAACGATTTTGCCGATTTCCTTAAGCCCATCAATATCATCCTTACCTCCAACTGTCATATATGAACCCTCCAATTTTTTTGATGTTTTCATTTTACCCAACGTAATGTTTCCGATTCTCCATAAGCTGGTCCGATTGCTTAATATCACTTATTACAAAGTTACAAAACTCATACCACTCACCCCCTTAATCATATTAACGCTTGGTCTGAAGACCTCATCACGCCTCCATTTGCAACAAACTTAAGCTCCTTTATAATATGTACATATTAAACTATATGTATAGTATCTAAATAACGAATCTAATATTTATAAGAAAAGAGGATATATGCTCGTATATTGAACATAATATCCTCTTATTAGTTTAGTGTATTTAAATTTTATCTGGATATTCAGCATAGTCATATACCTTGTTAAGATCAGTTTCCTGCTCCTTTATTTCTTCCAGGTTAATCACTCTTTTCTGTTTACTCTTATTAAAAAAGCTTTCTTGAATTTCATTAATTATCATTAAGGCGATAGCACAGCTGGATAACGCCAGAAGAAAACGTTTTTGTATTAACCAGTTTAAGGTTTAACCTTTGTTTTATGTCAATAAATAAAGGTTTCCCATCTCCCAAAACAACAGGATGAACCGATAATCTAAATTCATCTACAAGCCCTAAATTTATAAAATTTGTAATAAGACTTGCTCCGCCATAGAGCCAGATATCCCTACCAGGCTTTTGCTTTAATTTATTTACTTCTTCCAAAATATTATCATTTATATATATTGCTTTATGATCAGCCCTTTTTTGTGTCCTAGAAAAAACATACTTTTCTTTGCTGTGAACTAATTCCCACATTTCTTTTTCGGCATCAGAATCTCCAGTTTCCGGAGTGTATTCCCCCCATAAATCGTAGCTTTTTCTTCCATATAAAATAGTATCAATTTGATTCAAGAAATGAGTAAACCCCATATCAGAGTCCATGATACACCAATCAATTTCTCCGTTTGGTCCTTCAATAAATCCATCTAAAGTAACTGCTAAATCTAAAATTATTCTTCTAGGTCTTATGTTATTGGACATAAAATCTCCACCCTTACATGTTCTATATTTAAATATTGTATTGTCTTTTAAATGTGAAAATCTCATCTACAGCCTGCTGATATCCCCCTGATTTTTGAAAAGATTCTCTTATATCTGTTAGAGCTTTATGAAAGGAAGGATGTCCTAACACATAATCCACGGTTTTACATATGTGACTTACAGTCAACCCTTGCATTTGTAACTTAATGCCAGCTCCAAGACTCTCAACTTGTTGAGCAATTACCGGCTGATCTGCGCTTTGTGGGATTACAATGAGTGGAATCCCATAATAGAGACCTTCATTGGTGCTATTCATTCCGCCATGTGTGATAAATAATTTGGTGTACTTTAGCACTTCAGTTTGTGGAACGTAATTTTTCACAATAAAGTTTTTAGGAATCTTCCCTAAATCAGATAGTTGAGTTTTTCCACCAATAGACATAACAACGGTATAGTCAGTGTTCTCAAAAGCCTTAAAGCAAAGTTTATAGAAATTAATTTCCTGATTAAAAACAGTACCTAATGAAATGTAAATGACACTTTTTCCTTTTAATACAGAAAAGTCGAAGCTTCCTTGTGTTTCTATTGCAGGAATGGATGGTCCTACAAACTTGTACGTTTGATCGAATGTTTCTCGAAAAGGTTGAAACTCCCTAGTTGTATATACAATGGTAAGAGGGGCAGGATTACAAAAAACTTCATAAGGAGAAGTGATTTCAACCCCATATTTTTCTTTAATCTTTCTTGTTAGACTTTGAAAATCACTATTTATCCTGTTAGCATGTTCTGGTGGAATATTTTGCGAAAGGTGTTCTAACATTCTTTTAAATGATAGTTCAGTTTGAGCAAAAGATGTGCATGAATTAATTGCAGGGAGTTTTAGAATTTGGGAGAGTAAACGTCCACAACCAAACATCGAATCGTGAATGATGTAATCAAACTGTTCTCCTTGGATTTGTTCAAGAACGCTAGGTATAATGATATCTGCTGTATGTAAAAGACCGTTGATTCTTTCGATTAAATAATTTCTTCCACCTGAGATAAAGGCTTTTAAAAATTTTTGACCGTCAAATGTTCGTACATCAGCTCCTGTCTTTTCAATACGTTCTCGAAAAGCTTCTATTGAAAAGTATACTACCTCTTCTCCACGTGAAATAAGCTCTTGTACAACTGCAATTGTTGGATTGATATGTCCTTCTGATCCACCATTAATAAATAGAACACGTGCCATTATAATCACTCCTTAAAGTAAATCTGCTATCTATTACATAACGTTTAAAAAATTGTAAGTAATGAAAGGTCGAGAAAGCAAAAGATTAATTTAAATAAAATTAGAAAGGAGGTTCCAGTTGAATGGAGAAGGCAAAAATTAGTGCCAGTCAATTATTTATTCTAATGGTTCTGTTTGAACTAGGTAGTTCTTTATTGGTACCTATTGCAATGGATGTAAAACAAGACGCCTGGCTTGCGATTCTGCTTGGGATGGTAGGAAGTTTTGTTCTATTTCTAGTCTATAATAAGCTGCATTCTTATTATCCGGATCTGCTGCCTACCGAGTACATGCAAAAAATCATGGGTAAAGGGATTGGGACGGTACTTGCCTTTGTCTACATCCTTTATTTTATGTATGATGCAGCGAGGGTTCTCCGTGATTTTGGCGAGATGTTGTTAACCTCCGCCTACCCTGAGACTCCTTTATTCATTGCACATACTTTATTAATGCTTGTTATTATTTATACGATTCGAAAAGGAATCGAGGTTGTAGCTCGCTCAGGAGAAATCCTTTTTATATTCATGTATATTTTTGCCATCGCGGGGTTTGTTCTCATCGTATGTTCAGGTTTAATCGAGTTTACAAACTTACAGCCAGTACTTGAAGAAGGTGTTTTACCTGTCCTGAAAGTTGCATTTACTCAAACCATCTATTTTCCGTTTGCAGAAGCGATGGTATTTACAATGATATTGCCGTATTTAAAAGACCAAAAAAAGGCAAAAATGACGATGTTATGTGCAACAGGACTAAGTGGCATCAACTTAATTATTACCATGCTTATTAACATTAGTGTACTTGGGGTTAATTTGACTTCACGTTCACAATTCCCTCTTCTTAGTACGGTACAAAGCATCCAGGTAGCTGACTTTTTGGAACGTCTTGATGTATTTTTTATGCTTGCTTTAGTTATCGGTGGTTTCATTAAGATTAGCGTGTTATTATATGCAGCTGTCATAGGTACGGCTAACTTATTTAAGATTAAATCACCTTCACGTCTTTCCTACCCTTTGGGCTTCGTTATTCTATTTATGGCTAGCACGATTGCGAGCAATTTTCAAGAACATCTCCATGAAGGACTAAAGGTAGAAATGTTTATTCTACATATGCCTATCCTCGCGATTATTCCCCTTCTTCTTCTTTTTGTTGCTTTCTTGAAAAACAGAAAGAAACAGAGAGGATAACAAATTTATTTGTATCTTTTTTCCGAAGTTGAAGTGATTCATATATTCTGTTGAATTCTTATAAGTTAAAGCTTATCCATGTGAATTTAAACTATTTGAGGTGGTTTTTATGTATACTTGGTTTTATGATCATTTTGTTAATACAATTCTATTTCCTCTTACTTGTATAGTAATAGTAGCCATCACGTTAAGTGCATATACATACTTAAAATTGAGGAAAGCAAATAATCGATAGTCTCTAGGAATTGTTGATTTTAATATTGATCTTTCTTCCCCTTTTAAAAAAGCTGATTATGTTTAGTTTACTTTTCGTCATATCATTAAGTAAAACTAAACGTATGTTATTAAAAGTAGTGTTATTGATTTTACTCCATGTAGACAAATGAAGCTTTTTTCTACAGAATATTACGCTTCTAAATCACAGAATATCAATGATTATTTAACAGGTATTTCTTTTATTTCGACGCGGATTTTTCTAAAAAGATATGCTTTTACGGACGATATATTTAATTCTGTTTTAAAACGGTAAAGGAATATAGTCAAGGATTTCATTTTAATTCTTCTTGTTTTAATTTTTCTCTTCTTCTTTCAGGTTCTTATACAACTAAAGGGGCAGTTTGTTTGAGTAAGGGATCCGATTGTTTTTTCTTGTTTATTTAGTATGAGTGCATTTGTAGAAGAGTTTAATTCATTAATTGAAACAGTGGAAGAAAACAACCCTGAAGAAACTAAACGAATAGAAGAGATTTTTGGCGATACCCCTAAGTGAACGTTAATGGCTACCATTTTGATACGCAGCAAATGTTTTGGGGATTATTGGTTAGTTATAATTCTTTACTAATCATTCTAAAAATGTTATTCTTTAATCATGGTTTGAAATTCATGTCTTTATTTTAGAATGTTCATTCTACAATAGATTATGACGTTTGTTTTTGTTAGTATTGACTCATGGATTTTTTTAAGGAGAAATAAAATGGCTAGAAGTAAAGAATTCGATGAAAAAGCAGTATTAAGAAAAGCTATGGAGCTTTTCTGGGAACAGGGTTATGAAAAAACATCCATGCAAGATTTGGTGGATCATATGGGGATACACCGCAGAAGTATATATGACACATTTGGTGACAAGCGTTCATTGTTTTTAGCTGCCCTTAATCACTATGAAGAGCTCATCGTCAAGAAGATGGAAAGCATAATTAGCAGCACTTCATCCACTAAACAGGCGATACGTGAGGTTTTTATTTTCGTACTGAATGCCATTGAACAATACCCAAAAGGTTGTCTATCAGTAAATGCAGCTGTTGAATTATCTTTGTTGGACAAAGAAATTGGACGCATAGTTACAAAAATGTTTAACCGTACTGAAGGTATGTTTAATAACCTTATAAAACGGGGCCAAACTAGTGGAGAACTATCAAAAGAAATCGATTCTGATAATACATCTCGTTTCTTACACAACAATTTGGTAGGTATAAGAGTACTAATAAAAACTAATTATGATAAAAAAGAATTAGAAGGCATCATCGCTCTAGCACTTTCAGTGTTAGACTAGCTTTCTTTTTTTGTCTTTTTTAGAATGTTCGTTCTAAAATTAATATGAAACAAACCATCATAATGCATACTGATAAAATTTCTTTTTAATTTCTAAGGAGGAACACAAAAATGACAAACTTTAAAATACCAACAGAATCAGAATTTATTGAAGCAGATGGAATTCGTTACGCATATAGAAAATTTGGTACACAAGATGGTATACCAGTAGTATTTCTTGTTCACTTTAGAGGAACGATGGAAAACTGGGATCCAAATATGCTTGAACCTATTGCAAATAAACGCCCAGTAATCTTATTCGACAATAAAGGGGTTGGTGAGACCGATGGACTAACGCCTACTACAATTGCTGATATGGCAAAAGATACAGCAACATTTATAAAAGCTCTTGGATTAGAACAAGTTGACATTCTTGGTTTTTCCATTGGTGGCATGGTTGCGCAAGAGCTAGCTTTACAAGAAGGAGATTTAGTAAGAAAAATTATTCTAGCAGGTACTTCACCTGAATCTGGTATTAATCCAAATCCAGAGATTTTTGAAAGAATGAATCGTCACGGTGGAACAGAAGAAGATGGAATAAATGATTTTATGTTCTTTTTCTACGAAAAAACCGAAACAAGTAAATCTGCAGGAATGGCTTCACTACAAAGAATTTTTAAACAGAAAAAAATAAACAGTTCAGAACAAGTAAAAGAGGCACAATTACAAGCCATTGCAAAATGGGCTAAACAAAAATCTAATCATGATTATGAATGGTTACAAGACATCAAACACCCTGTACTTGTTACTAATGGTGTTAATGATGTGATGGTACCGACTAAAAACAGTTATATCTTAACAGAGAAATTACCCAAAGCACAGCTGATTGTATATCCTGATTCTGGTCACGGGCATCTGTTTCAATTTCCAGAACTATTTGCAGAACACGTAAATTTATTTCTTGATTCTAATTCTTATTAAAAAGGAGTATTCATATGAGCAGATTATTTGAAAAAGTTCGTATCGGAAACATTGACTTAAAAAATCGTATAGGTATGGCTCCGATGACTAGAAGCAGAGCTTTACCAGATGGTACGCCGAGCGATTTAGTAGCAGAGTACTATGGTCAGCGTGCTTCAGTCGGTTTAATTATAAGCGAAGGAACCCAACCTTCAGATGATGGGCAAGGTTACACTAATACACCTGGTATTTATACAGAAAATCATATTAAAGGGTGGAAAAAAGTAACTTCTAAAGTTCATAGTGAAGGCGGTCATATTTTTATTCAGCTTATGCATGTGGGACGTGTATCACACCCTGATAACACACCTCACCACCGCCAAGCAGTTGCACCGTCAGCTATTGGACCTGGTGTAGAAATTTTCACGGCAGAAGGAATGAAAGAAATTCCAACACCAAGAGAATTGAGTGAGCTTGAGATAAAAGATGTTGTCAATGAGTTTCGTTTAGCAGCACGTACAGCAATTGAAGCTGGTGCAGACGGAGTTGAAATTCATGGAGCGAATGGTTATCTGATCCAACAATTCCTTAGTGAAAACTCCAATCATCGTCAAGATGCATACGGTGGTACGATTGAGGGCCGTTCTCGATTCGCTATTGAAGTAGCTAAAGCAGTTGTTGATGAAATAGGAGCAGAAAGAACAGGCATCCGTTTTTCTCCTCAAGGAACACTGCAAGGCATTGATGAGGGGGAAAATAGCCTTGAGATGTATCGCTATTTAATAAGTGAATTAAATAAGCTTAACCTTGCATATCTTCATTTAATGCACTTTGGAAACGAGCAATTCCTAAAAGATGTGCGTCAGCTTTGGGATCAATCACTTCTTGTTAACCGTCCAGGTCGTCCTCTAGATCAACTTTCGTCTGATGTAGATAATAATCTTGCAGATGTTATTACAGTAGGCACTTGGGTACTAGCTAATCCAGACTTTGTAGAACGGATTCAATCAGGTGCTCCCCTAAACGAACCTGATAAAAATACGCTCTATGCCGGAGGAAAAGAAGGTTATACAGATTATCCTTTCTTAAAATAATTTATTTAAGCAGTATGAAATAATACTTTAAAAACAGAAAAGAGAACATAGAAGTAACTCTAATGTTTTCTTTTCTATTTTTTAATTTAGCTAAATACGATTGTTGCTAGCGTCTTATTCTTACAAGAATCCTTTCAACTCTATCACTTAATTGGTGGAAATATGGTTATCATTGGCGTGGTTAGGACAAATAGGTTATTTTTGATCTTAAACTTAAAATAGAAAACCCACGAATGAGTTCTGAGGAGTGGGGAAAATAATGGTTTTTAACTTTCGGTTAAAAATTCTTTACTGAACGTTCTTAAATTGATATACTCAAAACGAGTTAGATCTAACAGTTTTTTTATCCAAATAAGAATGATCATTCTTAAATTACCTAAAGAATTTATTGGGGGAATGAATAGTATAAAATTGTTGCACTCTAAGTGCGTCAAATAATTCTAAATCCTTTCTCAGAAATAAGAGATAATACGTTCTAAGGTGGGAGTACATGGCTAGAAATAAAGAATTTGATGAAAAAGAAGCATTAAGGAGAGCAATGGAGCTTTTCTGGCAACAGGGGTATGAAAAAACATCCATGCAAGATTTGGTGAACTATATGGGCGTTCACCGTAGAAGTATCTATGATACATTCGGTGATAAACATACTTTATTTATTAGAGCCCTAAGTCACTATGTAGAAGTAATGGATGAAAGAATTAAAAATAACATAAAACCAGAATTAACGGTTAAGCAGGCTATACGAAAATTATTTGAAATGGTTATTTATCCAAATGATAAACAGCCAAAAGGATGTTTAACAGTAAACACAGCAGTTGAATTATCGTTACTCGATCAAGAAGCAGCTGAAAAAGTTGCAGAGACTTTTTTAAAGACCGAAACCTTATTATTTGATCTACTGAAACATGGTCAAGAACAAGGAGAAATCCCTGAACACTATGATATCAAAGGGCTTTCTAAATTTATTCATAATTCCCTTGTAGGAATACGAGTATTAGCAAAAACAACAGATGATAAGAAAGAATTAGAAACCATTATTGATTTGACTTTATCAACACTGGACTAAGATATATCTTGTTATTTAAATAAATGAATTAACACCAATCTGAATATATTTTTAAGGAGAGAATGAATATGAAGTACACAGTTATTACAGGAGCAAGCTCAGGTATAGGATATGAAACTGCCCTAGAATTTGCTGCTCGTGGCAAAAACTTAATTATTGTAGCTAGAAGATTAGATAAATTAGAAGGGCTTAAATCAGCCATTCAGAATATAAATCCTGATTTAGATGTTATTATTCATACAAGTGACCTATCTGTCACAGATCAGGCATACACATTGTATAACAGTTTAAAGAAGTATCAAATTGAGACGTGGATTAATAATGCTGGTCTTGGTGAATCTTCTTCTGTGACGGATCAGAATTTAGAGAAAGTAGAATCCATGCTACGTCTTAATATAGAGTCATTGGCAATCCTTTCTACACTATTTGTGCGAGATTATTCTCATGTAGAGGAAACTCAATTAATTAACGTATCATCAGCACTCGGATATGCAATTTATGTTGGTAGTATTACTTATTCTGCATCTAAATATTTTGTTAGTGCATTCACAGAAGGGCTTGCAAAAGAACTTGAACAGAAAGGTGCGAAAATGAAGGTGAAGATTTTAGCACCAGCAATGACGGAAACAGAATTCGCGAAATCTGCAAGTGATATGAAAGGATTTGATTACAAAGCAAATGTCCCTATGTATCACACAGCTAAGCAAATGGCTGGTTTTATGATGGAACTTTATGACAGAGATAAAGTGGTAGGGATTGTAGATGTAAACTATGAATTCAAATTAAGAGATCAAATTTATGCAATACTAGGCGCATAATTTGTCACCAAAAGTTTTAAACTAAAGAAACGGAAATAATCTGTGAGGATGAGAAATATAGATTTCTTTCCAGTATCGTTTCAAAAAAATTTAATCAATTGAGAATGAACGTTCTAAAAAACAACAGTACCAAATGGATAATAAAGATGCTGTTGTAAGTATTTAAGTTTTTGGTGGTGGGTTGATCCTAAAATAGGGAGGCAGACATCTCCTAAAATAAGATTCCCTCCACCTAAATGATTGGAATAACATAAGATCTTATAAAAAGAATTATATTGAGGATAGAAAAATGAAGCAGACAGCGAAAATAATAAAAATAAGGTAAAGAAACTTAATAAATGCAACTCAACGGAAGGGTGCTGATAAAAAAATGAAAACACTCATGAAAGCAGCTCAGATCACCAAGTACTCAAAAAATATCCATGCCCAAGTCAATGACATTCCAACCCCAGAAATCGATGACAACGAAGTCTTGGTAAAAGTCAAAGCTGCGGCGGTCAACCCACTTGAAATATTAAATATTACAGGAAGCGTAAAACTAATTCAAGATTATGAAATGCCTCTTACATTAGGAAATGAACTAACTGGAATAGTTGAAAAAGTTGGTGAAAATGTACATGAATTTAAGGTAGGAGATTCTATTTATACGAGACTCCCTATTGAGAAGATTGGAGCATTTGCAGAGTATGTTGCAGTTGATGCAGCAGCCATCTGGCATTTGCCGAAAAACTTAGATTATGTCACCGGAGCTGCTGCACCTCTAACTGGTTTGACGGCATTTCAAGGGTTAACAGAAGAGTTAGAAGCGAAAAAAGAGCAAACAGTGTTCATTCCAGGAGGATCCGGAAGCTTTGGCCAAATGGCTGTTCCAATTGCTAAAGAAATGGGATTGAAGGTCATTGTTTCTGGGGGTCCTTCTGCTAAAGAGAGGACGTTGAATGCTGGTGCGGATCAATATATCGATTACACGAAGGAAAATTATTGGGAAATACTAGACAAAGTTGATTTTGTTATTGATACACTCGGTGCAGATGAATTTGACAGAGAATTGTCCATTATCAAATCTGGTGGTCGCTTACTAAGTCTTCGTACAGGACCAAATAAGCAGTTTGCAATAGATGGAGGTTTTCCTAAATGGAAACAAATCCTTTTTGGACTAGTTGGTGCTAAATTTGATAGGAAAGCAAAAAAACAGGCTGTTCAATATCGCTTTCTTTTCGTAAGAGCTGATGGAAAGCAGTTAGAAAAAATTACGAACATTATTGAAGAAAACAATATTGTTCCAGCTATCGATCCTACTAATTTTACAATTTATAACATTAACGAAGCACTAAACTTAGTTGCAAATGGTCATCCAAAAGGAAAAGTGGTTATTAAATTTTGAAGGTAAGTAGGAGGAGTAGCAATGTCGATTTATTATTCTTATATTGACGCACCTAACTTATTCATTCAGCAACAGAATGGTAAAAGGTATGCGTATAGAGAATTAGGAGAAAAAAAAGGAACCCCTATTATTTTATTGACACATCTATCAGCTAATCTTGATAATTGGGATCCAAGGGTTATCGATGGTCTTGCTAAAAGTCATTGGGTCATCGCATTTGATAACACAGGGGTCGGACTATCCAATGGTGAAGTACCAAACAACATCCCTCAAATGGCAGATGATGCTATCACATTTATAAAACTATTAGGGTTTTTAAAGGTTGATTTGATTGCTTTGTCTATGGGCGGAATGATTGCGCAAGAATTAATTTCAAAAGAACCAAAC
This sequence comes from Priestia sp. SIMBA_032, assembly GCF_046535215.1. NCBI lineage: Bacteria > Bacillati > Bacillota > Bacilli > Caryophanales > Bacillaceae > Priestia > Priestia sp. SIMBA_032. The sequence continues at coordinate 33,979 of NZ_JAWRXD010000024.1, read as the reverse complement.
TTGGTAAGAAAGGTGGTATTAGTTGGTACGGGACCTCGAGGAGGAAAAGGGATTTCTAATGTCAGCCGTATTACTAATCTTGACCTTGTCCGTGCTGCCTTGACTTTTAAAGACATCAAGACCTATCTGTTTTTTCCAACCACAGATAATGGTAAGAAAAAGGCTAAGGAATTTCTAACTCAAATAAAAAAAAGGAAAAAACATCGAGATAAAACAATTAGTTTAAAAGCTTATAGAAAACAATTAGATGCAATCACTAAATGGGGTAAAGAGAAGCCTGCAGATCTATCCAAAATTGTTCAGCCAACATTAATAATAAACGGAGATAATGATCGCATGGTTCCAACAGAAAATTCATATGACTTATCAAATAGAATTCCTAATAGTAAGATAATAATATTTAATCATGCAGGACATGGTTCTTTATTTCAATATCCAAAAGAGTTTGTCGAAATTGTACTAACATTTTTAAGTTAATGAACATTAAAATACAGACTATCCTTTTGAAAGCATGAATATTAGTCTTCGTTTATCAATTATAACTCAAAGTGGAGGATGAGCATCCATCTCCATAATTAAAACAACGATCCTGGCAAAAAATATTGAATTATTTTAGCAAATATACATTCATATTTTTTGCTGAAATTTTTTTGGAAAGAAAGGAATCAAAATATTACCATGGATACCCTGTGCTGTTCAACGATAGTTATATAAACCCCAAATTCCTTCATGGTCAGCAACTTTTTGATAAAATATTCATATCTTATATTGGGGAGTTGTTTAATGGCCAATTTAAATTCTTCTTTATTCATTATATTTTCCTCCACAACAACTCAAAGAGCTGATAATACGTGAATTTTACCGATTAACGAATAGTTTAGAGTGTTTGTTAGAATCATTATTTGAAGAAAAAGATCATTTATTACATTCTAAATTTAGTGCTGATACTGCTATGGCAGTCTATCTCACCATTCTAGATGGATTATTTGTAGAGATGTTGTATGGAGGAAGATCAGAGCGTTTAGAGAAAAGAATCTCTTCAACTTGGGATGTCTTTTGGCAAGGAATTAATAGTAGTAAACGAGCATATGAATAAAACGTGGGCTTTTTATACATCTTCAGGTCATTCATTTGGTTGATAAACCCTATCAAACCAAGGATGTATAAAAAGCTGCATAAAGCAGAAATCGTAACCTCATCGGAACCCTTGGTAATGAACTGAACCCAAAAAGTTAGACAATTAATATTTAAGCAACGTAGTTGGCATGAGTACGGTATTCGACTGGACTCATGCCTTTCAATTTTTCCTTAATTCGAATGTTATTGTAGTAATGTATATATTCTTTTAGCTCTCTCTCAAAATGGTCCATATCTTTAAATTGTTGAAGGTATAAAAGCTCTGACTTCAATAAGCCAAAGAAATTCTCTATGACGGCATTATCTAGACAGTTACCCTTACGGGACATACTTTGAATAATATTATTTTGTTGGAGTGCTTTTTTGTACTTCGACATTCTATAGTGCCAACCCTGGTCTGAATGGAGAATGACTTTTTCTCCCTGTTTTAAGCATTTTAATGCTTGATCAAGCATCTTACCTACCAAAGGATAGATAGGCTTTGATTCAATGTGATAAGAGATAATTTCACCGTTAAAAAGATCCAGTATAGGGGATAAATAAAGCTTTTTGCCAAACAGGTGAAACTCTGTCACATCTGTTACCCATTTTTGATTAGGCTGAGTAGCTTAAAAATCACGCTGCAGGACATTAGGAGCTGTTTCTCCAACATTTCCTTTATAAGAACGATACTTTTTCACTCGAACTAAACATTTTAATCCTAGTTCTTTCATTAAACGACGTACAGTTTTATGATTTAGTACATAGCCTTGGCGTCTAAGTTCTAGCGTAATACGAAGATATCCATAACGTCCCTTATGATGATGAAATATATCTTGGATAAGGTTTTTCATATCTCCATATTTATCAATACGATTGGAAGAAGCATTTACCCAATAATAATAGGTACTGCGCGCAAGGTTAGATACAAGTAGTAGTAATTTTAAGTCAAATTGTTTCCTTAGTTCGTGTACTACTTCTGCTTTTTCTCGTGTAGAGATGTTTTCTGAACTAAGGACTTCAACTTTTTTAAATAAGCATTCTCTGCACGTAAATATTCTAGCTCAGCTTGTAGAGCATCAATTGATTGAGTAGTAGGGTTTTCTTGTTTATTCTTTATCTTCTTCAAGGATGGACGCCTCTTTCCCTTAGGTTTTAGGGCATCAATACCACCATTCTCATAAAGAGTTTGCCACCTTTTAAGCGTTCTTCTAGATTTAATATTGAAGATAGCAGCTGTTTCTCTTATTGACGTACCCTGTTCTTTCATATAGGTGAGTACATCTAGTTTATCTTTTACTGAGTACCTTGCATAGGAATTTTTAAACGCTTCGTTCCCATGATATTGAAAGCGTTGAACCCAACTGCGCACATCTCCTTCATCTGCCCCTATAGAATCTCCGATTCTTTTAAAAGACCCTTGATTAGATAAGTATTTTTTCACAGCCATTAGTTTCTCTTCTTCTGAAAATCTCTTCATAAAAACTGCGCCTCCAATTGGTTAGATTATGTCTAACAATTGGGGCGCAGTTCAGACCAGGAGTTTTTTCAGTAACGCATCAAGGTATTAAAAGTGATACCTCTCTTGAGTAGTTTGCTCAAAGGTTGCAGCAGTTATGCAACCTTTACATAGCAGATTTGCAATATCCTCTTGCATAGATACTTAATGTGTTCCGAAAATGTGTTTTATGTTAACTAGAGCTCTGTATATCAATTGTTTTTTTTCTTTTAAAAAGGGTAAAGACCAAATAAGATCATGTTAATTCTTAGAGTTAACATCTTTCCCCTTTTCCAAACTATTTCGTTGGATATAGGCGCCATAATAGGCGTCTTTTTTTTGCACAAAAAAGGCAATTCACTACGTTTTCATGAATATAGATAGGAGAATAATGAAGAAAGGAAAGGTGTGAATGATAAGAAAGTTATCTATTCCTATTTTAACTTTAGTGATCCTATGGACAATTATTCTTTGCATAGAAAAACAAGTTATGGTGGCCTGTTTTCTATGGATCGTTTATAGCGCCTTGCAATTTTTTCGAAGGGAATAATTTTTATCTTCTACATAAAGATTTTTAGGAAAGTATATGAATCGTACATAAGAGGATTTCTAATAGATCTTTTTATTCCTTTAGCAATACTACAAACCTAACCTCCTTCCATAAACAAAAGACACTGGATCTTAACCAGTGCCTTTTGTTTATCATTTTATTTTATGCTCCATAATTTTTATGGAAATGTCATTTATGTGAATCATTAGACACTTTTCAGTTCCCTCGGATCTGTTACTTTGTTTTTATATTTCTTTTCAAATTTATTAAACATGGATATATTCGCTAGTACTCCTACAGCAAACATAAGCAATGTAAGAGAAGAACCACCATAACTTACAAAAGGTAACGTTACACCTGTAATAGGAAGAAGTCCCGTTACTGCTCCTAGGTTAACAAATGCTTGAATACCAATCATAACGGAAATACCAATGGCTAATAAGGCGCCAAAAGGATCGTTGCATCTTTTAGCAATTTTTAAGCCTTGTAAAATAATAAAAAATAGCAATCCTAATACAAGCAGCACTCCCCAAAAACCTAATTCCTCAGCAATAACTGCCATAATAAAATCTGTATGAGACTCAGGTAGATAACCAGCCTTTTGAATACCTTGTCCTAACCCTTGACCAGCTAGTCCCCCAGTTCCTATAGCTAGGTAGGAGTTAACCAATTGGTAGCCATCTCCTTGCTGATTCGCAAAAGGATGGAGAAAACCAGTGAAACGAGCCAAACGAACAGGAGAAAAAACGGTAGCCATCTGTCCTGTTACTAATAAAACGATGAGCATAATGATCACACCTACTACTCCTAGTAAAGCAATCTTTAGCATGGATTTTCTAGAGATACCTGAACATAAGACAATAGCTGCAACTGTACCTAAAATAAGGAGAATTCCACCGTAATCGGGTTGTAAAGCAATTAAGAAACAAATAAAAAATACGATAAGAATAGGTGGAATAATAGCGCGCTTTAGATCATTGATATACTCTTGTTTATTCGCAAAAACAGCCGATAAATATACAATGATCGTTAGTTTTGTAAATTCTAGTGGTTGTATTCTAATCGGGCCCAGTATAAGCCAACTTTGTGCATTTCCCGCGGTATGTCCAAAAATAAGGACCAAGGCAAGAAGTGTAATCACTGTTATTAATAAGATTTTTAATACTTTTTTCTCTCGATAAATTTTATAGGGAATAAAGGCAGAAACACAGAAAAAGAAGAATCCTGCTATCAGAGCAAGTTTTTGCTTTTGATAAAAATAATCCCCTTCAACACCGTAACGACTAACCGCCGTTACCATACTAGCACTGTAAACCATGACTAAACCTATGAGGCTTAGAACAATTAAGGCTGCAATAAATTTGTAATCATAACATTTTACTATTTTCTTAAACATAAAAACTCCTCGTTCCTTGCAAGTGTAAGAATCTTATTTTTATCATAAAACAAAAATTCTTAGTAGATTATATAGAGTAAAAAGAACACTCAATAGTATAATAACAGTTCCTCGTGCTTTGTTCTTTCCGACGATATAATCATTTATACTATGTAAGAGAAAAGATACTGAAACCATAAGAACGGCTATATTGTACCAGTAATCGCTATCAAACAGCCAAGCTATACTCATACAAATAAGCAATACAATCAACGTTGCATTTCGAATGCGATTATCAATAAAAATTTGTGCGTATTTCATGAAAATCTCCCACTACTATGTCTTTTATTATATTTAGTTACGCTTTATTCTTTCCTCTCCGTCTCACCTTATTAACTTATATTATTCTTAGACGTTCCTGTTTTTAAGGTTAATAATCCTCTTTCTTCCAACAAATTAGGACATATAGAACGTTTTGGTATATAATAAGTTGTTTTGAATGATTTAATTATAGACATTAGGATAAAGAAAACAATAAAAAACGAATCTTTTCTTTTTTATGCTATTCGTTATTATACAGCTACATTGATTTTAGTACTTTTTGTACCTAATTAAAATATGAAGAGAGACTTATTTAGTATTCTCACACTTAAACGTGAGAAATAAGGAGAATTACTATGTCATTGACTACTACAGATCATTTCTTTCATTTCTTAACACTGGACATCATCCTTAGTTTCCTCCTTCTGTGTATTATTATTTTTATAGATAAATATTTTGGGAAAAATAAAGATACAAGTGAAGAAAAGAGAAGAAAATATCAGAAAGATTTCATTGCCTTGTTAGCAGTTGGATTAATCGTTTATTTTATGTAACATACTATAATGTATAGAAACATTAATCACATAGAGGAGCAGCAGTATGATTCGAACAATAGCTATCACACAAGACCTACAGGTCAAAGAAGATATACCCCTTGATCACTTGTCTGATCCTTCGATTAAGTGGTTCTGGGTAGACCTTGCCTCTCCATCTGAGGAAGAAGCAAAAGTGTTAGAGACGTTTTTCCACTTTCACCCTCTAGCTATCGAAGATTGTCTTCACTTATTGCAACGTCCTAAACTTGATTATTATGAGGGTTACAGCTTTTTAGTTCTTCATTATTTAAACAGCAACACGTTAGATGTTGAAGAAGTAGACTTATTTATTGGAGAAAATTATTTAGTGACCTTTCACTTTAAACCGGTAATCAGTATTAAAACAGTACAACAACGCCTTTTACAACATCATAGTGGATTTAATAAAGGAGTGTCCTATATTGCTTATGCGGTTCTAGACCAATTAGTGGATGATTACTTCCCAATTGTGTATGAAATTGAGGATAAATTAAATGAAATTGAAAGCAGAGATGCTAAAAAATCAATTGCTTTACTAATGAATGACGTTTTTGATATCCGAAGTGATTTATTAAAGCTCAGAAAAACCATTCTTCCTATGCGTGATCTGCTATATCGAATTATTAATTCTGAACGTTTACATATACCTGCGGAGCAGAAAGCCTATTTCAATGACATCTATGACCACTTGATAAAATTAACAAGCATGGTGGAAGCTAATCGAGATATGACATCAGATATGAGAGATAATTACCTTTCACTTAACGCCAATCGGATGAACTCGATTATGATGACATTAACCATTATCTCCTCTATTTTCATCCCCCTTACATTTGTTGTAGGGGTATATGGAATGAACTTTGATCATATGCCTGAACTTCACTGGCACTACGGATATTATATTGTTTTAGGAGTTATGGTTTTAATGACCATCGGTATGATTCTCTGGTTTAAACGAAAAGGCTGGTTCAATGTCAGTAAGTAGGAAGAGCTGGAAGGAAGCCTTTCTAATAATTTTTTAAATAAAAAGTTGCATAAAAAAGAAAAAGAGAAATTCTTCGAACCCTTGGGGCGTATGGGTTCTCTTTTTTCGGGTCTTCAGGAAATAGTGATTATGTTAACTATAAACGTATACGATATACAGCTTAAAAACAGAAAAAGGCAGACTCTTCCCCGTCAAAAGAGGCAGCCTTTTCTATACAGTAATCGCAATGTTGTCTTGACACTTTGCAGTATCTTGGGTAGTTTGCTCATGTTGCTATTTATTATTCTTTTTAAAATTTTAAATAAAAAAAGAAACAGATCTAAAAAGACTGTTTCTTGTAAAATTCCAATCCATCAGAGTACTTTACCCCTTTAACCGAAAATGAAACATAAAATATGATTATTTTTAATAAAACTTATTTTGCTTCTGATAAATCACATTATGGTAACTAATATTGTATACCATATACAGCATAAAAAGAGAAAAAACTCCTGTCGTTGACCAGGAGTTTTTTCAGTAACGTATCATAGTATTTTTTATTTGCAGTCACCTCTGACATGTTCATTTTTTTATAATTGTCCCTTTTTAAATGTCAGTTTGCATTATAAAATTTCTTATATTGATATCAGCAATTTCAAAGGCTTTATTAAGGAGGAAATACCATGCAACCAACTGTGAAAATAATGAAATCAGATTCAGAAATACTGTCTACTTTTAGCACTTTTAAACAACTACGGCCACATTTAACTGAAGATAAATTTATAGGAAAAATTAAACGTTTGCAGGGTAAATATGATTTTAATTTAGTTGCTGTTATTGAAAATGATGAAATTAAAGCAGCTGCTGGATATAGGATTACTGAATCTTTAGCTTGGGGAAATTATTTTTATGTAGATGATTTAATTACAAATGAAAAAAGCCGTCGAAAAGGATATGCAAAAATCCTATGGGATTGGCTAATAAGTCAAGCAAAGGAAAATGAGTGTGAACAATTTCATTTAGATTCTGGTGTTCATAGACATGATGCACATAGATTCTACCTTAAAGGTGGATTAGATATTACTTGTCATCATTTTCAAATGTCCCTTTAACAAACGGAGTTCTTTACTTGTAGAAGTCAAAGAAAAAATTCAGTTCCCTTTGAAAATGTCCAGGGAATTCGCCTTTTTTAGTTTGAAGTTGCGTTTTGGACATAAAATCTACGTTTCTTAACGTTATTCTTGATATCGTGCATAAACGATAAATTTTGATATATCTAGAACCCTTTGTATATATGGATTCTTCTCTTTTGGTGATTCCTATCATGGTTATGTTAACTAAATTTGTATAGAGGATACACTTAGAGAATATACATGAAATATGACATTATAGGGGGAATGTGATGAAGGGACAGGGAAGATTAAGTTTAAGTGTCGGATGGATTACTTTATTCTTAATGGGGACTGACTTATTTGTTGTATCTCCATTATTACCATTCATTTCACAAGCATATAAAATTAGTTCAGCCACGGCTGGATGGATGGTAACGGTCTTTGCGATTACGTATGCTTTTTCAGCTCCATTCTTTGGGTGGCTCTCAGATAAAAAGGGCAGAAGATCTTTGATTACATTGGGTTTATTACTGTTTGCTGCTTCTAATATCCTAACTGCCTGTGCCCCATCCTTTTTGTGGTTGATTGTTAGCCGTATTTTAGCTGGATTCTCAGTAGCTTCAATTACCCCTTTAATATACGCTATCATCGGAGATATCGCACCACCAGGTCGAAGGGGAACATGGCTTTCAATCGTTGTTTCTGGTCACTTAACAGCCCTTTGGGCTGGAACACCACTCGGTACATTATTGGAACATTTTCTCGGTTGGCGTTCTGTATTTATTGTAATGGCCACACTAGGAGTTATATTGATGTTTGTAAATTTTAAAGCATGGAAGTTTGTTCCTAGTAATGAACTAACAACAAATTTATTAAAAGGAAATCTAATAAAAATACTTGGTTCCGTAAGCGTAACTACCATTTGGGCCATTTCAATGTACACCCTCTATGTTTATTTAGGTGCAGCCTTACACTTTAATAGTGGATTTTCATCGGCAGAAATTGCATTAGCTGTTACCTTTTACGGTATTGGTGCGGTTTTAGGGAGCCTTTCAAGTGGACAATTAACTGATAAATTTGGGGAAAGAAAAATTTCTATAAATACATTGATTGTATTGATCCTAATACTCCTTTGCTTAGGCGTATTTTTCTCATCCGGTGATTGGTTGTATTTCTTTATGTTTATATGGGCTTTAGTTGGATATGCAGGGTTCACATCTTATCAAGCTCGATTAGCTGTTGAGTATCCTTTGGAACGGGGAATTGTAATGGCATGGAACAATACAGCTCTATATGTTGGTATTACCCTTGGGTCAATGCTTGGAGGTTACGTTATATCGAATTGGGGATATTCTACTCTTCCATATGCTTGTAGTATTGCTGCTGTTTTAAGTTTTATAATTAGCACCCAAAAAAGAAAGTTGTTAAAGGAAAAAACAACTTTTATTAGTAGATAAAAGACCTCACAAGGAGGTCTTTTTATTTTATTATCAAACACTTTTATTAAGTAAAAAGACTAAAATGTCCTAGATAGCTCCGAAAGGGAGTCTACTTCTCGTTGAAACCCTTACTCTCATAAGGGTTCTTTCGCCTGTTTGCTTCCGGAAAGAGTGATTATGGTAACTAACTTTGCATATCATATACACTTTAAAAATAGAAATAACTAATGATCAGTATTTTTTTCTCGTTGTTGAAATATAGATGTTAAACTGATGCTTTATTTCAGCTTGAATAATTTACTCAATATATTAAAGGACATTCAACATTGTAATATGTAAAATTATCGCAAATAAGAATATCTTATTCCCCTATAGATTTTTAGGAATTTTTGCTAAAATTATTCTGAGGTGAACTATGAAAACAATTAATTCTATATCTAGTTCCAAAAAATTTGATAAAGGCCATGTCTTTTATCGTTTTAAAGATAAACAATTTTACATAAATAATTTAATGAGTTTTATCAGGAGTGGATTAGAAAGTAAGCAACATATATTGATAATTGAGAGTATGAGGACACTTCCTCAAATAAAAACTAACATTGATGAAGAGTTTAGTCCTCAACAAAAAAAAGCGATTCGTTTAGTGAATAATTTTGATTATTACTTGGCAAATGGTGATTTTCATACCAAAACAATTCTTGCGCATTTTCAAGATGATTTGTCTAGATTGAAAAAGAAAAATACATTGATAAGGACATGGGCCCACGTAGAATGGGCTTCAGAGGAACCAGATGTTCTTTTACTAGAAGAATTTGAATCAACTGCCGATAATTTTGTTAAAGAAGAAGGTATGATTTCCGTTTGTGCATATGCTGCTGATTCTTTATCTTCTACTTTGGATACTACTCTGCAGCAATTACATCAATATATTATGACAGATGATAACTTTTTATTTCTCCCCTTTATAATGGGTGAATTTATTAAAAGTGTGGCCATGAATCTATATATTCATGGCTTTTATGGTTCCTATATCATTCATTATGTTAACTAAAGATGTATACCATATATAGCTTAAAAACAGAAAAACTCCCCCCATGCGTTAAGGAAGTTGTCTCTAATCCTGAATAGTAATTAATTCATCTTATATCTCGCCATTATATTATATGGCGTAACTTATTTTTAAAAGCCATCTGATGGAACTTTTGAAACACCTAAGGCAAGATTTTTCCACAAAATTTGTTCAACCACTTCGGCATCTATAGCATTACAATCAACAATGAGTATGACTTCCGAATGTTTGCCACGTAGAAGCCGTTGATTTTTCTTGATTACTTTAAACATAAATAGTTTAATTCCTAATCCTAAGATAAATCCGATAAAAGCGCTAATAATCCCCCAATAAATAGGGCCCCAGCTTAGTTTAAAACCAATACTTGCACCAATGACTGAAAAGGCTGTGGCTAGAGCCATTCCTAAATCAATAAGAGAAACACCATCTGCTCGATGAAGGCTATCAAAAATCCGACGAGCTTCTGTTCGATTATTGAGAGGAACGATAAATATGTCTTCTTTCTTGATTCCTGTTCTTTCTAGCTCTGAAACAGCTAACTCTATGTAACTGGAGTATTCAAATGTAGAAAAGATTTGCATATTTTCATTTCACCTTTTTTCCTTTTCTAATACAAAAGCTTGGGTGCTGGTACATTTTCTCGAAGAAGTTTTTCTGCTCTCTTTCAACAAGTTTATTATTCTCAACCGTATTCATATAAGAATCAAAGATAGCAAAACCATACAAAGAGGGGAAAAATAACAACCATTCTGCATCTAAAGTGGAAGTAGCTCGTTGTATTTCTCCTAAGAACAGAAGAGAAACACTCTCAAGAAGATGAGAATAATAAAAGAAAATGACTGCCCAAATGATGACAAAGAAACCAGCAATGATACGATGAATATAGAGTTGTCCTAGACCCGGCATGAATACGGACCATACAATGGATAAGATGGGATTCCGTTTATCTAAATAGTTTATTTCCATGGCTCCTATACTAAAGGAGTTGAAACGATGATTTTCCCTTTCAGCTAACAGATAGATCTTATTTAAATCAACGGTTGTTCGGTAACTATCCCATATAGCAAAAATATAAACTGGAATATAAATAAGAAGCCATCTTGTATTAAGTACCTCTTTTGCCATATCAATGTTCCCTTGAATAGAATAAATCATAGCCTGGTTTACATGTGATTGAAGATTTATGATGACCTCCCATATAAATAATACAAAGCCTCGAAGGTATTTAGACAAAAGCAAGTGCCCAAAACCAGGAAAAGCTGCTGACCACCAGGCAATAATGTAGGGATTTCTTAAATGGATTTGAGTCGTTCCAAATATACTAACGTGAGCAATATAGCGTCTTGCAGTGTTGTCATTTTTATAATTATTCATTTACGATCTCCTATGGATGCTAAGAAAATATACTTTTTATACCTACCATCCATATTTAACATGCTCTGGTTTATTTATTCTGATTCAATTAACTGATATAAATCTAATCCTTGCCAGTAATGAAGAGTCCTTTAACAAAAAAAAGCCCTTTATTTTTCCATAAAGATCCTTTTCATATGTTATTTCTGAGAATACTCATTATAGTAACTACCGTTGTATATGATGTTCACGCTGAAAGAAACCTAATTTGTAGTAATATTCTCTATAAAGGAGGTTAGGAAAATTGAAAACAATAGGCCTATTAGGTGGAATGAGTTGGGAATCATCAAGTGAGTACTACAGAATTATTAATCAAACAGTAAATAGAAAGTTAGGAGGACATCACTCTGCTAAAAGTATGATGTACTCTGTAGACTTTGAAGAAATAAAAAAATTACAACATAATGATAGGTGGGATGAAGCAACAGAATTAATGATTAAAGGAGCTCAATATATCGAAAAAGGTGGAGCCGACTTTTTAGTTATCTGTACAAATACTATGCATAAAATGGCAAGTGAGATTCAGCAACATATTAGTATTCCCATCTTACATATTGCAGATGCTACGGCTATGAAAATAAAAGATCAAGAGATTAGTAGAATAGGATTACTTGGAACAAAGTTTACAATGGAAGAGAATTTTTATAAAGGACGACTTACAGCTAACCATAATCTTAAAGTTAATATCCCCAGTGAAGAAGAACGTCAAATTGTACATGACATTATTTACAAAGAATTATACTTAGGGAGAATTAACGCAGATTCCAAAAGTGCGTATAAAAAAATTATAAATGGTTTAATCAACGATGGGATAGAAGGAGTTATATTAGGTTGTACTGAAATTCCCTTACTAATTAATTAGAATGATATCTCGATACCTATATTTGATACAACTGAAATACATGCACAAGCAGCAGTTGATTGGGCGTTAGGGATACCCTAAGAAAATAAACAGTTAAAAAAATAGACTAAGTATCATATTCTTCAGAACAAAGGTTTCCTATAAGTGGTTTTATGTTAACTAAACCTATATAACGTAACAGTTAATTTGTAGTCGAAATAATTAAAAAAGCACTAACTAATTCGTCAAGGCGATTCAGTTAGTGCTTTTTTTTGCGAAGTATTCTCGCGTATCTGTTCTTTGCTTCTCAGGTAAAACCCGGTTAAGTTCTTTATCTAACCATGCAAGAGTTTTATGACGAAGAAATTCACGCATCTGTTCTTCTGCCTCAAGCATGGCCAAATTAATTGTACAAGTAGAATTGCTGGATTCACAGGAACTACAGTCCTTGTCTTGATATAATATACCGTTTTGTACAATATTTTTACATTGGAAAATAGGTTTGGGTCCTTCGACAGCTTCTATTACATCCCAAAAAGAAATCTCTTCTGGGGACTTAGCTAATCTATATCCTCCCTTTACACCAGGAACGGAACTTACAATACCAGCCTTAGATAATTTACCGAAAACTTTCGAAAGAAATGTCTCCGAAAGTCCTTGGAATTCTGCTAAATCTTTTATTCCCACACTTTCTTTTGAAGGCGTATCAATTAAATAAACAAGACAATGTAATGCATATTCAACCCCGACGCTATACTGCATATAAACTCACCTGCTTTTGGTTTTAAGGGTTATCAAATTGTATCTTAGGAGTATTTTGAGTGTTTGTCAAATAGAAGAAATCTGTTACAGTATATTATTTTTTTATTTGACAAAAATAATCATAGGGTTTATATTAGAGACAAAATTAATCGCCGATTAAAATAGTCTTCAATTTAAGATTAAAATGCACATTAAAGGAGAAAGACAAATGAATAAAACTCTTATCATTAATGCACATCCGAAAGTGGATGATACTTCTTCATATAGCTTGAAGGTTTTTCATCACTTTTTAACAGCTTATAAAGAATTAATTCCTAATAATGAAACAATTGAGCAAATTAATCTATACAGTGATATAGTACCAATGGTAGATAAAACAGTATTAAGTGCATGGGAAAAACAACGAAATGGACAAGGGCTAACGAGCCAAGAGAAAGAAGTAACGGATCGTATGTCTGAGGTTTTACACCAATTTAAGAGTGCAGATACGTATGTAATCGTTTTGCCTTTGCATAATTTTAATATCCCATCAAAATTAAAAGACTATATGGATAATATTATGATCGCGCGTGAGACATTTAAATATACGGAAACTGGATCAGTGGGTTTACTTAAAGACGGACGAAGATTGCTTGTTATTCAAGCAAGTGGAGGAATCTATACAAATAATGATTGGTATACAGAAGTTGAATACTCTCACAAATACCTAAAATCAATGTTTAATTTCCTTGGTATTGAAGATTATCAAATCGTTCGTGTACAAGGAACGAATGTATTAGATTCAAATGAGGTAGTAGAAAAAGCATATAAAGAAGTGGAAGTAGCTGCTTCAAGATTGGCGGAAAAATAAAAATAATTCAATAAAGGAAATGTCAAATGAATCAACCATTTGACATTTCCTTTATTTAACCAAGGGAGAGTTAGGTTTAATATGGCAAAAGTTTTATACATTACTGCGAATCCAAAATCAGTGGAAACCTAAGTTAGTCATCAAGTAGGGCAAGCTTTTCTGCAAGCTTAACGCCATTTTCATACAAATGAGGATATTAGAGAAATAAACTTATACGAAGAAGACTTTCCGGTATTGAGTGATTAGTTATGATTACGTAAACTTACATATAGTAAATCTTGTAATCGGCTCTACTTAGAAAGAAACATTTTTTCTTTCACCTATATTTCACGATCCATTAAATGAATAGTAAAGTACCTATAACGAAAATACTTTACTATTTACTTAAAAGAATCAAGAGGTTTTTTAGTTTAAATAAATGTTGTTACATAATTAAAATATTTATGAAAAGATAAGGTATGAAATAATAAATATACAAAGGAAGCGATCATCCTAGTGAATCAATATCTAACGTATGATTACAAAAGGTATTTCTCTAATAAAGTAATTAAGAATTTATCAAAAAATTTAGTTATTAGTATTCACCTGAAAGAAAAAGGTTATGAATAAGTTAACATGTTTTTAGAAAATATAAGTAGAGAAAATAAATTGATAGGGGTAGAAAAAATGAATGTAAATGAATTGGGTTTTCTTTGGTACTTACAATCAAGTTCTAATATGATTAACATATTTTTGAAATATCTTATTGGAACTACAGAAGATATTGACGTGAAAGAAATTCTAAAACAAATAAACGAATTATCAACGCATCAAGAACAAACAGCTAACTTAATTTTGTCTGAAAAGGGATTTAAAAGTACCTCATTTTTCAACACCCAAGATGATTTATATAATTCAAATACGAAGTTATTTTCAGATCAACTAACTACAGAAATTCTTAAACATGTAACAGGTAACGGATTGAAAGAACTTGCATTTCAGTATTCGGAATTAACTGATTTAAAAATTAAAAAAATTTTTAAAGAACTTCTCGATACTTTAACTGAAATAGATTATTCTTTATTAGGGTTGTTAGGCGATAAAGGCATGCTACAAAATAATTCTTTCTCTTACAAAAATGCGGAAGAGAGAAAAGGGAAATTGTTCAAAGTTATATCAACTCAGCAAAGACCACTTAATGCAGTAGAACTGTCACATATGTTTAGTTCTCTTGAATGCAATAATGTGGGGGTTGCTCTTTGTGCTGGTTTTTCTGAAGTTGTAAAGGATGATGACATAAAAAATTTTTTACTGGAGGGAGAAAAAATCGCATTTAAACAAGCTTCTACTTTATCGAATATCTTTAGGGAGAACGGTGTCCCTACCTCAACTGGATTGGAGGCTCACGTTAATAAGATTGAAGCCTCGCCATTCTCAGATAAGCTAATAGCAAATTTGATTATGTATCTAAATCCAGTAGGAATAACCAATTTACAAAGTGCTATAGTAGTTAGCTATAAAAGAGATCATGTAAATTTATTAAAAGAATTAATCCAGCAGGTCGAAGACTTTTCAGAAAAAGGATTTAAGTTATTAGTAAGAAAAAATTGGTTCAATGAACCTCCTCTATCTAATTGGATGCATAAGTAAAAGAATAAAAAAATAGAGGTGCAACATTATGGAAAAGTTTGTTGAATCCATAGAAGAAAACTTTGAATTTTTCCAAAAATGCCTTCAATATTGCGACGATGTAGAATTCAGAATTCTACATCCACATACATCTTGCAGCGTATCATTGACTAAATACTTCCCAACGTATACCAATCCCATTTGAGCTTGTTTTCCAGGTGGCGTTTCAAGCCGTAAAATTGCCTGCTTCTTTGGTTGGTTACGAAGAGGACAAACAAAATCCCTTAATATTGTCAGTTGACCTTCATATCCCATTGCTTATATTTCTTCTAATAAAACTCTCCAATCTTCAGTACCGTTTCTCCACTCCATCCATGATGTTGTCTTGAAATGATTGTCTGTTATTATTAGGGAATTTTAAATCACTGTTATTGAGTATTTTACAGTCACTGATTATACTTAAAAACGTTTTTTATTTAATATGTACCTTATGAAATTCCCTAATAATATACCGAAAAAGAAAAAGATGATACCTAAAAATACCGGTCCTAATAGTATTGTAAAAATAGTTAAAGACCTAGAATAAATAATACCGACTGTTCCTAAATAAGCCCCCAAAACAAACGGAAGATAGTAAAATGGAGGGTTTTCACCCTTTGCTTCTCTAACTGCATCCCACATAGCAAATACATATACACAAGGATAAAACAATAGCCATTGATAATTAGTTACTTCAATGGCTTCGTTAACTTTTCCATTAAAGCTTAACATAATCGAGTTATTTAAATTCGAATTAAAATTTATGACAAATTCTAGGGAGATGAATATTATACCTTTGAGTATTTTTCTGTTTAATAACTGGCCAAACCCCGGTATGGCAATGCTCCAGAGTAACTTTTGTAATTTATCTTCATTCATTAATACCACTTATCCAATCAACATTATTTTTTCTGTATCATTCTTTTAAAGTAGACAATTTAAAAGTAATAAAAAAGTAAATGTCTTTTCTAACTTAAATTGTAATAAATTTATTATTTGCAATTTGCAACTTGTTTATTTACGGTTTGTGGTTTAACAAAAATAGACTAAAAATAACATAAAAAGAAATTGATATGAAAAAAGTAAACTTAATATGTTTTACATTTAATTTCATCAGAAATGGAAACAGAATCCTACGTAACCGATGAAGGAGCATAGCTTATAAATAAGCATCAAAGATATATTTTTTATTGGAAGTAGTTGAAATTCAAATGAATTGAATATCGAACATTATTGAAGGGAAGTTTAAATAAAGTCTCTTGCTTTAATAATTTTAGAAATAGGAGCGATTAAAATGACTACAACCAATTATGAAATTGCCACTTTTGCTGGGGGCTGTTTTTGGTGCATGGTATCTCCATTCGATGAACTTCCAGGTATTATAAGTATAGTGTCAGGATATACAGGGGGGCATAAAGAGCATCCAACTTATAATGAAGTTTGTTCAAATAAAACAGGACATTATGAAGCAGTCCAAATAAAATTTGACCCTAATATATTTCCATATAAAAAATTATTAAATCTTTTTTGGCAGCAAATTGATCCTACGGATCCGAATGGACAATTTAATGATAGAGGAGAATCCTACCGAACAGCCATATTTTACCATAACCAAAAACAAAAAGAATTGGCTGAATTATCTAAGTCTGAATTAGAAGAAAGTAAAAAATTCAACAAACCCATTGTCACTGAAATTTTACCTGCAAAACCCTTTTATCCTGCTGAAGAAAAACACCAAGACTACTATAAAAAAAATTCTTTACATTATCAATTATATAAAGAAGGATCCGGTAGAGCATCATTCATTAGAGAAAACTGGAAAAATAATCATAGAAAAGCTGTTGCAAACTTGTCAGATATTCAATACAACGTAACACAGAATAACGGCACAGAATCTCCCTTTACAAATGAATATTGGGATAAAAAAGATGAAGGAATTTATGTAGATATTGTTTCGGGTGAGCCTCTATACAGTTCCTTAGACAAATTTGATTCTGGATGCGGATGGCCTAGCTTTACTAAGCCATTAAAAAATAGTGAGTTATCAGAGAATCTAGATACTTCTCATGGAATGAGACGTATAGAAGTTAGAAGTAATTCTTCAGATTCTCATTTGGGACATGTATTTGAGGATGGGCCACAGGATCAAGGAGGTCTAAGATATTGTATTAACTCCGCGGCATTAAGATTTATTCCAAAAGAAAAGCTTGTCGAAGAAGGTTATGGCGAATATCTTCACATATTCAAGAATAATGGTGGATAATTAGAGTTCACCTGTTAAAACTAGCAAACATGTTTTTAAGGGTAATTTTTGACTAATACGGATCAAATCAGATTTAAGGTTGTTAGCTGACTTTAGCTTAGCAACTGTTGTTCTATACTTCTTGCTAATCTTCCGTAATAATTCTCCTTTTACAACTATATAAGTTGTTTTAGCAGTACTCGTTGTTTTAGTTGTCTGAACAGTTAGCTGTTTTGTTGGCAGAACTCTTCAAGGGGAGACATAGCGAGGTTTCCAATAAGAATTATTTGTGTCCGTGTCAGATACTCCTTTAGAAGAAGTAGCATTAATCATCTTATTTGAACTTTCATAAATCCCTACGTGGTTTACAATTCTATCGTAATCAGTATCGTAAAAAACTAAATCCCCTTTTTGCAAGTAACTTGCAAAAAGGGGATTTAGTTTTCGCCTGATCACTACTAACACGCGGCAATGTGATGCCATTTCCCTTAAACACCTGAGCTGTAAATGATGAACAATCGAATTTCGATAGGTCACCAATTGATGCTCCATATGAGTAAGGCCGCCTAAGGTAATTCTCGCCTGTCTTGATAATTCTATCTCCCGTTGCGGCAAATGCCTGAGTCGGGATAAAAACTCCAAAAGTCATTATGATAGGTACTAGCTTTTTTTTCAATGGACAACACTCCTATTCAGGTTTTTGATACTGAACGAAGGTAACCATTTGAGAAAGAATGGTCACAGTTTATTTTGCTACATTTGCATAACAAAGAAAAAACTGTTGCATCGTAAATAATAGAGCAGCTAATACTAATTTTATGACTAAGAAAAGAGATGAAGCTATATGAGAAATAAATTAGAAAGACGATTTCTAAAATATACAACCATTATATTTTTAGGCAGCTTACCCTTGGTTTTAAAGAAAGTCAATATCAAAGATTCACTATTGATCTTGTTTATGAATGGATATACAAATGCTATCGTTGACATGTTTTTAGTTAATCGTAATATACTTAGTTACCCTGTACGCTTTATTCGAAAAGAGTTTAAATTAAATGTTTTGTTTGACCTTTTATACTTACCAACTGTTTCTTTATGGCTGTATCAATTAACTAAAAACGACAAGCCTTTTAAAATTATAGTTAAAATAGTATCTACTGTTAGTTCACTATTCCTATTTGAGTTATGGGCAGAGAAAAATACGAAACTAATTAAATGGAAAAAAGGATGGAAATGGTATTACAGCCTTATTAGTCTTAATGTAAGAACGTTATTTAGTCGTTTAGTAATCGAAATTATTCACATTATAGAAAAGAAACAAAAGAATTAACCTATGCTCCTACTAGAAACAGTGATCTTGTGTCTTCCTCTTGTTTTATAGGTGGAAACTCAACTGGTACTGCTTCTTCAAACACGAACAAATCTAATTGTTCAGTTTCAAATGGGTTACCTGATGTTTCCCAACCAGTTAATGTACCAAACAGGTCTTCATTTTCCCGTCCAGTTAAGTTACCCCCAATAGAAACTTCACTTATATGAGCATGAGAAGAACTTGGGAATGCTATTGCCTTTACCTGTTCAGACATCACCTTTGTCATATTTGAAATAGTTTGAGGTGTGTAATGGTGACCATACATGAGCTCCATCAAATGGGCAATTCCAGCAATCGTTACACTCTTTTGGAACATATGAATAGCAAACGCTTCAAGCGTATCATTGGCTCTTTTATAAGGAGCCACCGTCTGTTGCTTAAAGTCGCCATTCCGATCACGAGGAATAACGAGATGAAGTTTTCTAAACTCTGTGTGCAGCGTCAGTTAATACGAACCATTTCGTGAATTTCCTGTATTAAATCCAATACGGTTATATTTTTCGTAGTCCCAAAAAGCTGTCAATTCGCTCGCTAAGAGCGTATTAACCACATTTTCTAAGTGAGAACGGAAAATTTCCATCACATCTTCTTTTTGAACTAGAGCTTGAACGAGATCTGTTGTAAACTGATTCATAGGAAGACCTTCTTTCTTTGAATTAGTTGTGGTGACTTAATTCTATAAGAAAAGGTCTTCCTTTTTGTATTTATTCATTTACACAGGATATTTTACGCTCTCGTTTAAACGATATATGTTTTAAAGTTTTTATCTCTCAACTTTTATTTATTAGCTATTTCATTATAACTATTAAAACGGAAACATTTTAGAAACATTAATGTTTTATAATTTAAATAAATAGTTAAAACAAGAGAAAAATTATCCCAGTGGATAGTAAGAGAAATAAAAAATGATTTCCAAAAGGTTCGTAAATTAATATATAAAACTATATTAAGAAGGAGCATTTTAAGATTAGGTATAGAAATAGTTACAAATCGACCATCCACTCCTACAGATTACGGTTTTTCAAATGGATGAAGCAACCTTAGACATTTTAAAGAAAGTACATAAGAAAACTTATAGTTGAAAACATTACTCATATGGGCCTTCTCTTGGAATATAGCAAGCCTTTTTAACTAATTGATTGTAGTTGAGGAGGGGGGAATGTAAAAGTTCACTATTTTTATTAAATGCTTTATGCAAAATATTAAATGACATTCATTTAGAAAACTAGCAAGATTAGTAGAATTCTATGATTAAAACCGGAGGTTATTTTTATTATGAAAAAGAAATTATTAACTGTTATTCCTACTATTATACTTGTTGCAACACCCTTAGCGATTGGAGTATCATCGGCTGATGCAGCAGCTAAGATCAACTCTCAAAAAGTTGTAGCAAAAGCAGAAACAAGACCAACATTGCGCCTAGGATCTCAATCTAGTTATGTAAAAGAATTGCAACAAATTCTCAAAAACGCGAAGTATACTGTAACTGTTGATGGGATTTTTGGTTCAAAAACTCAAACGATGGTTAAACAATTCCAAGCTGATCATAATTTATCTTCAGATGGTGTAGTTGGTGCAGCGACATGGAAAGCTTTAGATCAAATAGGGAGTGTAATAACACTAGAAACAAGACCAACATTGCGTCTAGGAGTTCAATCTAGTTATGTAAAAGAGTTACAACAAATCCTTAAAGATGTAAAATATGATACTGGTATTGACGGGGTTTTTGGTCAAAAAACTCAAACGATGGTTAAACAATTCCAAGCTGATCATAATTTATCTTCAGATGGTGTAGTTGGTGCAGCGACATGGAAAGCTTTAAATCAAAATAAAGTGGAAAGACAACAGTTTACGGTGAATACTGCGATTGCATTAGGTCAAAAAAAGTTAGGTAACACTATTATATTTAGTGGTGACGGCAGATTATTAAAAGACTCAAAAAAACAATCTTACTACAGATTTAAAGCAGCAAACAAAGACTGGGTAGAGCAAGGCGGTACAGGTACAATTGGATGGTACCACATTTATAAGGATGGACGTGTAGTGGCGGAATAAAATATAGAGCATTTATAAACCTTTATTAGTTTGTTTAATTAAAAGATAGTATACATGAAAAAAGCAGGCTTAAGCTTGCTTTTTCTTCTTATAAAACCTATTAGGGTGTGATAAGAAGTCATTTTTGTATAGTGTGCTTACGACACTAATTTAGACATAAAAAACTAGTGTCGATAAATATAAAAATTGAATTTATACCATCAGTATCATTTCAGGGTTAATGAAATAAGATTTAATGGATAATATTTCTATTAGAATAGACTGTGCTTTTTTATACTGATCAATTCTTTTAAAATAATATTATGTATACATTCAAGTTTTGAAAAATATTTGTAAGTATTTTAACGACTTGTACTATAACCCAAATTTATTATTTGCACTATAGTGAGGAATTTGTTGGGTTTATACCTGATCAAAGGTTAAAATTCAAAATTTAGGGAATCTCTGAATTACCTCAATTTAAAAAGTTTTTATTGTTGTAAATGTGAAGGTGTAATTTTAAATTATATTAATATATCAAAAGGGGAATAACTTAGCACATGAACGAGAACGGAAAGAGAAAAAGAATCAGAATCGCAACCTTGTCTTTATTAGCATTAATAATGCTAATAATTCTAGGAGTTAGTTGGCTATCTAGTAAAGATTTAGCCTTTTTTAACAAGCAAAAAACAAAACAAGCATCAGGCAAAATTTCAACTCACATTAACTCAAGTGTTTCTAACGATTCAAGCGTTATTAAAAAGGCCGATTTACTAGCTAAGGGCTACGATTTTGACAGGGCAATAGCCTTAATTAAAGGTGTAAAAGACTATGAAGGTAATCCTGACCTAGAAAGTGCATTAACTCGTTATGAAAAAGAAAAGGCTCAAATGGTAAGATGGCAAGATGTCACAAAGATACCTCATGTATTTTTTCATACATTGATTGCAGATAATCAAAAAGCTTTTGATGGAGACTACAGGCAAGATGGTTATAATGCATATATGACTACGATTGAAGAATTTAAAAAAATTATTCAACAAATGTATGATAGAGGCTATGTTCTAGTTAGCATACATGACATAGGACACTTAGAAAAGCAAAAAGACAGGTCTGAAAAGATGGTTCCAGGAGACATTTGGCTTCCAAAAGGAAAAAAACCTTTTGTTCTTTCACAGGATGATGTGAGTTATTATGAATATATGGAAGTAGATGGGTTTGCTAAACGTCTTATTTTAAATAAAAAGGGGAATTTGACTAACGAGATGGAGCTAGAAGATGGATCAATTGTGACAGGATCATATGATGTTGCACCCCTATTAGAGGATTTTATTGATAAGCACCCTGACTTTTCTTATAGGGGGGCAAGAGGCATTATTGCACTAACGGGATATAACGGTGTTTTAGGTTATAGAACATCACCTTCTGAATATACTAATAGCCCAACACTTAAGGAAGACCGGGAAAAAGCAAGAAATGTTTCTTTGACTATGAAAAAACAAGGTTGGGAATTTGCTAGTCATAGTTGGGGTCATATAAATGACGGAAGCGCTCCATATGAAGTCTTCGTAAAAGATACAGATAAGTGGGAAAAAGAAGTAGAAAGTATCATTGGGAAAACAGATATTTACTTATTTCCATTTGGAAGTGATATAGGCTCCTGGCACCCATATCAAGGTAAGCGCTATGAATATCTGAAAAACAAGGGATTTAATTATTTCTGTAATGTAGACGCATCTAAGCCTTCTTGGGTCCAATTAACAGATGAATATTTAAGACAAGGACGAATAAATATAGATGGCATACGGATGTATGAAGATTTGTATAAGGGTAAAAATACCTTATCTACTTTATTTGATGTAAAGCCCGTTTTTGATAAAGAGCGACCTTTACCTGTTCCAGGGTCATAAAAGAGATAATTTCTATTGAATAAATATTAAGATATAAGTAATTAATCTCTCAAACTAGAAAAGGCAACATGAATTTCTAATAATAATTCACTTAAATAATTGTAGTAAACTCATTAGATGAAACATGAAAAATGTCCGTTTATTAAGAGCTTCCTAATTTTCAACTGCCTATAAGAGACATTATAGTAAGTAGATTTGATTATATCTGTAAAGACAAAAAAAGCACAAACCATATAGATTGGTTTGTGCTTTTTAGGCTAAGGAATAGCAATAAAAGAAAGATTGTCATATGTTAACAATTTAACACTTTAAAGTAAAGGTCATTTTTTGTTTGATGATAATCTAAACACACTAAGTAGATGGTAAAGTATTTTATGTAAATTATTACTTTAGCTATTTACTCTTACTAATGACAAATGACGATTTTCACTTCTTAACAGATACCACTCTATCTTCTACTTCCCTTTCAAGAAATTTCTTTATCCCTAATAACTAAACGAAAAATTTAAAGTATTTAATATCGATATATTTTTAATAAGATAAATTTAATTAAAAACACAAAATAAACGTATTTAACGTAAAGGAGTAAATTGATAAACTCCGTTATGAAAATTTAAGATTCACTATTTACTTCACCTGACGACAAATTAGTTCTTTTTCTACAAAGTGAGTAATAGATAAAACATTTTTTAATAAAATACGTTAACTATTACTTATAGGTATAATATAAATTTAGACATTACTTAATAAACATAATTAATTTTATAACCCTTTTGCGCAAATAGATATTTTCTATTTACCCAACATTCACTGTTTTCACTTTGACGTTTGCTTATATAAAAAGGTGGTTCTTAAGATACATAAATAAAAAAATATCTTTTACTCTTTAACTTCAGATTTAAATAATTTTCTGAATTTCATATTAAATTGGTTTAAAAAGGTTAAATTATCCACTCATCTCTTATATACTAAAAATAGAAAGCTACTCAACGTATATAGGGGAGTGATCCAATGTCAAGTGTAAAAGAAGCTGTATATATTCATTGTGGAACGAAAATGGGTGTTTTTAAACCCGAAGAAATCACAAAATTCAGCTACATGCATTCCAGAGGATTTTTTGCTTGCCCAGGTTGTGGTGTGAAAGTCTTTCATAAAAATCAAAGGGGACAACCAACATTTGTTGTCTCATCCACTAATACTCATGCATATAACTGTCTTTATAAAGAATGATAAAAATTAGTCGCTCTAAAAGAATGGATCTTTTTAGAGCGACTAATTTTACTTACACAAAAGTCTTTTTAAAATGACATATTTTATAGAAGACACTCGTCAAAAAAGTAGCCTTTGCTCAACGGGAGCAAAGGCTTGTTAAAATTCAGGCGATTGGGGAATATGTTATTAGTTTAAACTAAATTAAAAATCCATATACATACTTTTTCATATTATATAGGTGGGGATTTTGCAATGAATGACTCATTTATCCAGCTTAAATGGACTTCATTTCGCCACAGAGCAAATCTCAGTATGAATATTCCCGAAAAAATAGGAATTCCTCTTCCTTTTATCTAACCTTATTAAGTGACAAGCGTGTAGAAGCTATGATATGTTAGCATCTCTACATATTATCTAATCAAGGTTTCTATTTTCATGAGTCATCGTCTTAGAGTTAGAGGTAGGTTCTTTGCCAAGTCCAGGCTTCCAATTTCCTAACTTTTTTTTCAAATAATCCTTTAAAAAGTCACGTTTCTTTTTTCGTCTTTTATCTCTATTTTTCATAAAAACTCACCACCTTCAGGCTACTTAACAGATTCAATTTATCCTTATTATAAGTATGGTGAAAAACCCAATCTTTATGCTAAATCTATAAGTAATAAGTAGTTCATCTTACTACTAAAAGGTATACTTTTTCGGACAGATTAACTCATTAATGTCTATATTTTTTGTATTTTTTTGATGTGTTTTATAGAAGGCGTTTTCATTCTCTCGTATATTGTTCATAATATTTTTTGTTGGCTCTATCTTTTTACTATGAACCTACTAAATTTCCTAGAGACTGAAAGATTTCAATGGGGTGAGAAGAAGCTATTTCAATAGTAGTCAGTTCAGTAGGTCAAATAAAAGACTTACAAAAATACATTAAAAAAAGCACCTTTTTTTCGTAAGTGCTTGCAACTAATGACACTAATGACACCTCATGGAATCAAGAGGCTCTAAATCTTATAGTGCTGCTTATTTCTTAAATCAGTCTATCTATTAAAATAAAAAGCGCCTCAATTATTAGATGCCTAGTTTTTTTTATTATTTTTCTTCTGTAACCATAAATTGTACCACATTATTTAAATTGATGTGCACTAGCTCTTTTTCATTCGAAATGAATCTTTCATATTTTGTTATATGACTAATGACTTCTTTCTTTGATGTGGCTTCGAATTTTAATTCCTTTGTCCTGCCATTTATAAATTCGAAAATAACTTTAAATTTAAGCATAGGTTTATCTCCTCTTTATCTACTTATTCTTCTTATTTCATTAATTCTTCTTCAAAGGAAAAAGCACTTGGATATTTAGTAACCGTATAAGAGTATCTGTTCATGTTTTCTATATAATGACTTTTTAAGATTGTTACTAATTCGTTCGATACTCTTATAGTTACTGTTTTTCCATTACTAAATATTTTCACGCTTATATCCCTCATCTTCTCTTCTATTAAAAATAATAAGATTATCGTATTATTCTTATAATAGAGCTGAGAAAAGCTTACATCAACCCGTATAGATTTTCCTCATTCTGGTATATACGTTCAAAAAGTAAGTAACCTTTCCCCGATAGTTATTCCACTAGAGGTTACTAATAGTAAAGTATATAGTCATAAAATAGTAAAGGATTATTTTCTATAGATTTTTTTATGACCTACTGTCTCTTTTCTACCTCTGCTATGTTCTGATCTTGCCTTTTTATTAGCGAACAGAACAGAGCAAAGGAATGTTCACCATTAATAATAGGTGGGAAAAATGTGTCAGTCCCTAGTCGTTCTTATTATCTTTGGGCTAACGTTTACATACGCATTAATGCGCCATTAGGCTTTGGTAACTCCTCAACTGTTATCAGATTCATTTTACAAAAATGTTCAAAAAATTGTTGTGCCAGCTCTCTTTCCTTTGGGTCATTTTTCAACTCAACTATATCAAGTAAAATTTGAGCCATCCATAAATTATCAAAATAACGGTATTTACCTGTATTCCATGTCATTTTTTGGGATGACTTTTCATTTACATAATATTCCCAGAAAAGCATCTGATCCGATTCCTGTTCTGTAAGTTGGAGTCTGTATTTTGAATGAGCAGGAATATATCCATCTTCACAAAGCTTACCGATAAAATCTTCATTTACCATATAGACGCCTAAGACACGTCTATCTTTTTCAGGCATATTGGAATCTATTGCAGTTAACAAGACAGCACTATTTTGGTGCAAACGGGTGGGTTTGGTTGGCTTCCCCTTGTTATTACCACTTTTTATTACGCCTGAAAAAACCTTCCACTCTAAAAAAGAACTACTCTGTTCTTCTATGTCACACCAAAAAACCATTTGTGATTCAGAATGAAGTTTATGATTTTTCATAAGTTTTTCAAGTCCCCAGCGAAGTTCTTGGTTTTTTCGTTGAAGTTTTTTTTCCTCTTCCTTCTTCCGTTCTTCCTCCTTGTGTTCCATTTCCTTTTTTTCTATAATTTTTTCGAGTGAATTAGCAACACTTTTATCATGCAGTTTTAGATGCTTTCCAAATACATCGGGGAAAACAAACTTTTTATTTTCCGAGGCGAAATGTATTTCAATACTAGAATCATTATATTTAACTATACTACCTATCCCAAAAAGCTTGTGTGTAACTTTCTTATTGATTAAATTCATTATTCTAGGCCTCCTTGTAGAATAAAAACACGATTACTATTAGATAGTAAATTAATAATTTTATTCAACTAACTTACCTTTAAAGCTCACACAACTGTTTGAGTTTTTTTTCAATTTAAAAAAGGGTATTGAAAAAATGTATCCATAATTCTATCTGAAAAAACACAGCAGAATTCGGAATACGATTGAAAAAACAATTGTAAAACTATTATAACATTTTTTGAAAATATTACAAATTTTCCATTGACAATATATTTTAATTTGAGTTAAAATAAAGTTTTATTATTTATAATAAATTGAAATAAAAGTCTCTAAAAAGTCGCGATCCTTCTGGAAAGTCCCTATAAATAACCACTTGATTACAGGTGATAAGTGAAATGATTCCACGATTAAACTAATCTCTAAACTAACCCTTATTACGTTGGAGACTTAGTTTAAGGGTGTACTACTACAGTAAGTGGTACAAGTAAAAAGAAAAATAAGAAGATATGAACATTATTAGCAAGTGTTTAGAAATTCTCATATTAAAAATTCCGTGCATTATTCAATGGAAATATAATGGTAAAAAACTCAATTCCTATAAATAATTATTACTCCTTTATAAGCTATAATATAATATGAGGAGTAGTGATGTTAGTATGTATTATTACGGCAAAAGAAATCAAGAACTTTTAGCTCAAGAACAAACAGAGGTTTGGGAATGTACAGTAGAAGATTGTAAGGGCTGGATGAGAAAAGATTTCTCTTACGACAATCACCAAAAATGCCCTTTGTGTGGAAATCACATGGAAGCTGGAGAACGGCTTATTAATAAAATCCCCCTTAATCCCCATCGAAGATAATTTGTACCAATGCTATCGCATAGATTAAAAATTACTACTATATTATTTAATTTAATTGAAAATATAGTTAATTTATTTACATTTGCTTTCTATTTCTATTATGTGTTATAACTAGTTATACCTTGTATCGATCGTCTTGTCTAAAACCCAGGCTTTTTTTTAAAGCCTGGGTTTTCTATTGAACTAATAGTAGATAAATCATGGTTTTCTAATTATAAGACCATAAAAAAAGACTCCTTCATAAGGAGTCCTTTTGTTATCACTTTTGATTATGCTTTGTGAACGTTAGCAGCTTGTGCTCCACGTTGACCTTGCTCGATATCAAAAGTAACTTTTTGACCTTCTTCTAATGATTTGAAACCTTCACCTTGAATAGCACTGAAATGAACGAATACATCGTCTCCGCCTTCGATTTCAATGAAACCGAAACCTTTGTCTGCATTAAACCATTTTACTGTACCTTGTGTCATAATGTTGCCTCCTGCTGTGGAATACTCCACAAATGTATTACCTCTCTTGCCCAATCATACTATTTCAAGATAAAAACTTCTGTTTAAGGTTTTTTCTTCTCTCAATCTTATACCGAACAAAAACAAGTTAAATGTAGTGTAACACATAGGGATGTTGATAGCAAATAATTGCTTTATTCCATTTAACCGTTATAATCATACTTGTCTACGGACTAAACTAAACAGTGAGAAAGAAGTGCCATTATGAGAAAGTTAAAACCCTCTTTTCAAAACCTAGTCAATGAAAATAGACATAAAATACTAGAAGATAAAAAGGTCATGGAAAAGATTGAAGAAAAAATTGAAGCTCGCCAAGAGCAGGCTATAAAGATGAAAACGAAATAAAAGTAAAATAAAAACATCCTATCTAAACGGATGTTTTTTTGTATTGTACTGCTGTTGCATTTTTAGGTAAATGGCTTTTTACAGGATATTTCATCTGCTATGTCGAATCTAGCAAGTCAAAAGAAAGGGGCTGTTAATATGAATTCAAAAGAACAAAAGAGGTTGGCAACTACTAGAAAACAAATGGAAAATGCTAAAGAACAAACTGATTTATCTTCCGAGCTAGAACAAGACTTAGAAAATTTAGGGTTACAACGACGAATGAAGCAATTAGAGTTAGAAAGCAAGTTTCTAAAAAACCAGAATGATGAACTACTTTAATTCACAGCACCCATTCAGGGGTGCTTTTTCAACATTTTCACCTTAGAACCCACTATCTATGGTCAATACTTTCTCCAAGGGTAAACAAATAAAAAAGGTATTTTCCTCTCTTTTTATGTAACTCAGCTCTTTCTATCTATGTATGTTTTATAATGCGATTCCATTAATCGCTATTTACTTTAAATCAACATGTTTCTTTTCCAAAATAAATCTTTGATAGTCCAGATTACTTGATCTACAAAGGTTAATTCATGCTTATATCTCTTCCATTCCTTCTCATAGTTAACCTCAATATGACATCCAAAAAAAAGAGCTAATTGTCTAATTGAACTATCTTTATAATGGCTTCCTTATGCTTCTTCTTAAATTATAGTATTAAAACACAACAAAATTTGACAAAATAAAAACCTTAAACTTATTCTATACTTAAAGATAAACTCAAGGAGTTGAGTTATAACATAAATGGATAACATGCAGCGCTTTATAGAGTTAGTTTTACAGTTTGAACAATCCTTAAATAGAAAGCTAACTAATCAAGAAATGGAATTCCTGATGTGGGTTGTAAAAAAGGAAAAACAGATAGAAGCATAATTCTGAATTAATTACTCCTATCTGTTTTAGTAATGAAGGGTAGATCCCTTCTTTTCAATTCTTCTTCGAGAATAAGAATATTTGATCATTTAATTTCTCCTGTACCTGTACAAACCCTCCCATAACAAATAGCTCTAAATGTGTTGTATTATCTTCTATCCCAAAAGCTTTACATAATTCATATCGAATTTTCACACGTCCTAATTCGTCTAATTCCCTTACAATACCTGTTCTTTTTATTTTATCTGAATTAAAACCTTTGTTCCACTCGGCAATTGATTGACTTGATAAGATGCTCCGATTATCAGCAGGCTTAGCATACTCAATTTCTGTACCTGTTCCTCCTTCATCGCAAAATATCATTAAAAATTCATCTCTATCATAACCTTACTTAGTAGGAAGCCCCTTTAAAGATTGGCTTCTGTTCTCTTCTGCCCCATCAGGATTAATTGTACAAATAGCTGACTTACCTTTATTAATGGTATGTTCAATATGTTCTGCGGTTTCAGAATATTTATCAGTCGGAAAATAGTTCACTTTATCTATCATAGGATGTTGTACTTTCTTGTGATGAAGAGAATAAATCCTTTAAGTCAATGTTTTCTACGTCAGTCACATAAGCTACAATCAACAAAATAAAGATAATCCAGTATATGATTTTTTTCAATCTTCTCAACTCCTTCACTAAAAACATTATTATGAGAAACGCTCAGAATTGCAATGAATAGACAATGACCCGCGGAATAAAGGATATTTTCTTCTAGTAGCTTCTCAGTAACAACACTTCAACACTTATGCACCAGAATCCCCTTAACTATGTATAGTTAATTTATGATTGAGGTTGTCCAATATAGATAGTCCCAAAAAGCACCCCTTCTTGGACTGTGGAAAAATGACTTAAAAAACAGCTATCCCATTCGAAAAAGTATACTTTTTCGAATGGGATAGCTCATTAATGTCTATAATTTTTGTATTTTCTTGTAATTTTTTGATATCTTTTGTAGAAATCGTTTTCATTCTATCTTATATTGCTCATAATATTTTTTATTGGCTCTATCTTTTTATTATAGACCTACTAAATTTCCTAGAAACTGAAAAATTTCGATGAGGTGAGAAAAAGCTATGTCAATGGTAATCAATTCAGTAGGTCAAATAAAGGACTTACGAAAATGTATTGCAAAAAAAAGGAAAGAATTAATTGATCTAGGTAGTAATTATGGACTTTTAGATAAAAAAACAATTAAGTGTAGTCAAGATTTGGACAAGCTTATAAATTTGCATATGAAATCTTATTCTAGTTCAACTAACATGTTTTTAGATTACGGAGGGGATCTATCTAGAATGAGACACTCGTATGGTATTTATAAAGTTAGTAATTTTAAATATGAGGTAAAAGCCGTTGAGCTTGCAAGAAGTAATATTCGTTTTTGTTCTGCCCAATTGATTGCTCATTCAAATCTAGCAACATTTGGAGTATGTACTGCTTTAGTTCTAGTTGGTAATGGAACTAAAGCAGGTTTTGTTGCCCTTCAAAATTTACGAAAGTTAACAACTCATTCGTGAAAATCTATCTTTTCTAACGCTTAAAACTAAATTTATAAGTACTTAAAAAACATCGGATTAGAAAAAACTGATACTAATTTAACTTTTCCTAATGAATTTTGTTCCTTAACTTCACAAGTACCATTGTTATATAACCACAAAACAGTATAATTTTTTTCTTGAAATATGACATTACAACCGATCTTCAATAATTACCCTTCCAAGCACAAGGTTTTCTAAATAATCCTTTAAGGATACTGATTCATCAGTGTCCTTTTTTATTTTGAGAAAACAGGGAATCTTTTAAGACTCGTCGTATTCATATAGATAAAGAGGTGGTTGAATTGAAACAATTAATTATCAATAATGTTGAATTTAACGTTGAAAATTTCGAAGAAAAAACAATTACACATTCCACTACAGGTGAGCAGCTAAAAAAGATTGGGTTTGCATTGTCGGTTATAGGAAAAAAAGATTATAACTTATATGACTTATTTTTTGAGAGCCCCGATTTTGAACTTACTATTGTTGATAAAAATGAGAAACTTAAAATGAAAAATATTTCACACAGTACTTTTTATCAAGCAGCAGAGATATCAGATGATACAAAAATCGTATTTAGAATTAAGTTACAACAAGAACCAGCCAAAGAAAAAGAACTTACAAAAGATCAGAAGTTGATGGTTAATGCCGTAAATGAGGTTGTTTTATCTAGAGTAAGATTTAAAGCGTTAGAAGAAATACTAGAAGAAAAAGGATTAATCAAAGGTGATGAATTATTTGATAAGATTGAAAAAGTAGCTAAAAGAGATTTTGACACGTTAAAGAAAGAAGTGCTGGATGGTAAAGAAGAAATAAATACGTAAAAGCACCCCTATTTTATCAAGGTACTTATTTATTTTTCCATAAAGAGCCTTTTCGTATATTATTTCTAATAAAATCCATTATGTTAATTGAGGATGTATATCTGATTCGACTAAAAATAGAAAAACCTATCTCTTTCCAGTCAAGAGAGGTAGGTTTTTTCTGTTGCAGAATTTAATTGTATGAGTCGATGCCTGGAAACATCTTGATTAACACATTACCCTTTCAATCTTATATTTTTAAATGAAAGGTCAAGTTGAATAGCTGTTTGGGCAACTTCGGGTCTAATACCAGATAAGATAAACTTCACCCGAAGTAGTCCAAGGGCATCAATTAAATGAAAGAGATAAAGAAGGCTGAATAAAAGTTAATGTATTACATGCAAATAAAAGTTTTAAGGTGTATACACAACATAGACAAATAGCCAATAAGGGACACTTTTTATGTAGTGACCCTTATTCCGATTATAGTTCAACTAATCCAATTATTTTTTATTAGGAAATGAATAGTTTTATCGTATGAATATTTAATTTTTATCGAGATTTGGCCTTTTGTTATTTAAATTCATATGCGATTTTTTAGTGTCTACGAGATGCTTAATTTCTTTAAAGCTTACAAAACGTTTATTTTGTTGATCTAAAAGCCGAAAACGAAGAGACTTCAAGCTTGTGCTTAGTGTAATGGTTGTTGCTTTCTGTAATGGTGGCGTAGACTCATGCGCCTTTTCTAAATTATAGTTTGGAACTCTTGGAGCCAAATGATGTACATGATGAAAACCAATATTACCTGTTACCCATTGTAAAACTTTAGGAAGCTTGTAATAGGAGCTACCATCAACTGCAGCCTTTACGTAATCCCACTCTTTTTCATTTTCAAAATAGGAATCCTCAAATTGATGCTGTACGTAAAATAGCCAAATTCCAAGTGATCCTGCTACAAAAAGGATGGGAGCTTGAACGAGCAGAAAAGCTTGCCAACCAATACCCCAACATAAAAGTGCATACACTGCAACAATTGAGAAATTGGTTAAATATGTGTTCAAACGTTCCTTTCGTTTCGCGTCTTTTCGGTTCAATCGGTTAGAAACGAAGAAAAGATAGATGGGACCTAATCCAAACATAACAATTGGATTACGGTAAATTCGGTAAGCTAACCGGCCCCAGTAGGAAGCTGCAACATATTCATCAACTGTCATGACCCACACATCACCAGTTCCTCGTTTATCTAAGTTGCTGCTCGTGGCATGATGAATCGAGTGGCTTCGTTTCCACTGTTCATACGGAAACATCGTTATAACCCCACTGATTGTACCAAGGATATTATTCGCTTTTCGGCTTTTGAAAAATGATTGATGACAACAATCATGGAAAATAATGAAGATTCGGACGACGAATCCAGCTGTAACAATAGCTATTGGCAGTGTTAGCCAATAAGAAACGGACAAACTTTTATAAGCTAGAAACCAAAGTAGTAAAAACGGTAGGAATGTGTTTATCAATTGCTTTATACTCGATTTCGTATTGGATTTTTCAAAAGGTGCTACATTTTTTCTTAATTCAGTCGTTTTTTGTTTGCTCATGTGTTCCTCCTTACATCTTTACCATATTTAATATACAGCTCTTCTTTATCTTTATAGTAGAACATAGTAGCTGGTAACAAAAGATATAAACGTCAAGTAACTAGTATGACAACTGTCATACATGTGTGAATGTATTTTCTTAATAAAAGGAAAAAAGTGTGTGGGAAAAAATCAGTTTGATTAAAGCATTAGGATTATTGAAGTCCTAGCTATGTAATGGCGCTCATAAACCTGTATCTTACCAACAGGTTTTGAGCCACTATTTTTTTAAATATATTGCGAACAAAAAACTACCTCCTCTAAATGATGACTAGGGCCGGTAGTTTTTCAGAGCTATGAATGTTCAACTTTTGTTCATTTTGGTATAAAAACTCTTTAACAATTTCATC
>NZ_JAWRXD010000092.1:0-547 GCF_046535215.1 Priestia sp. SIMBA_032 | reverse complement strand
GTTGCCATCGACATCCGTTGCCACCACTTGGCTATTTAAAGTCGTGTCTTCATTGATTACAAACTCATAGTTTGGCACCACTGGCACATCATTCACTGGCGTAACCGTCACAAATACACTCGTCACTATAAATGCGCCCGATGGGTCGCTAATTAACACTGTAAACGTATCAGGACCATTGTAATTTCCATTTGGCATATATGTGAAGGTGCCATCCGCATTGACCACTGCCACTCCGTTTGTCGGAGGATCTTGTAAGGTGTACGTCAGTACTTCTCCATCTGGATCAAACGCTGTGATTTGACTGGACACTGGCGTATCTTCATTCGTGACCAAGGTTACCACTACTGGCCCCACTGGCGGATCATTTACTGGCAGAATCGTAATCGTGATTGTAGAAACTGCCGTTTCTCCCTGGCCGTCGCTTACTACTACACTGAAGCTATCTGTCCCATTGTAATTTTCATTTGGCGTATACGTGTAGGTGCCGTCTGGATTCACAATGACCGTTCCATTCACTGGACCTGTCAGTAACCCGTACGTCAAT
>NZ_JAWRXD010000461.1:0-283 GCF_046535215.1 Priestia sp. SIMBA_032 | reverse complement strand
ACACGGTAGCCATTGCAACAGCGGCAGGTGAAAAGGCTCGCCATGAAAGTGAATCAGATCGAAGCGCGACGCGTTGCGCGCAACGGCAGCGAGCTGGCGCAGATGTGTGCGGAGGATACCGGTACCGCAAATGAACCTGGCTGGTCGTCCTAGCGCGCCACGGCAAGCCGCGTCTTCAGGCGTGCCGCATCAGATGGCGCTTCGACCTTGGTGTCGTTATCGAAGTACGCCAGGACGTCTCGCGAACGGCGACGCCTTGGACCTTGTGGGCTGAAGTGCATGG
>NZ_JAWRXD010000460.1:0-283 GCF_046535215.1 Priestia sp. SIMBA_032 | reverse complement strand
ACGAACAGCCCGCCCAGGAGCAGCATCTGCGCCGCCGGTGGCCACCCCGACTCCCGCGTGGTGAACTGCGGCACCAGCGCGACCAGGACGAGCAGGCCTTTCGGGTTGAAGCCGGAGACGCCCGCTCCGCGCAGGAAGCTGCTCCACCGCGATCCGTCCCGCTCGGTCGCCTCCCCCAACGGCGCCGGTCGGCGAAGCAGACCGTTCAGGCCGATCCACACCAGGTACAGCGCACCGCCGACAGTCAGCACCGAGAGCAGCGCAGGGCTCGCGGCGACCAGCG
>NZ_JAWRXD010000459.1:0-283 GCF_046535215.1 Priestia sp. SIMBA_032 | reverse complement strand
CGAGGCGGAACCGGCCGACGACGCCCAACTGCACCTGACGTCGACCCGCGTTCGCTTCCTGGCCCTGGCCGCAGGCGACACCACCTCCGACGGCCTGACCTTCGAGGGCGACGCGACAGTCCTCGCCCGCCTCACCGCAGTCCTGGACGCCGGCGATCCGGACTTCAACATCGTCGTGCCCTGAGAGCACTCCCTCGAGCGGTGGGTAGATGCCGGAATTCTCGGCCAGTTGCGACATCTGCTCACCACTCGACGGGTCGTAAGCGGGCGCGTCACCGGGGGA
>NZ_JAWRXD010000458.1:0-283 GCF_046535215.1 Priestia sp. SIMBA_032 | reverse complement strand
CTCTGGGTGGCTACCCGGCCGGTGCCGTAGGACGCACGCGGAGTGAGTGCGCCCGTTTGTAACGTGCGCTACGGGGCGCGCAGGCGCGAACGTGACGCAGGGGCGCACACGCGGCTGGCGAGCTAGCCGCCGGTGACGGTCAGCACGACGAGGACGAGGTTGAGCACCACGACCAGGCCGGCCACGACCGCGCCGAGGATGCGCGTCCAGACCGGGTCGACGGCGTCGCCCATGACGGCCCGGGAGCCGGTCAGCCGCAGCAGCGGGATCATCGCGAACGGGA
>NZ_JAWRXD010000457.1:0-284 GCF_046535215.1 Priestia sp. SIMBA_032 | reverse complement strand
CGGCGAAGGAGGTCACGCGCATCAAAGCGGACGGGGACGGCGCATCCGTCGCAGCGGTGTCGGTCATCGCGAAGGGGCATCGTGACCGCATGATGATCGCGCACGACCGTGAGTATCCGGGCTACGGGTGGGCGAGCAACAAGGGGTACTCGTCCGCCGAGCACTTCGCCGCCATCGCGGAGCTGGGGCCGAGCGCGTTGCACCGGCTCACCTGGCTGAAGCAGCCCGCGCTGATCGATATCCCGGACTGAATGGGCTCCTGCCCACCCGGCCATTGTCCACAG
>NZ_JAWRXD010000456.1:0-284 GCF_046535215.1 Priestia sp. SIMBA_032 | reverse complement strand
AACGAGGCATTCTGATGGTTATGCCCGCTCGCCACCACCTCGTTCTTTCCCGCGCCGCTCATGAGCGCGTCGATCGCCCAGCCGGGCTCCCCGAGCCGTGAAGCGGTCATCGCCATGAGCGGATAGTCCCACCCCCATGTCGTCTCCCAGTCCCACTCGCGCAGCACGTCGAGGTATGTCGCCCGCATGAGCTCGGGATCGATCATGTCGACATCGGGTACGAAGCCGAACGCTCCGAGCATCGAGGGATGATCCTGACGGATCGTGAACGGATCCACGTCGAC
>NZ_JAWRXD010000455.1:0-284 GCF_046535215.1 Priestia sp. SIMBA_032 | reverse complement strand
ATACGAGTTGGGGAAACAACGATTCATATAGTAAAGGCAGTATTCTATATAGAAAGTTTATATAGTAATTTGCGAAAAAATTATGATTTTTTTACTTGCAAAAGAAATTGAGATTATTTATTATTATAAGTGTGTTAGCACTCGGATGACTTGAGTGCTAATAAATAAAATTTACATAACAAAATGAGGAGGTTATTGTTCATGCTAAAGCCATTAGGTGATCGCGTTGTAATTGAGCTTGTTCAAGCAGAAGAAAAAACAGCAAGTGGTATCGTATTACCAGA
>NZ_JAWRXD010000091.1:0-551 GCF_046535215.1 Priestia sp. SIMBA_032 | reverse complement strand
CCGTCTGTGGTCATAGCAAAAGAGCCCATTACCACCTGATGAGGCGCGCCAGATGCGTCTCGAAGTAGGCCGATGCCCTGTGGTATCACAGAGCTCGCGCGCTTCAACTCGACTTTGGCGTTTAGCCACTGATAGCAGTGCATTGCTAGACTACGTGTCATAAGCCGATTGCGTGCGGCACGATCAGCCTCTTCACCCAGCAGCGCCAGGTTCTCGCTGCCTGCAGGTAGGATTAACTGAACCTTCTTTAGCTTAGCGAGAGACTTGCTCAGCTCAGAAAAAGCGAACACGGAGAGTGCTGGAGAGGCGCAGTCTAACTGGTGGTCCGGCTTCATCTGTTCGTGGAGCAAATCGATTACGCGATCTTGACCGGCGTTCTGAATCAGCTTCATTGCGAGTTCCCTTGCGCAGTGATTCAAGTTTGCCAGTATCTTAAACGTGTTTTGAGGATTGACGCATGCTCAATGTGAATTGCGTCGTCTATATGAACAAGCTTTAGGGCCACTACGCACAGTTACTCAGGCGTCATGAATGCCTACTGGTTC
The DNA here is from genome assembly GCF_046535215.1 of Priestia sp. SIMBA_032. Taxonomy (NCBI): domain Bacteria; kingdom Bacillati; phylum Bacillota; class Bacilli; order Caryophanales; family Bacillaceae; genus Priestia; species Priestia sp. SIMBA_032. The sequence goes on along the minus strand of NZ_JAWRXD010000091.1, from coordinate 6 downwards.
ATCATC
>NZ_JAWRXD010000454.1:0-284 GCF_046535215.1 Priestia sp. SIMBA_032 | reverse complement strand
CAGAAGGAGATGGCCTGGGTGAAGTACAGCGCGATCGCCCTGGTGCGGTCGTCGAGCGGGTCTGTGGTCGAGAGAACCGTGTCCATCCACCCCCTCACCTCCCCGAGGAGGCCGGCGACCCACCAGTAGATGAAGAGGCTCCACGCCAGATGGGCCGCCCGCTCCCAATCGTGCTGATCGAGCAGGTGGCGTACGGCGGCGCGGAGGTTGCCTGTGTCCGCGTTCAGGCGGATGACCCAGTCGTGCTGCGCCGCGCCTTCCAGCGCGATGTCCGCCTGGTCGCC
>NZ_JAWRXD010000453.1:0-284 GCF_046535215.1 Priestia sp. SIMBA_032 | reverse complement strand
ATCATGAATAGTATGCGTGAAAAAATTGGAGAAGAACGTACGGAGAAGTATCATAAGGTTCCCGAAGATAGCCGCCACTTAAATTTATTTGGCTTAGAGATTCGTAGTATTGGTTATGTTCAAAAGAAGCAAGCAGCAGAGAAGAAAACCGTTAAATCCTAATAACGTAGGTGATAGGGGATGTCAGAGCGTCAAAACGCCTTTACGATTAAGACAAATCGATTGAGTGATGAAGTTTATAATAAACTAGCTACACATGCTAAATCGCGTAGGTTAGGGGACTA
>NZ_JAWRXD010000452.1:0-285 GCF_046535215.1 Priestia sp. SIMBA_032 | reverse complement strand
CACGTCGTCATGCTGACACGGCCCACCGACGCCGCCCCGCATCCCGCCCGCGCGCCGCCCCATCCGCCCCCTCCGACCCCTCCCTCGTCCCCGCCTTCGGCGAGAAGGGCGGGCGGCGGCGACCCGGCCCGCGTACCATCGGCGGCATGCGCTCCCGTCGACAGCTCGACCTCCACGCGGCCTCCTTCGACCGGGCCGCCGACGTGTACGACGCCGCCCGGCCGTCCTACCCGGCCGACGCAGTGAGCTGGCTCACGGACGGCGTCGAGGGTCCTGTTCTCGACC
>NZ_JAWRXD010000451.1:0-286 GCF_046535215.1 Priestia sp. SIMBA_032 | reverse complement strand
CCACACGATCCTGCACAAGAAGCGCAAGCTCGGTGGGACGCTGCGTTCGAGCACGGTCGCGATGAACACTGTCGGGTACAGCGTCTTCGACATCGAGCCGGGCGGCGGCGAGATCGTGATCCAGCGGAGGCGACATGGCTCGTGACACCGGTTTTCCCGGTCCCGACGCCGAAAACGACTTCAGCAGACAACGGCGAAAGGCCGAACTGGCACGACTGTCGGCCTGGCTGACCCGGCAACCGGCCGACGTCAACACGGTGCTGCCGTTCGACGAAGTTGTTGCCGC
>NZ_JAWRXD010000450.1:0-286 GCF_046535215.1 Priestia sp. SIMBA_032 | reverse complement strand
CTAAACAATTTCCGCGGACACGATTTACCCCAACGTTTCCGACCATTAACATTCCTTGTTGCCCTTCTCCTTCGGCTTCAGCACGCATCAGTCTAGCTAACAACTTTACATCTGCTTCGTTATAAGCAATAACACCCATTATGTGTCACCTCTCTTTTTGTAATACCTTTTGGAAAGAGGTTTATTTCTAGATGAAGTGTGGAACAATTACTAGTTCATACGTATGAGAAAAAGGACTCAGATATGACAACCAAACGAAGTTTTACATTGAGAGAGGAAAATAAAA
>NZ_JAWRXD010000449.1:0-286 GCF_046535215.1 Priestia sp. SIMBA_032 | reverse complement strand
CTGCCAAACTACCTGCCATGAAGAAAGAGCTTGTTTGGCTAAAAGAAGTGGATAGTATTGCGATTCAGTCGTCTGTTCGCAACCTTGCGGATGCTTATACGCGCTTTTTCAAAAAACAAAACAGCGCACCGCACTTTAAATCTAAGAAAAACAACGTACAATCTTATACCACAAAACAAACAAATGAAAACATTGCCGTTGTAGGGAACAAAATAAAGTTGCCGAAACTAGGCCTTGTTCGATTTGCCAAAAGTCGTGAAGTAGAGGGGCGTATTGTAAATGCTAC
>NZ_JAWRXD010000448.1:0-287 GCF_046535215.1 Priestia sp. SIMBA_032 | reverse complement strand
ATGAGAAATTTCAACGAGCGCCACGACGACTCCAGTTTCTGGAACTGCTCGTGATGCAGAATTTCGTCGACCTGCTTGCACAGCTTGGCGTCGAGCCCCGCAATCATGTCGTCCACCAGCGACTGGCTCACCTTCTCCGTCGCGCGGCGCGGTTCGAGCAACTCGGCTACGAACGCCTCCAGCCCCTGACGGGTAATGGAATAAGCATCGTCGCCCGGGTGCACACGGGTGGCTTCGATCAACTCGTCGAGCAAAGAACCCTGCTCGAGCGGCGCGCTTTCAAACGC
>NZ_JAWRXD010000447.1:0-287 GCF_046535215.1 Priestia sp. SIMBA_032 | reverse complement strand
GATGGCGATGCGCCAGCTCTCGCCGCCGTCCCCGGTCCGGAAAAGGTGACCGTAGGCGCCGAGAGCGAAGCCGCGGCGCTGGTCGAGGAAGAGCACGTCGAGGAAGGGATCGACGGGGCCGGTCTCCAGCGCCGCCTCCGCGTCTTCGAGGGCGAAACGCGCATCCTCGAGGGCGTACTCGGCGGCCTCCCGGTCCGGGTCGTCCTCGGGCAGCGCGTCGAGCGCCGCCTCGCGGGCCTCGACCCGGTCGGCCGCAAAGCGCTGGAACTGGCGGTTGACCTCGCGGC
>NZ_JAWRXD010000023.1:0-56429 GCF_046535215.1 Priestia sp. SIMBA_032 | reverse complement strand
CATGTATTAGGCACGCCGCCAGCGTTCATCCTGAGCCAGGATCAAACTCTCCGAAGAAATGTTTGACTTGCTCAATTAAAAAATAAAAAATTAACGTTGACGTTTACTATTTCGTTCAGTTTTCAAAGAACTCTTGTCTTAAAGCGACTCCTATATAATAACACTTTATAAGAATCGTTGTCAACACTTTTATATAACTTTTTTAAAACTACTAAAAAACTCATATGTATTTTGCTGACTTTTTATATATTATCAAAATGAAAAGCCTATGGCAAGGTTTTTTTACATAAAAAAAAGCCCCTGCTTTTTCAGGGGCTTTTTTTATTCTTCCGTTTCTTCAGCTTCAATTATTATATCTGTCTCTTCATGTTCATCTAATTCATCTAATACTTCGTCTTCATCTTCTGAAGTTTGTACTTTTGCAACCGTTGAAACAAACTCTTCGTCTCCTAAACGAATCACTTTGACACCTTGTGTGTTACGGCCCATTTGTGAAATATCTGAAACAGAAACCCGGATAAGAACGCCGCTTACTGTGATAAGCATAATATCTTCTTCTTGAGATACGCATTTCAGTGCGACAACATCACCATTTTTATCAGTGATATTACATGTTCTTAAACCTTTACCGCCTCTTGTTTGTACACGATATTCCTCAATCGGCGTACGTTTTCCGTAACCATTTTTCGTAATAATCAAGATATCTGATTGTTCTTCGAGAATCTCCATACCGATTACTTCATCTTCTGAATCGAGAGTGATCCCTTTAACTCCAGTAGCTGTACGTCCCATTGAACGAACATCATTTTCATTAAAACGAATTAACATACCCTTCTTCGTTCCAATAACCATATCGCGCTTACCATCTGTCAATTTAACAGAAATCAACTCATCTTCTTCTCTTAAATTCAAGGCGATAAGTCCGCTATTTCGAATGTTCTCAAAAGAAGATAAAGGTGTACGCTTGGAAATTCCCTGTTTTGTAGTAAAGAATAGATACCAATCGTCTACAAATTCATCGACGCGAATGATGGCATTTACCCACTCACCTTTGTCTACTTCTAACAAGTTAATAATAGGTATTCCTTTAGCCGTTCTTCCGTACTCTGGAATTTCGTATCCTTTTGTCCGATAGACTTTGCCCTTATTTGTAAAGAAGAGAATTGTATCATGAGTAGATGTTGTTAGAAGATGTTCAACGAAATCATCTTCATTTGTATTCATTCCTTGAATACCTCTTCCGCCTCTTCGCTGACTCTTATACGTAGAAACAGGCAAACGTTTAATATAGCCGTTGTGCGTTAAGCTAATAACAATATCTTGGCGAGGAATCAGATCCTCGTCTTCGATAATTTCAGCTCCTCCGCTTACGATTTCTGTTCGACGGCCGTCATTGAATCTTTCTTTTACTTCTAATAGTTCTTCTCTAATAATTTCTAATACTTTTTCTTCATCTGCTAAAATAGCTTTTAATTCAGCAATTAGCGCTAATAAAGATTGATATTCCGCTTCAATCTTCTCTCGCTCTAATCCTGTTAAACGCTGTAGGCGCATATCCAAAATAGCTTGCGCTTGTTTTTCAGATAACGAAAACTGCGTCATTAATCCTTCACGTGCAATATCTGTTGTTTGAGAACCTCTAATTAAAGCAATAACAGCATCTAAATTATCAAGAGCAATCTTTAAGCCTTCTAAAATATGCGCACGCGCTTCGGCTTTTCGAAGTTCAAATTCAGTACGACGACGAATAACCACTACCTGATGGTCTAAGTAGTACTGTAGACATTGCTTTAAGTTCAATACTTTTGGCTGTCCATCTACTAATGCAAGGGTATTAATACCAAAACTTGTTTGAAGAGATGTCTGCTTATATAAGTTGTTTAATAAAACATTTGCATTTGCATCACGTCTTACTTCAATAACAATGCGCATACCCGAACGGTCAGACTCATCTCGTAAGTCCGTAATTCCATCAATCTTCTTATCACGAGCTAGCTCGGCAATTTTTTCAATTAGCTTTGCTTTATTTACTTGGTATGGAAGTTCATGAACAATAATAGTTTGTTTACCATTACTTTGTTCTTCAATTTCTACTTTTGCGCGAACAATAATAGAACCTTTTCCAGTTTCATAAGCTTTACGAATTCCGCTGCGGCCAAGAATTTGTCCTGCAGTTGGGAAATCCGGTCCTGGAATAATCTCCATTAACTCTGCAATTGTGATATCAGGGTCTTGACTTACAGCTAAAACGCCGTCAATGACTTCCCCTAACTGATGCGGAGGAATATTTGTCGCCATACCTACCGCAATTCCGGCTGAACCGTTTACAAGTAAATTTGGAAATCTAGCAGGTAATACAATTGGTTCACGTTCAGAACCATCATAGTTATCTTGGTAATCAATTGTATCTTTATTGATGTCACGTAAAAGTTCCATCGAAACTTTTGACATTCTTGCTTCTGTATAACGCATAGCTGCTGCTGCATCTCCATCAACAGATCCAAAGTTTCCATGACCGTCAATTAGCATATAACGATAGCTAAAATCTTGTGCCATACGAACCATTGTTTCATATACAGCTGAGTCACCGTGCGGGTGATACTTACCAATTACTTCTCCTACGATACGAGCTGATTTTTTATATGGCTTATCCGATCCCATACCTAAATCATTCATTGCATATAAAATACGACGGTGCACGGGCTTAAGTCCGTCTCTTACATCTGGCAAAGCACGCGATACAATTACGCTCATTGCATAATCTAAAAAGGATGCGCGCATTTCTTGACTAATATTTACTTCTCTTATTTGAGAGTTTGGTTTATCTGACATCGATAAGAACCTCCTTCGCGAAGTTCAGTATAGTAATTCATATATATGTAAACGCAGGATAGAACCTATCTCTATCCTGACGTTTATATACCCTTTATAAAAAATATAAAAGGTATTACCGTTCATTTAAATATCGAGATTTTTTACGTACTGAGCATTTTCTTCAATGAAATTACGGCGTGGTTCTACTTTGTCGCCCATTAAAATTTCAAATGTCTCATCAGCTTCAATTGCATCTTGCAAGTTCACCTGAAGAAGAGTACGGAATTCTGGATCCATTGTTGTTTCCCATAATTGTTCAGGATTCATCTCTCCTAAACCTTTGTAACGCTGAAGGTTTGGTTTTGCGCCTTCAGGGAAAGAAGCTAATACCTCTTCTAATTGACGATCGTTGTACGCGTACTCCACTTTTTTACCTTGTGAAACTTTGTAAAGAGGCGGCTGGGCGATGTACACATATCCGTGCTCAATAATCTGTCTCATATAGCGATAGAAGAACGTTAGAAGAAGCGTCCGAATATGCGCACCATCTACGTCTGCATCTGTCATAATCACAATTTTATGGTAGCGGGCTTTCGAAATATCAAAATCGTCACCAATACCCGTTCCTAGAGCGGTAATGATTGTACGAATTTCGTTATTAGATAAAATTTTATCTAAACGCGCTTTCTCTACGTTGATAATTTTACCTCGCAAAGGCAAAATAGCTTGGAAATGACGGCTTCTTCCCTGCTTAGCTGAACCTCCGGCAGAGTCACCCTCTACTACATAGAGTTCGCTAATAGAAGGATCTTTTGATGAACAATCTGCTAATTTACCCGGTAAGTTTGAAATTTCAAGCGCGCTTTTACGTCTTGTAAGCTCACGAGCTTTTTTAGCTGCCATTCTTGCTCTTGCAGCCATTAAACCTTTTTCAATTACCTTTTTCGCCACAATAGGGTTCTCTAGCAAGTAAGTTTCTAAGTGTTCTGCAAACACAGAGTCAGTAATTGTTCTTGCTTCACTATTTCCCAGCTTTGTTTTGGTTTGTCCTTCGAACTGCGGATCTGGGTGCTTAATAGAGATGATAGCTGTAATTCCTTCACGAACATCTTCACCCGTTAAATTGGCGTCACTGTCTTTAAATACGCTGTTTTTACGTGCATAGTCGTTAATTACACGCGTTAACGCTGTTTTAAATCCTGCTTCGTGCGTTCCACCTTCATATGTGTGAATGTTGTTTGCAAAAGAATATAAATTACTTGTATAGCTATCGTTATATTGAATAGCAATTTCTACAGAAATGTTATCTCGATTACCTTCAATATAGATCGGCTCTTCGTGAATCACTTCTTTCGAACGGTTTAAGTGTTCAACGTAAGACTTAATTCCGCCTTCATAGTGATATTCACGTCTTTTATCTTCTTCACGTCTGTCTTCAATCGTAATTTTAATGCCGCGATTTAAAAAAGCTAACTCACGCAGACGATTAGCTAACGTATCAAAATCGTATTCAAGCGTTTCTGTAAAAATTTCACCGTCTGGATGGAATTGAATAACAGTACCTGTTTTATCTGTTTCCCCGACTACTTTCAAGTCAGCAGCTGGTACACCTCGTTCATATTTTTGATAATGAACTTTACCATCACGATGTACGTGTACTTCCAAAGATGTAGAAAGTGCGTTAACAACTGAGGCACCTACACCGTGTAATCCACCAGATACTTTATAGCCGCCGCCGCCAAATTTACCTCCGGCATGAAGAACCGTTAAGATAACTTCAACGGCAGGTCTGCCCATTTTTTCTTGAATACCAACCGGAATTCCACGACCGTTATCTTTGACTGTAATACTATTATCCTTTTCGATAATAACATTAATTTCATCGCAATAGCCGGCCAGCGCTTCATCAATACTATTATCTACAATTTCCCATACAAGATGATGTAAACCCTTTGCGCTCGTCGATCCAATATACATCCCCGGACGTTTACGAACAGCTTCTAATCCTTCTAATACTTGTATCTGATCAGCTTCATATGCTTGTACTTCTTTTTGTTCCATCGTCAAATGTATCACCTACACTTTTTTTTAACAGCAAACTGCTGTATTTATCATTTTGTATTATGTTTTTCGAATATTATGTGGAAATAATACGGAGCCTTTAATGTATTTGCCATTTGTTTACTTATGCACAAAATTTTCATAATCGAGGGTACGAGTTGAAATATATAGACTTAAAACTATAATGATATCATATTTCAGTTAGATTGCCTTGCGAAAAGTTTTTAGACAGATCAATTGCTATTTGACCTTTTGAATTTGCCCAGCTTCTACATGATATGTAGCGGCTTTTTCTAAGGTCTCGTGATGAATTCCTTCAATGCTCGTTGTCGTTACAAACGTCTGAACTTTTCCTTGAATGGTATTTAGCAAGTGTGATTGACGAAAATCATCTAATTCAGACAATACGTCGTCTAAAAGCAAGATTGGATATTCACCTACTTCTTGATGAATTAACTCAATTTCAGCAAGCTTTAACGATAAAGCAGTCGTCCGCTGTTGCCCTTGTGAACCAAATGTTTGAACGTCTTTTTCATTAACGTAGAAAAGAAGATCATCACGGTGTGGACCTGCTAAGGTGACACCTCTATCAATTTCTCTACTTTTTATTTTATCAAACTTTTGATGATATGCTTCTAACATTTTCGACAAATCTGCATCTTCTGATACATCAATTGAATTCTTATACTCAATTTTTAATGTTTCTAAGTCTCGACTGATCCCTTTATGAATAGGCTCTGCCCACTGTTGGAGTAACTGTAAAAACTCAAAACGTTTTTTTAAGATTTTCGCCGCCATTTCACTTAACTGTAACGTAAGTACGTCTAAAAGTGAAAGATCCGTTTGTTTTTTTGTCTGCAGCTGCTTCAAATATTGATTTCTTTGCTGCAAAATCTTTTGATACCTGCTTAAATCATGCATGTAAACAGGCGAAACTTGACCAATTTCCATATCGATAAATTTGCGCCTTACTTGCGGACTCCCTTTAACTAGGTTCAAATCCTCCGGAGCAAACATGACAGTGTTAATTGATCCTATATATTGACTGAGTTTTTTCTGCTCAATGTGATTATATTTTGCTTTTTTCCCTTTTGTTGAGATGACTAAATCCAGTGTAACAGGCCCTCTATGCTTTTCTACAATGCCCGATAGCTTTGCATACTCACAGTCCCATTTAATTAATTCTTTATCGTTGGATGTACGATGAGATTTAGCCATAGATAATACGAAGATCGATTCCATCACGTTTGTTTTACCCTGCGCGTTTTCACCCAAAATGACGTTTACTTTATTTTCAAAGGGAATCGTTGTCTTCGTATAGTTTCGGTAATTTGTTAAAGTAATTTCTTTAATATACAAACGTTTCACCAACTTTAAGTAATAACAACAAATGATCCTGCAGCCGGTATATCCACTTCGTCATTTGCATATAATTTACGTCCGCGGCGCTCTTCTAGCTCCCCGTTCACATATACTTCGTGCTCACTTAAAAACCATTTTACCATTCCACCTGTTTGAATGACGTCTGCTAGTTTTAAAAACTGGCCAAGCGTAATGTATTCAGTTGAAATTTTAATTTCTGTTTTCATGCGACTCTCTCACTTTCTAATGATGTATCTCTATTTTACTAAATAATTCTTCTTGAGAAAAGAAAGCTACTAGTACGGCATGCTAGTAGCTTTCTGAGATTTAATATGTTCGTACTGGTAAAATCAGCTGCAGCATTGAATCATCCTCTAATGTTCGAATGACAAATGGACGCATCGCACCAGTGAAGTTAATTTTGATATCTGTTCCTTCGAGCGCTTTTAATGCGTCTAACATGTATTTTGCGCTAAAAGAAATTTTTAATTCTTCTCCTGAGATAGACTGACTTTGTACCTCTTCAATTACTTTTCCAATTTCAGGAGAGTTAGAAGAAATTTCAACAATCCCTTCATCCAGCGTAGATAGTTTTACTACGTTGTTTCTTCCTTCGCGAGCTAATAAAGAAGCGCGGTCAATCGATTGTAAGAATTCTTTTACGTTCAATATAACATCCGTTTTACTATCAGCTGGGATCAATCTTGATGTGTCAGGATAATTTCCGTCCAATAATCTTGAGAAAAATAGTAAGTGTTTTGTTTTGAACAATACTTGATTTTCCGTGATAACGATGTCTACTAATTCATGAGAATCATCAAGGATCTTACTGAATTCACTTAAACTTTTACCTGGAATAACCACATTATACGTTGCTTCATTTCCAGTTTCAATGGTCGCTTTTCGCAAAGCTAGACGATGACTGTCAGTGGCAATACACGTTAATTCTTTGCCATCGACTTTCCAGTTTACACCTGTCAAGATAGGTCGTGTTTCTGAGGTGGACACTGCAAAGACAGTTTGTCGAATCATGTTTTTTAATAAGTCTGTCGGTAATCTAAACATGTTGTTTTCTTCGATCTGTGGCAAATGAGGGTACTCTTCTGCATCTAAACCATTTAAGTTAAATTCAGCTTTTCCTGAACGAATGATTGTTAAAAAGTGACTTTGGACGTCTAACTCTACAATGTCTTTAGGAAGCTTTTTGACGATTTCACTAAAGAAACGAGCTGGGAGAACAACGCTTCCTGGTTTTTGAATATCAACAATCTCTTTTCCTTCTTCTTCGCTTGGAATAAACGATTCAATAGAGATATCGGAATCACTTCCGGTTAAGGTAACACCTTCTTCAGTCGCTACAATTTTAATCCCAGTTAAAATTGGAATTGTTGTTCTAGAAGATACAGCTTTCATAACGTCTTGGACGCTTTGAACTAGATAGTCTTTCTGTATGATAAATTTCATAATAATTAATCCTCCTTAAAAGTAGGTTTAAAAGCTTATAATTTATTATATTTTAAGATAGTAGTAGTAATAGGGGCTGTGGAAATGTGGATAACCCCTTAAAACGTGAGAACACAGCCTATCCACATGTGGACAGACTGTGTACAATCCTAACTCACTTATACACAAAATACAAGTAAAAAAAGCCTATATTTTTAGTGATTCACTTATTTCTTTAATTTGTTTTTGCAGGTCAGTATCTGTTTGAACAAGTTTTGAGATTTTTTCATGGGCATGAATGACAGTAGTATGGTCTCGCCCGCCAAACTCTTCTCCAATTTTAGGTAGCGAAAAATCCGTTAGTTCGCGAGAAAGGTACATGGCAATTTGTCTAGGAAACGCTACTGACTTTGTACGTTTCTTCGCTTTGAAATCATCTAATTTTATATTGAATTCTTGTCCAACAATCTGTTGGATGTCTTGAATCGTAATAACCCTAGGTTTTGAACTAGGAATGATATCTTTTAATGCTTCTGCTGCTAAATCAGCGTTTATATCTTTATTAATTAGTGAAGAATAAGCTACTACACGAATAAGTGCTCCTTCTAATTCTCTAATATTTGAATCAATTTGATTGGCAATATAAAGCATAACTTCATTTGGAATAACTAAGCCGTCCGCTTTTGCTTTTTTACGCAAAATAGCAATTCGTGTTTCCAAATCTGGTGGTGTGATGTCTGTAATAAGGCCCCATTCAAAGCGAGAGCGAAGTCGATCTTCAAGTGTAGGAATTTCTTTCGGCGGTCGATCACTTGAGATGACAATCTGCTTGCTTTCTTCGTGAAGCGTATTAAACGTATGGAAAAATTCTTCTTGTGTCTGCTCTTTACCGGCTAAGAATTGAATATCATCAATCAGTAAAACATCTACATTGCGGTATTTGTTGCGGAATTCTACTGCTTTATTGTCACGAATAGAGTTAATAAACTCATTTGTGAATTTTTCAGATGATAAGTACACGACTTTAGCGGCAGGATTATGATCTAACACATAGTGGCCTATTGCGTGCATTAAGTGTGTTTTACCTAATCCTACTCCCCCGTAAATAAAAAGCGGATTATACGCTTTAGCCGGCGCCTCTGCTACCGCTAAAGAAGCTGCATGCGCAAACCGATTTCCAGATCCGATTACAAATGTATCAAAGGTATACTTCGAATTTAGCATACTTTGAGGGAATTCTGCTCCTTCGTCTTTATTGACTTTCTTTTTAGGAGTTTGAATATCGAATTCTTCTTCGGCCTGGTTAGGAGGAATAATAAATTTCACATCTAACTCTTCCCCCGTAAGATCGTAAAGTGTTTCAGCAATTAAATTAGAATACCTAGATTCTAACCAGTCCCGTGCAAAATCATTAGGCGCAGTAATAATGAGCGTGTCTCCTTGTAAAGCATGAGCTTTTGTCGATTTGAGCCAGGTTTCAAAACTGGGTTTGCTTAATTTTTTTTCAATTTGATCTAAAGCTCTGTTCCATAAATCATGAATGTTTTCCAACGAGCAACCCCTCCTTTTTCTAGTTTTTGTGCGCTTTGTACAACACTTGTACAACTTGTACAAACCCTTATGCATAAAAAAATTATATTTATACAATTGCTATTATGTGGGTAAATATATATTATAGAAGAAAGTCGACTATTCGACAGATTCCACATGGTGTGGATAACTTTATACAGTGATAGTGGAAATGATGTCCACAAGTTGTCCACAGTTTGTGGATAAAAACCAACTGTGGAAAAGTAATTAAGAGTGAAAACAAAAATATAATATCAAAGAATCCGGCATGATGCAATGAATTTTCGAAACTTATCCACAATCACTACACCTTGTGGAGAAAAGTTTTCCACAACACAAGATAGTGTGCATGAGTTGTCGATAAGAAATGGAAAAGTAGAAAAATGTCGAAAAAACTTATCCACAAAGGTTTAAGAGAAGAATTTGAATAAAAAAGAGGCTTTTTATAACATTTATTGTTGTAGTTTTGTTTAGTAACGATGCGATCGGAGCTCGTAGAGAAAGAGAAAGAGATGAAAAGGAAAATTTTTTTCTTTAATAAATCAATGAATTTTATTGATTAGGTATAGACAATTGGGTTATAAAGATATTAGAATGAAGAAGATTGAGTAAAACAGATAATGAAACCAAGAGATTGAAAATTTTATTTTTTAAATAACATTGACATCTTCTTAGTCTTTTCATTATAATTGCAAGGACTGTCTTTTTCAGTTATTCCTCGAGGAGGTGTTTATAGATGAAAAGAACTTACCAACCAAACAAACGTAAGCACAGTAAAGTACACGGTTTCCGCGCTCGTATGAGCTCAGCGAATGGACGTAAAGTTTTAGCTCGTCGTCGTCGTAAAGGAAGAAAAGTATTATCAGCATAATAGACCACTGACGCCAGTGGTCTTTTTTCGCTTTATAAGGCTAAAATCACCTCTGTTCCTGTAGGGACTACATAAGAGCATGACCTGAAAAAGGGCAGGAGTTGTTAAAAATGAAAAAAAGATATCGTATAAAAAAGAATGATGAATTTCAAACAGTTTTTAAGAAGGGCAAGTCCGTAGCGAATCGCCAATTTGTCTTGTATGTTCTAGACAAACCGGATCAAGAACATTTCCGCGTAGGATTCTCTGTGGGCAAAAAGATTGGAAATGCCGTGACTCGTAATCGAGTTAAGCGCCTTGCTAAACAAATTATGTTTGAATTCACACCGTATTTAAAGCAAGACAAAGATTATATTGTAATTGCAAGGCAGCCTGCTGCAACAATGAGCTATGAAGAAATTAAAAGCAGTTTGCAGCATGTCTTTAAGCGTGGCAAATTACTTACACATAGACAAAACGATTAATAAACAATAGAAGAAAAGCCTTTAATAGCTGTTGTTTTTCTACCGCATCCTTATATAATGGATTTTGACGCACTTTCAGAATTGAAAGGTGAACATGTAGAAGGAGGAAAAACAGGTGAAGAAGAAGTTGTTTTTAGGGATAACGCTTATCTTTTTATTAACTGTTTTAGCGGGTTGTACGGAAATGAACCAACCTATTACAGATGATAGTAAAGGTTTTTGGAATGAGTATGTTGTGTATCCGCTATCATTAGTCATTACGTATCTAGCGGAGTTATTTAAAAGCTATGGAGTTGCGATCATTGTTGTCACAATCCTGATTCGCTTACTTATTCTACCGCTTATGATTAAACAGATGAGAAACACGAAAGCGATGCAGATGCTTCAGCCCGAAATGCAGAAGTTAAAGGAGAAGTACAGTTCAAAAGATGCCCAGACGCAGCAGCAATTGCAGAAAGAAACGATGGCATTATTCCAAACTTACGGAGTAAATCCTTTAGCTGGTTGCTTCCCAATTCTAATTCAAATGCCCATTCTTATTGGGATTTTCCACGCGATTACACGAACGTCGGAAATCGCAAACAACAGCTTTTTATGGTTTGATTTAGGTGCGCGTGATCCGCTATTTATCTTACCAATTGTCGCAGGAATCACAACGTTTATTCAGCAAAAGATGATGATGGCCGGAAATGCAAATCAAAATCCTCAAATGGCTATGATGCTTTGGATTATGCCGATCATGATTGTGGTTTTTGCAATCAATTTTCCAGCTGCCTTATCTCTTTATTGGGTAGTGGGAAACCTATTTATGATTATTCAAACCTACTTCATTAAAGGGCCAGACTTAAAACAAGCGAATATTGAAGGGGTTAAAAAATGAACGAAATCACAATTACGGCCCAGACGATTGAAGCTGCTGTTCAAGAAGCATTAGATGCTTTAGAAGTAGAGCGAAATCAAACAAATGTAGAAATAATTGAACCAGGCAAAAAAGGATTTTTAGGAATCTTTAAGGGAAAACCCGCAGTTGTAAAAGTTACAAAAATAGTTGACCCTGTAGAGGAAGCGGTTCATTTTATTACAAATGTTAGCCGTGAAATGGGGATTTCGATTCATACGAACGTCAAAAAAACCTCGAGAAACTGCATAATTGAGATTAGTAGCGATTCAGCGGGAATGTTGATTGGAAAACATGGACAAACCCTCAATGCGCTCCAGCTTCTCACACAATTGGTAGCTAATCGATACAGTCAGCAATTTTTAAATGTTGTATTAAATCCAGAAGGCTACCGAGAAAAACGAAAAGAAATGGTTGAAAAATTGGCATTAAAAATAGCTAATCAGGCGATCAAAACGAATCGATCTGTTCAACTAGAACCAATGCCTTCCCATGAAAGAAAAATGATTCACCAAGCGTTAGCTAAAAATTCTTTAGTTGAGACACAATCCGTTGGCAAAGAACCCAAAAGAAGTATTTTGGTTCAGCCAGTTGCCAAAAAGCACTAGCAAAATAAGCTAGTGCTTTTTTATGTGCTTATTTTTATCGATCCAGCGTTCAAAAAATCAGGATGCATACGTTGTTATTCACATGTGGATAAGTTAAAATAGTACATACTGCCTGTTTTTCTTGCTGTGCATAACAGAAGAACGTTAGAGATGTTCCAAATCGGTGAATTGTGGTATTCTATTTATTTGGTTCATACAAATCATGGGCCTTAAAATAGATGTTTTTGTTCGTGTAAAATTGTTAACGATGATAGTATATAACATCGTTTAAAATAAAAGGTTTATAAAATGAAATGAGGTGAAGTTGGTGTTAGATTTTGATACAATTGCGGCCATTTCTACACCAATGGGAGAAGGAGCTATTGCCATCGTCCGCCTGAGTGGTGAAGAAGCAATTACGATTGCAGATCGTATCTTTAAAAGCGTTTCGAATAAACGATTAACAGACGTAGCTTCTCATACCATTCACTACGGTCATATCGTAGATCCCAAAACAGAGCAAGTCGTTGAAGAAGTGATGCTTTCCATTATGAAAGGTCCCAAGACATTTACTAGAGAAGACATTATTGAAATTAACTGTCACGGAGGAATTGTATCCGTTAATCGTGTGCTGCAGTTAGTTATTGCAAATGGTGCCCGTTTAGCTGAGCCGGGTGAGTTTACAAAACGAGCATTTTTAAATGGTCGCGTAGACTTATCACAAGCAGAAGCTGTCATGGATTTAATTCGTGCCAAAACAGATAAAGCGATGAATATGGCGATTGGCCAAATGGAAGGGCGTTTGTCCAAGCTAGTACGTCATTTACGGCAGGAAATTCTCGAAACACTTGCCCACGTAGAAGTAAACATTGACTACCCAGAATATGACGATGTAGAGGAAATGACTCACCAAGTATTGATCGAAAAAGCTTCAAATGTACGCCAAGAAATTGATAAGCTTCTTCAAACCTCTCATCAAGGGAAAATTTTAAGAGAAGGATTGGCTACTGTTATTATTGGACGTCCTAATGTAGGGAAATCTTCTCTTCTAAATAGTTTAGTGCAAGATGCAAAGGCCATTGTCACAGATATTCCTGGAACGACGCGAGATGTAATCGAAGAGTACGTCAATGTGCGAGGAGTTCCTCTACGATTAGTTGATACAGCTGGAATTCGTGAAACAGAAGACATTGTAGAACGAATTGGTGTGGAACGCTCTCGTCAGTATTTGAAAGAAGCAGATTTAATTTTGCTTGTGTTGAATTTTAATGAAGAACTAACGGACGAAGATAAAAAGCTATTTGAAGCTGTAAAAGGCATGGACGTTATCGTGATTGTGAATAAAACAGATCTTGAGCAAAAAATTAATCTAGAGGAAGTGCAGCAATTTGCTGGTGATCATCCAGTAGTGACGACTTCGCTTCTTCAAGAACAAGGAGTAGATCAGCTTGAAGAAGCAATCGCAGCTCTTTTCTTTGGAGGAACAATTGAATCTCAAGATTTAACATATTTATCTAATACGAGACATATTGCGCTTTTAACGCAAGCAAGAGGAGCTATCGATGAGGCCATCACAGGCATTGAAAGTGGTGTTCCAATCGATATTGTCCAAATTGATTTAACAAGAACGTGGGAACTATTAGGTGAAATTATTGGTGATGCTGTTCACGAAAGCTTAATTGATCAGTTGTTCTCTCAATTCTGCTTAGGAAAATAGATTATTAAAGGAGGCTACTATTATGCAATATGAAGGTGGACAATATGATGTTATTGTCATTGGAGCAGGTCATGCAGGTTGTGAAGCGGCCCTTGCTTCTGCGCGTATGGGTGCTAAAACGTTAACGTTGACCATTAACTTAGACATGGTGGCGTTTATGCCCTGCAACCCTTCTGTAGGCGGTCCTGCAAAAGGTATTGTCGTACGTGAAATTGATGCTCTTGGCGGAGAAATGGGTAGAAATATCGATAAAACTCATATTCAAATGAGAATGTTAAACACAGGAAAAGGTCCAGCCGTTCGAGCACTTAGAGCTCAAGCAGATAAATTTGCTTATCAGCATGAAATGAAAAAAACGTTAGAAAATGAAGAAAATCTAACGCTTATGCAAGGTATGGTAGAACAGTTAATCGTAGAAGACGGTGTATGTACGGGCGTTGTCACTCAAACGGGAGCTGTGTATAAAGCTAAAACAGTTGTTATTACGACAGGGACATTCTTACGCGGGGAAATTATTTTAGGTGAATTAAAATATTCAAGCGGTCCTAATAATCAACAACCAGCTATTAAGCTTTCTGAACACTTAGAGGAGTTAGGACTGGATATGGTCCGTTTTAAAACAGGAACTCCACCTCGTGTTAATAGCTCAACTATTGATTACAGCAAAACGGAGATTCAGCCTGGGGATGATGTACCTCGTGCTTTCTCATACGAAACAACACAGTACATTACAGATCAACTGCCTTGCTGGTTAACATATACAAGTGAACAAACGCATCAAATTATTGACGACAACCTCCACTTATCTCCTATGTATTCTGGGATGATTAAAGGTACTGGACCGCGCTACTGTCCATCTATTGAAGATAAGGTTGTGCGCTTTAATGATAAACCGCGTCACCAAATTTTCTTAGAGCCAGAAGGACGAAATACGCAAGAAGTATATGTTCAAGGACTATCAACAAGCCTTCCTGAGCACGTACAGCGTCAAATGCTTGCGACAATTCCTGGTCTTGAAAAAGTCCAAATGATGCGTGCGGGCTATGCTATTGAATATGATGCAATTGTTCCGACTCAGTTATGGCCAACGCTTGAAACGAAGAAAATTAAAAATCTTTATACGGCTGGACAAATTAACGGAACATCTGGTTATGAGGAAGCTGCAGGCCAAGGTCTTCTTGCTGGAATTAACGCGGGAAGAAGAGCGCTGGAACAAGAAGAAGTCATCTTAGGACGTTCTGATGCTTACATCGGTGTATTGGTGGATGATTTAGTAACAAAAGGAACAAATGAACCGTATCGTCTGCTAACATCTCGTGCAGAATATCGTTTATTACTTCGTCACGATAACGCTGATTTACGTCTTACTGAAATTGGTCGTGAACTAGGATTAATCAGCGATGAGCGCTATGCTAAATTTGAACAAAAGAAAGCGGAAATCGAGCAAGAGAAAAAACGTCTTTTCTCCTTTATTATTAAGCCGAATGAAGCTGTTCAACAACTGATTAAAGAAGCTGGCGGCAGCGAATTAAAAGATGGCATTCGTGCGACAGATTTACTTCGCCGCCCTGAAATGACGTATACTCATATTCATCAATTAGCACCAGCTGATGAGACGGTAGATCCTGAAGTAGCTGAACAAGTAGAAATTCAGGTGAAATATGAAGGATATATTCAGAAATCACTTCAACAAGTTGAACGCTTGAAGAAGTTAGAAAACAAAAAGATTCCTGATTATATCGATTATGATGCAATTAACGGTCTAGCTACAGAAGCACGTCAAAAATTAAACCAAGTGCGTCCACTAACGGTAGCGCAAGCTTCACGTATTTCTGGAGTCAACCCAGCTGATATTTCAATCTTGCTTGTTTACATTGAACAAGGGCGCATCGCTAAAGTATCAAATGATTAAAACTCTTAGGCGCGAAGAAAGGGAAACTCAATGAATATTCAACAGTTTCAACAGCTATTAGAAGAAAAGGGAATTTCTCTTTCGTCTAAACAGCTGAATCAATTTGAAAAGTATTATCAAGTTTTAGTAGAATGGAACGAAAAAATGAATTTAACTGCTATCACTGATCACGGTGAAGTGTATGAAAAGCATTTTTACGATTCTATTTCAGCTGCTTTTTTTCAAGACTTTACAGAAATTGAATCCATGTGTGATGTAGGTGCAGGAGCAGGTTTTCCAAGTATTCCGATCAAAATTTGCTTCCCGCATTTGCATGTAACAATCGTTGATTCGTTACAAAAGCGTATTACGTTTTTAACGCATCTTGTAAATGAGCTTGGACTAGATAATGTCACACTATGTCATGATCGAGCTGAAACATTTGGTAAAAAAGAAACGATTCGCGAGTCATTCGATCTTGTAACAGCAAGAGCTGTGGCACGTATCTCGGTTCTTAATGAATTTTGCTTACCGCTTGTTAAAGAACAAGGACGCTTTTTAGCAATGAAAGGTGCTTCTGCCCCCGAGGAATTAAAAAATGGGGAAAAATCATTTCAAGTATTAGGTGGAAAAGTGAAGTCGATTGAACATTTCCAATTGCCTTTGGAGCAAAGTGAACGTTACATTATTTTAATAGATAAAATAAAGAAAACGCCTAAAAAATATCCTAGAAAACCTGGTACCCCAGTTAAGCTTCCATTAGAGTAGGCGGTAAATATATAGAGAAGAAAATGTTTCATATGAAACATTTTCTTCTCTATATTTTCTGTTTAGAAAGCAGGATATGATTAAAAAACATCGAATTAGTTTAAGGCGGGATTTTCCTGAAGGTGGTGTGGGACTATGAAATCTGCTTTTTCACGTTTTTTTAATTTAAAAGAAAAAGATGAGGATATTCATGTAGAGATTGAAACTGTCCAAGATGAAAATGTCGAAAAAGTTTTAAGAGATGAAGTAAAACAAATTAAAGTTTCAAGTATTATTCCAAATCGTTATCAGCCGCGTACGGTGTTTAATGAAGCAAAAATTGAAGAGCTAGCTCTTACTATTCATACACACGGTATTATTCAACCTATTGTGGTTCGACCGACTGAGGGCGAAGAATACGAATTAATTGCTGGAGAACGCCGGTGGAGAGCTGTACAAAGCTTAGGTTGGGATACGGTTCCTGCAATTGTGAAACATTTTAACGATACAGAAACGGCCTCTGTGGCTTTAATAGAAAACTTACAACGTGAAGAGCTAACGGCTGTCGAAGAAGCACTAGCCTACGCAAAGTTAATTGAGTTACATAATCTTACCCAAGAGGCATTAGCTCAACGTTTAGGAAAAGGCCAATCCACAATTGCAAACAAACTTCGTTTGTTAAAGCTTCCTGTTGAAATACAAGAAGCAATCAAACAAAAATTGATTACAGAGCGACATGCAAGAGCGCTCATTCCCCTCAAAAATCAAGAAAAACAACTTCAAGTATTAGCTGAGATTATTGAAAAACAATTAAATGTAAAACAAACGGAAGATCGAGTAGTTAAATTGTTAGAAACGCAGGTTAAAAAGCCAAAAGCAAAAAGAAAAGCGTTTAGTAAAGATACGCGTATCGCAATGAATACAATTCGTCAATCGTTGACAATGGTTAGTGACAGCGGTATTTCATTAAACACGGAGGAAGAAGAGTTTGATGAATATTTTCAGTTTACTATTAAGATTCCGAAAAAATAAAGAAATAGCCCTCATCTTTTTTTGATGAGGCTTTTTTATCAAAGTTTTTCGTCAGAAAATTCAATGAACAATTAAACTGTCTGGACAAATGGGATGGAAATGAAAGTAGGTGACAACATGGGGAAAATTGTGGCAGTTGCGAATCAAAAAGGCGGAGTTGGAAAAACAACAACCGCTGTTAATTTAGGAGCTTGTTTAGCTGAACAAGGAAAAAAGGTTCTACTTGTAGACGGAGATCCCCAGGGTAACGCTACGAGTGGAGTTGGCATAGATAAAGCAGATGTAGATGAATGTATCTATAATGTAATCGTGGAAGATATGGAAGCCAAAAACGTTGTTCGTTCAACGGCCGTCGAAAATTTATCAATTATTCCCGCGACCATTCAATTAGCTGGTGCAGAAATTGAATTAGTGTCGACTATTTCACGTGAAGTTCGACTTAAGAGAGCTTTGGAAACGGTGAAAGATCACTTTGATTATGTTATTATTGATTGTCCCCCTTCTCTTGGTTTACTGACATTAAATGCGTTAACGGCAGCTGATTCTGTTTTAATACCTGTACAGTGTGAATATTATGCGCTGGAAGGGTTAAGTCAATTGCTAAATACCGTTAGATTAGTCCAAAAACATTTGAATAATCAACTGCGTATCGAAGGTGTATTGCTGACTATGCTTGACGCACGAACAAACTTAGGACTGCAGGTAACAGCAGAAGTGAAGAAGTATTTTCAGGATCGCGTTTATCAAACGATTATTCCTCGAAATGTTCGTTTAAGCGAAGCACCTAGTCATGGTGAACCAATTATCTTATATGATGCAAGATCTAGAGGGGCCGCAGTTTATACGGAACTTGCAAAGGAAGTGATTTATAATGGCGAAAGGATTAGGGAAAGGAATTAATGCCTTATTTTCAGGCTTAGATGCACAGGCTGATGATTCAATTCAGGAAGTTGCTATTCACGAACTCAGACCCAACCCCTATCAACCACGTAAAACGTTTAATAAAGAAGCAATTAATGAGTTAAAGCAATCCATTTTACATCACGGCATCTTACAGCCTATTGTAGCTCGCAAAAGCATTAAAGGCTATGAAATCTTAGCGGGTGAAAGACGATTTAGAGCTGCTAAAGAAGCCGACCTTGCTACTGTTCCTGTCATTATAAAAGACTTTTCAGAAAAGCAAATGATGGAACTAGCTTTGTTAGAGAATTTACAGCGTGAAGATTTGACGCCAATTGAAGAAGCAACCGCTTATCAATTGCTTATGGATAAGCTCGATATGACACAGGAGCAACTTGCTACACGACTAGGAAAAAGCCGACCTCATATTGCTAACTATGTTCGTCTCTTGCAACTGCCTGAGGAAATTCAAACCCTCATTTCTACTAATGAATTGTCTATGGGCCATGGGCGTACGCTAGTCGGTTTGAAAAATAAAGCGCTTCTGCCTAAAGTTGTTGAAAAAATACGCAAGGAACAATTAAATGTCAGACAGTTAGAGGCTTATATTGCCCACTTAAATAAAGCCGTTCCACGTGAAACATCAAAAACTAAAAAAGATAAAGATTTATTTATAAAACAAAGTGAAACACAGCTTCGTGAACGTTTTGGTACCTCCGTTCACATTACACAAAGTAAGAAAAAAGGAAAAATTGAAATCGAATTTTTCTCTAAAGAAGATTTAAACCGTCTTCTTGAATTATTTAACGATCTTTCTCAGACTAACAAATCTTCTGTATAAAAAAGGTTGTCCTAGTTTTAGGACAACCTTTTTTATTGTTTATATTGTCTTACCGTTTGGTAAACCGAAGAATTATTAAACTCTTTTTTTCGTTCGTTGTGCGCAGTCTCAATACTTTTCGCAATTAAATCGGCAATGCACATAACGAGGTGAAGCCTCGTATTTTGCAAGACGAAAAACTCCATAAATCCGCTCACGTTGACAACCCCTGTTATATGAATATCTCCGACTGGCGGCAATTCTTTATTAACACCTGCTCCAGGCTTGACGGGGCCTATTCCAAGTGATGCAGATCCTACACTTTTCATACGGCCTAAGCAAGCATCAATTCCAATAATAAAAGGATTCGGGAAAAGCTTTTGAATATGCTTTAACGTTTCTTTCAAATTAACCGCATGAACAGGCTCTTCTAACGTTCCGAAAATATGAAAAGATGAAACCTTTTTTTCATTTAGTTTTGTTCCGACTAATGGACCCAGTGAGTCCCCAGTTGAACGGTCCGTTCCAATACATACAAAAACAATTGGTCTGTCTTTCTGTGCTGGAAGTAAAGATAGTAACTGTGTACTCAGCTTCTTTGTAGCAGATTCTTCATCATGAAATACGCGGGTTGAATGTTGTGTCTTCTCAAAGAAGGGAGATTTTAAATTCATAGGGTCCACTCCTTATACATAATAGTAACAGTATACGAAGATTTTGAAGATTCTATACATATATTTCGTGGATTGGGGGAAAATCGATGTGGAGAGCCGGGTGTAAATGGATATTCTTAATTATGGGAACGATGATAGGTGCTGGATATGCTTCTGGAAGAGAACTATGGCAGTTTTTTGGTGAAGAAAGCGGACTTGCTATTTTTCTATTTTCTATTATTTTTGCGATTTCTTGCAATGTGATTATGCAAATCAGCTATCGCTACCAAACCAATCAATTTTACCCAGTACTAATTGAATTAATAGGAAAGAAATGGGCTGCAGCCTATGATGTTTTAATCGTTTTTTATTTGTTTACGACAACAGTAATTATGATTGCGGGCGGTGGAGCGACATTGGAAATGTGGCATGTTCCTTACTGGTGGGGAATTGGCGCTCTTAGTGCGTTTATCGTCTTTGTTTTTTCGAGAGGATTAAATGGGCTTCTTTCTATCAATTCTTTCGTTATGCCAATCTTAATGATTGGACTAGCTGGCGTACTTCTTACATTTGTTTTACGTCATCCTGGGGTAACTGATTGGCATCTTCAGCATAATTGGCCTGCTGCTTTTACCTTTACGGCTTTAAATATTCTCCCTCTTGTCGCGGTATTATCTACAATTGGAAAGGAAATTAAAAGTAAAAAAGAGATTTATATTGCAAGTGTTGGCAGTGGTTTTTTATTAGGAGGGCTCTCCTTTATTTATAATGAATCGCTTATTCAAGTTTCAGGCCTTCTTTCTTCTTATGAAATTCCATTATTCGCTATTCTTAAAGACTTTCCTTATACGATGCTGTTTTTAATGAGCATTGTTTTGCTCATTGCAATTTATACAACAGCCGTATCGGGAATCTTAGGACTGACCGCTCGTTTTCATACGAAAAGGGTGCAATCTCTTTGGAAACTGGCAGCCTGCTGGCTACTTTTAATGATTCCTTTTACAAAGTTAGGTTTTTCTACTTTGATTGCCGTTTTATATCCAATGTATGGAATCGTCAATTTATTTTTAGTAACAGCCGTTCTATTGTATCCATTTCGAAATCGCTACAAAAGTTCGTAGAAAATTGCTACAATAGATTAAAACTTTCTCGTATGCAGATTATGTTACGATAGGAGCTACATGTAGTATGAATTCGTTGAAGTCAGTTTTTAAGAACGTGTTTGAGCCATTTTTTCAAGAAGAAACGTGGGCACATATTGGAGAGGGATTTATAAAAATTCTGTTGATTCTGCTTATTTCCATGTTTTTAATTCGGGTTGGAAAGAAAGCGTTAAATAAATTTGTAGAGGTTCGCACAAACAGCCCTCTGCGTATTTCTGAGCGACGAGAAGCTACGATGGTCCGTTTGCTTCAGAATATTTTTTCTTATGCTATTTATTTCGTTGCGGGAGTTATGATTTTAGAAACATTATCGGTAGATGTCCGTGGATTGCTAGCGGGTGCTGGAATCGTAGGGCTCGCGGTAGGGTTTGGTGCTCAAAACTTAGTGAAAGACATCATCACGGGGTTTTTTATTATCTTTGAAGATCAGTTCTCCGTTGGCGATTATGTTCGAGTAGGCACATTTGAGGGGACTGTGGAAGAAATTGGGTTACGCACAACGAAGATTAAGAGTTGGACAGGCGAAATTAATATTTTGCCCAATGGCAGTATTGTGGAGGTCACTAATTTTTCTTTACATAACAGCGTAGCTTTCGTTGATGTAAGCATTTCTTATGAAGAAAACATACAAAAAGCAGAACAAGTAATTTTAGACCTGTTAGAAGAATTGCCAAATCGCTATGAAGATATGGTTAAAACGCCTGAATTGCTGGGTGTTCAAAATATCCATGCAACTGAAGTCACAATGAGGATTACAAGCGAAGTAAAACCAATGAGACATTTCCATATTTCTCGTATGATTCGTAAAGAAGTGCGTACAAGGCTAAATGAACATGGCATTGAAGTTCCATTTCCTCGTATGGTTATGTATAATCGTACAGAAGAAGCACAGCATTCGTCGACGTTGAAAGGGACATAAGGAGGAGAGAACTGATGACGGAAAAAGAATTTGGTTTAAATGACGTTGTGGAAATGAAAAAACCTCATCCTTGCGGTACAAATGAATGGAAAATCATTCGAATGGGAATGGATATCCGTATTAAGTGTGAAGGCTGCGGCCATAGCGTAATGATTCCAAGACGTGATTTTGCACGTAAAATGAAAAAAATTCTTGTAAAGCATGAGGAATAACCTCATGCATTTTCTATGTTTATGCCTTATACTGTAAGGTGGGACAAAATGAAGCACCCTAACGCCATGCGGCTAAAGGTTCTTTATCAAACTTGTATTTCAAAAGTTGACTCACTATAATTGTGACAGGTTAACTTGTTTCGGATATATAAAGAGGAGTGAATAAATATATGGCTTTAACAGCTGGAATTGTTGGTCTTCCTAACGTTGGAAAATCAACATTATTTAATGCAATTACACAAGCGGGCGCAGAATCTGCGAACTACCCTTTCTGTACGATTGATCCTAACGTAGGTATTGTAGAAGTACCTGATCATCGTCTTCAAAAACTTACAGAGCTTGTAAAACCTAAAAAAACAATTCCAACAGCATTTGAGTTCACAGATATCGCTGGAATCGTAAAGGGTGCTAGCAAAGGTGAAGGACTGGGAAATAAATTCTTATCTCATATTCGAGAAGTAGATGCAATTTGTCACGTTGTGCGTTGTTTTGAAGATGAAAATATCACGCACGTTTCAGGAAAAGTAGATCCTATTTCCGATATTGAAACAATTAATTTAGAGTTGATTTTAGCAGATTTAGAAACGGTAGAGAAGCGTATTGGCCGTGTTCAAAAAATGGCTAAACAAAAAGATAAAGAAGCAATGTATGAATACGAAATTCTAGAGAAACTAAAGAATGCATTTGAAAGTGATCAGCCAGCTCGTGCTGTATCATTTACAGAAGAGCAAATGAAATTAGTAAAACAATTTCATTTGCTAACGATCAAACCTATTCTTTATGTAGCAAACGTTTCTGAAGATGAAGTAGCCGATGCATCTGCTAACGAATATGTAGCAAAAGTGCGCGAGTATGCGGCAAGTGAAGGTGCAGAAGTGATTGTTGTTTGCGCACGCATTGAATCTGAAATCGCTGAGCTTGAAGGAGAAGAAAAAGCAATGTTCCTTGAAGAACTAGGCATTGAACAGTCGGGTCTAGATCAGCTTGTACGTGCAGCGTATGATTTACTTGGATTAGCTACGTACTTTACAGCTGGTGAGCAAGAAGTACGCGCATGGACGTTTACACAAGGTATGAAAGCTCCTGAGTGTGCAGGTATTATTCATACAGATTTTGAACGTGGATTTATTCGTGCAGAAACGGTGTCATACGAGGATTTATTAGCTGCCAAAACAATGGGAGCAGCTCGTGAAGCTGGAAAAGTACGTTTAGAAGGAAAAGAATACATCGTAAAAGACGGAGACGTTATGCATTTCCGCTTTAACGTATAAGATTAAAAGCCGAAAGAAGATACCTTCTTTCGGCTTTTGTCGTTGGCGAAAATATTAGCATATATTTACGAAACAGCCCGCAATGCGTATTGCTTTGCCTATGGTAGTGTGCTATAATTTTAATTCGTGAGTAATATTTTATTGCTCCTTGCCCGTTTCGGGCCGTTAGACCAAAAGGAGGTGACAGTGATGAGAAAGTATGAAGTAATGTACATCATCCGTCCAAGCATTGATGACGAAGCAAAGAAAGCATTAGTTGAGCGCTTTAACGGCGTATTAACTGATAATGGTGCTGAAATCGCAAATGTTAAAGAATGGGGTAAACGTCGTTTAGCATACGAAATCAATGATTTCCGTGACGGTTACTACATGATTCTTGACGTGGCGGCTACTTCAGAAGCAGTTTCTGAATTTGATCGTCTTGCGAAAATCAACGAAGACATTATCCGTCATATCGTTGTTAAACAAGAAGCATAATTAAACGTTTAAATAAATTGGGTTTTATTTCCTTAAGGAGTGGTTCTGATGATGAATCGCGTAATTCTCGTAGGACGCTTAACCAAAGATCCTGAATTACGTTATACCCCGAGTGGAGCAGCGGTTGCAACATTCACTTTAGCGGTAAACCGCACATTTACAAATCAGCAAGGTGAACGTGAAGCTGACTTCATCAACTGTGTTGTATGGCGTCGTCAGGCTGAAAATGCAGCCAATTTCCTTAAAAAAGGAAGTTTAGCTGGTGTTGATGGTCGACTACAATCTCGCAGTTACGAAGGACAAGACGGTCGTCGCGTATACGTAACGGAAGTTGTAGCGGAAAGTGTGCAATTTTTAGAGCCGAAAAGTGGCGGTGGGGATACGCAACGCAGTAACTTTGCTAACACTGGAGGATCTGGACAAGGCTCTCCATTTGGAGATAATCAGAACCGTAACTCAGGTAATCAAGGTTATACTCGCGTTGATGATGATCCATTTGCAAATAATGGCGAGGCAATTGACATTTCAGATGACGATTTACCGTTCTAATTCGCAGTAGGTTATCCGGAGTATAAAATTTTATAGAAACTTTTAAGCGGAAGGAGGCGTATCAAAATGGCAGGTGGACGTAAAGGTGGACGCAACAGACGTCGTAAAGTTTGTTTCTTCACAGCAAACGGCATCACTCACATCGATTACAAAGATGTAGATATGCTTAAAAAATTCGTTTCAGAGCGTGGTAAAATTTTACCTCGTCGTGTAACTGGAACAAGCGCTAAATACCAACGTAAATTAACGATCGCTATCAAACGCGCTCGTCAAATGGCATTATTACCATATGTTTCTGGTGAATAATGAACGGTACAAAAAGAGGCAGTAAGGATTCCCTTACTGCCTCTTTTTACATTACATAGGTGCTCTTTTGTCAAATAGTTGCTTCTTATGAACTGAATCGATAAAATAAATAATAGTCTATATCAACGAGGTGAAGTTGTGAAAGGAATTCGATATATTACAGAAGGAGCAGCTCTTTTAGCGCTGTTTGTTGCGCTGATGTTAGCGTCCCTCTATGTACCTCTTTTGGGAGTGGTTTTGGCTTTCGTATTAGGTGTACCCTTTATCGTTTTTACTATGAGACATGGATTCGGAAAATCTGTCCTCTTTTTTATCGTAGCGGTCTTATTGACTGTTTTGTTTGGAACGTTAAAAGCATTACCTATTACCTTTATATTTGGAATAGGGGGAACAATGATAGGTGTGCTTTATGCTAAAAAGCAGTCAAGGTATATTACTTTATTAGGAGGTACCATTGCCTTCGCATTTGGATTTTTATTATGGTTTGTCTTAACAATCTCGTTATTACATATAAATCTATCGGCTGATCAATGGGCTACTACAGTGAATGAGTCTATCGATCGAAGTATAAAGTTATCGGAAAGCTTAGGTCAGAGTGTAAGTCAGCAGCAAATTGAAAAAACAAAAGACTCTATTTCCATGTTAAAATATATAATTCCAACATTTTTAGTAGTCGTAGGTGCAGTATTTTCACTAATTACTCAGGCTATAGCTGCACCTATATTAAAGCGGTTAGGTCATGAAGTGGAAAAATTCCCTCCTATTCGTACATTAAAATTACCTAAAAGTATTCTTTGGTATTATTTAATCGCATTGATACTGACTTTTCCGATGTTTAATTTTGAACAAGGATCTTTCATGTATATTGTAATTTTAAATATGCTTGCACTGTTGCAAATGCTAGTCGTGTTACAAGGGATCTCTTTTATTTTCTATTTCTCACATCAAAAAGGGTATGCGAAAGCAATTCCAATTGTTGTAACAATTTTAGCATTAATTATTCCAATTATCCTTCAAATTGTGCGCATCTTAGGTATAATTGATTTAGGATTTAATTTAAGAAAACAATTAGACACAAAAAAGTAGATGTTGTGGAACTTAAAAAAGTAGGAGCTGAAATGGATGCCTGTCTTTACAAAAAAGAATGTCATTCGCTATCCATTTTACTCATTGTATAGTATAGCCCTGATTTTAGTAGGTATCGTGACCTATCATAATTGGATCATAGGAATGATAGGCTTTATATTACTATTAGCCTGTCTTTTTCTATACATGAGAATGGAGCGAATGCTGTCCGATGAGTTTGAAACCTATATTTCAATGCTGTCTCATCGGCTGAAAAAAGTAGGCGAAGAGGCATTAATGGAAATGCCGATTGGGATTATGCTGTTTAATGATGAATATCAAATTGAATGGACCAATCCTTTTCTAGCATCTTGTCTCGGTGAAGACACACTAGTGGGAAGATCATTATACGATGTAGCAGAGAGTATTATTCCACTGATCAAACAAGAAGTGGAAACAGAAGTTGTCACGTTGCATGATCGGAAATTCAAAGTGGTGATTAAACGAGACGAGCGCTTACTGTACTTCTTTGATATTACAGAGCAAATAGAAATCGAAAAGTTGTATGAAGAAGAACGAACAAGTTTAGGCATTATCTTTTTAGATAATTATGATGAACTAACACAAGGAATGGATGATCAAGTTAAAAGTAACTTGAATAGCCAAGTAACTTCTATGTTAAATAGCTGGGCTCAAGAATACGGTATTTTTATTAAACGTACGTCTTCTGAGAAATTTATTGCGATTATGAATGAACAAATCTTAATTCATCTAGAGCGAAGTAAATTTTCTATCTTAGACCAAGTTCGAGAAGAGACGTCTAAACAAAATATACCGCTTACATTAAGCATTGGTATCGGAGCTGGTGCTGCTGATTTACCTGAGCTGGGTGCTTTAGCTCAATCTAGCTTGGATTTAGCCTTAGGTCGAGGCGGAGATCAAGTAGCCATTAAACAGCCGAATGGAAAAGTGAAATTCTTTGGGGGCAAGACAAACCCAATGGAAAAACGGACGCGCGTGCGTGCAAGAGTTATTTCTCACGCGCTAAAAGAGCTCATTACAGAGAGTGGAAAAGTGATTATCATGGGTCATAAATATCCGGATATGGATGCTGTAGGAGCTGCTATTGGGATATTAAAAGTAGCGCAAGTAAACCAGAAAGACGGTTTTATCGTATTAGATCCTGATCATATCGATACAGGTGTTCAGCGAATGCTAGAAGAGATTAAAAAGAAAGAAGGCCTGTGGGAGCGATTTATTACGCCTGAAGAAGCCTTGAATCTTGTGAGTGATGATACTCTTTTAGTAGTAGTAGATACGCATAAGCCATCGCTCGTTATTGAAGAAAGGTTATTAAATCGTATTGAAAATGTCGTGGTCATTGATCATCATAGACGAGGAGAAGACTTTATCGAAGATCCTCTTCTTGTCTATATGGAGCCATATGCTTCCTCCACAGCTGAACTCGTTACTGAGCTTCTTGAATACCAGCCAAAACGATTTAAAATTGATATGCTAGAAGCAACGGCACTTTTAGCCGGTATTATTGTCGATACAAAAAGCTTTACATTACGGACGGGATCTCGTACGTTTGATGCAGCGTCCTTTTTACGTTCTCAAGGCGCAGATACGGTTCTTGTTCAAAAGTTTTTAAAAGAAGATATCACGCAATATGTACAGCGAGCACGCTTTATTGAACATGCAGAGATTTATACAGCAGGTATTGCCATTTCACGAGCTGAACCAAACAAAATGTATGATCAAGTGTTAATTGCGCAGGCTGCAGATACGCTGCTTTCAATCAGCGGAGTGGTTGCTTCATTTGTTATTTCTAAGCGGCGGGATAATCTAATTGGTATTAGTGCTAGATCGCTTGGAGATATCAATGTACAAGTTATTATGGAAAGTCTCCAAGGCGGAGGCCACTTAACAAATGCTGCTACTCAGCTCCAAGACATTAGTTTGGATGAAGCTGAAGAACGGCTTAAACAAGCAATTGATGAGTACTTAGATGGAGGTAGAAGATCATGAAAGTAATTTTCTTAAAAGATGTAAAAGGAAAAGGCAAAAAAGGTGAAGTGAAAAATGTTTCAGACGGTTATGCACATAACTTCTTATTAAAAAATGGTTATGCTGTTGAAGCTACAGGCGGTAATGTGAAAGTATTAGAAGCACAAAAAAATAGAGAGCAAAAAGATGCAGCTGCAGAACTTCAAGCAAACAAAGAGTTAAAAGCAACTCTTGAAGAACTAACAGTTGAATTAACAGCAAAATCTGGTGAAGGTGGCCGTTTATTTGGTTCTATCACAAGCAAACAAATTGCTGAAGAATTAAAGAAAAAACACAAAATTAAAGTAGATAAGCGTAAAATTGAATTAAATGATGCCATTCGCGCATTAGGCTACACAAATGTACCGGTTAAATTACATCCAGAAGTAACGGCTACTGTAAAGGTACACGTGACTGAACAAAAATAAACGTACGACTGAAAAATAGGTAAATAATATAAAGGGTTGGCGCGGACTTGTATTTGTTCGCGCCAACATTTATGATGAAAGAAAATACGAAAGAATATAAGAGGGGCATAGAAATATGAGTGATCTTTTTGCTGATCGTCTTCCGCCTCAGAATATTGAAGCAGAGCAAGCGCTATTAGGGGCCATTTTCTTAGAGCCTTCTTCTTTAACCTTAGCATCTGAACTGCTGATACCTGAAGATTTTTACCGGGCATCGCACCAGAAAATCTTTACATGTATGCTGAAACTTTCTGACCAAGGTGAACCGGTTGATTTGGTAACGGTAACGTCTGAATTAGCTGACCAAAAAATCTTAGAAGAAGTTGGCGGCGTATCGTATTTAAGTGATTTAGCTAACTCTGTTCCAACGGCTGCAAACGTAGAGTATTACGGTAAAATCGTAGAAGAAAAGTCGATTTTACGCCGTCTAATTCGTACTGCAACGCATATTGCTTCAGAAGGATATGCAAGGGAAGACGAAGTAGAAGTTTTATTAAATGAAGCGGAAAAAAACATTTTAGAAGTAGCACAGCGTAAAAACAGCGGTGTGTTTCAAAATATCAAAGATGTACTTGTACAAACGTACGATGATATCGAAGTTCTTCACAATCGAAAAGGTGACATTACAGGTATCCCAACCGGGTTTAGTGATTTAGATAGAATGACAGCAGGGTTCCAGCGAAATGATTTAATCATTGTAGCGGCCCGTCCATCGGTAGGTAAAACGGCTTTTGCCTTAAATATTGCGCAAAACGTTGCAACGAAAACGGATGAGAACGTAGCAATCTTCAGTTTAGAGATGGGGGCTCAGCAGCTTGTTATGAGGATGCTGTGTGCCGAAGGAAATATTGATGCACAAAGGCTGCGTACAGGCTCGCTTACAGCCGATGACTGGGGAAAGCTCACGATGGCAATGGGATCTTTGTCCAATGCAGGGATTTATATTGATGATACACCGGGTATTCGAGTAGGTGAAATTCGTTCTAAGTGTCGTCGCTTGAAGCAAGAAGGCGGGCTTGGGATGATTTTAATTGACTACTTACAGCTCATTCAAGGAAATGGACGAAGCGGAGAAAACAGACAGCAGGAAGTATCTGAAATTTCGCGTGCGTTAAAAGCTTTAGCCCGTGAATTAGAAGTTCCTGTTATCGCCTTATCACAGCTTTCTCGTGGAGTAGAGCAGAGACAAGATAAGCGACCGATGATGTCTGATATCCGTGAATCCGGAAGTATTGAGCAGGATGCCGATATCGTAGCTTTCTTATATCGTGAAGACTATTATGAAAAAGATACAGAAAATCAAAATATTATCGAGATTATTATAGCCAAGCAGCGTAACGGTCCAGTTGGAACCGTACAGCTTGCCTTCGTAAAAGAGTACAATAAATTCGTTAATCTCGAGCGGCGCTTTGATGACGCAGGAGTGCCGCCTGGTGCATAAAACCTCTCAATATGAGAGGTTTTATTTTATTGTTATCGCATTCGTTCTGCAAAATACGATATATTTGTAATAACTTTTGTTAAATCGTTCGGATTTAATTGACTTTAGCGTGATAAATTGATACACTTATCCATGGTTAAATTATGTCGTAGTGAGCTGTTGCTTACTAAGCGGAGGTGCTTAAGATATGTCTTCAGTCGTTGTAGTAGGAACACAATGGGGAGATGAAGGAAAAGGGAAGATTACAGACTTCCTATCAGAAAATGCAGAAGTGATTGCACGTTACCAAGGTGGGAACAATGCAGGTCACACAATTAAGTTTAATGGTGAAACTTATAAGTTACATTTAATTCCTTCAGGTATTTTTTATAATGACAAAACATGTGTAATTGGAAACGGTATGGTTGTCGATCCAAAAGCGCTTGTTCAAGAATTAAAATACTTACATGATCGCGGTGTAACAACAGAAAACTTACGTATTAGTAACCGAGCTCATGTGATTCTTCCATATCATTTAAAATTAGATGAAGTTGAAGAAGAACGTAAAGGTGAAAATAAGATTGGTACAACGAAAAAAGGTATTGGACCAGCTTATATGGATAAAGCAGCACGTGTTGGTATTCGAATTGCCGATTTACTAGACCGTGAAGTATTTGAAGCAAAATTAACACAAAACTTAGCTGAAAAGAATCGCCTTCTTGAAAAAATGTATGAAGTAGAAGGCTTTACATTAGAAGAAATTTTAGATGAGTACTATGAGTATGGTCAACAAGTTGCAAAATATGTTGTTGATACATCAGTAGTATTAAATGATGCGTTAGACGAAGGTCGTCGTGTACTATTTGAAGGCGCTCAAGGTGTTATGTTAGATATCGATCAAGGAACATATCCATTTGTTACATCTTCAAACCCAGTAGCGGGTGGAGTAACAATTGGTTCTGGTGTAGGTCCATCTAAAATCAAACACGTTGTAGGCGTATCAAAAGCGTATACAACTCGTGTTGGTGACGGTCCTTTCCCAACGGAATTAACAAACGAAATCGGTGATCAAATTCGTGAAGTAGGACGTGAATATGGTACAACAACTGGTCGTCCTCGCCGTGTAGGTTGGTTCGACAGTGTAGTTGTACGTCATGCTCGTCGCGTTAGCGGAATCACAGATTTATCTTTAAACTCAATTGATGTATTAACGGGAATTGAGACATTAAAGATTTGTGTAGCTTACCGTTACAAAGGGGAAGTTATGGAAGAATTCCCTGCTAGCTTAAAAACACTTGCAGAATGCGAACCTGTATATGAAGAGCTTCCAGGTTGGACAGAAGATATTACGGGTGTGAAAACATTAGATGAGTTACCTGACAACGCTCGCCACTACTTAGAGCGCGTGTCTCAATTAACAGGTATTCCTTTATCTATTTTCTCTGTAGGTCCAGATCGTACACAAACAAATGTATTACGTGGTGTATATAGCTAAATAAAAAAGGTTAGCTCCTCGTGAGCTAACCTTTTTTATTGATAATTGGTGCTTTGTTAACAAGGTTTTAAAAAAAAAGCTCAATAATCAAAAGAAAGTTTTAAAAAAACTATTGCATTCATATGAAATATCATGTTATTATAATAAACGTCGCTAAGAGATATAACATGAGCCATTAGCTCAGTTGGTAGAGCATCTGACTTTTAATCAGAGGGTCGAAGGTTCGAGTCCTTCATGGCTCACTTTTGTTACAACGTGGCCCGTTGGTCAAGCGGTTAAGACACCGCCCTTTCACGGCGGTAACACGGGTTCGAATCCCGTACGGGTCATTTTTAATATTTTTAATACATAGCATATAGACTGAGGTCCCGTGGTGTAGCGGTTAACATGCCTGCCTGTCACGCAGGAGATCGCGGGTTCGATTCCCGTCGGGACCGCCATTTTGGCTCGGTAGCTCAGTTGGTAGAGCAAAGGACTGAAAATCCTTGTGTCGGCGGTTCGATTCCGTCCCGAGCCATCAAAAAGCATGACTTTATTTAAAGTCATGCTTTTTTCTTTTATTTACATTTAAAAGAAAACGTTATTTGCTTTGTATCTCTTTTGTGGTAATATATTACTTTTGTATTTAGAGATGGTTGAAAATCATATATCTTCATGTATAGTAGAGGATGAACTTGTGACGTTTCAAGGGTTATCAAGTATAATAAAACTACGGTATTCAAACAGTATGAATACTATCTTTTATATTTTGCTTCAACTAATAAAGGAGAACGATGATCATGGATAAACGTATTTTAGTCGTAGATGACGAAAAGCCGATTGCAGATATTTTAAAGTTTAATTTGCAAAAAGAAGGTTACGAAGTATTTTGTGCTTATGATGGCGTGGAAGCACTTGAAAAAGTGGAAGAAGTCCAGCCTGAAATGATTTTATTAGATATTATGCTTCCTCAGAAAGATGGAATGGAAGTTTGCCGAGAAGTGCGTAAAAAATATGATATGCCAATTATCATGTTAACAGCAAAAGACTCTGAAATTGACAAAGTTTTAGGTCTAGAATTAGGTGCAGATGATTATGTAACTAAGCCGTTCAGTACGCGTGAATTATTAGCACGTGTAAAAGCTAATTTACGTAGACATCAGCAGGTAGCTGTTCCAACAGAAGAAAGTGAAACGAATGAAATTACAATTGGAGCACTTGTTATTCACCCAGATGCTTATATCGTGTCTAAGCGCGGAGAAACGATTGAACTGACTCATCGTGAATTTGAGCTACTGCATTATTTAGCGAAGCACATTGGGCAAGTCATGACGCGTGAACACTTGCTTCAAACCGTATGGGGCTATGACTATTTTGGTGATGTGCGTACGGTAGATGTAACAGTTCGAAGATTACGTGAAAAAATTGAAGATAATCCAAGCCATCCAATGTGGATTGTAACAAGACGTGGAGTAGGCTATTATTTACGCAGCCCAGAGCAGGAGTAATTTTAGATGAAGAAAGTAAGGCTCCTGCAATCTATTCATTTAAAGTTTGTATTGATTTATGTGCTGCTCATTTTAATTGCGATGCAAATTATTGGGGTCTATTTTGCACGACAATTAGAAAAAGAATTAGTTAACAACTTTCGAACGTCTCTTCAAGAGCGGACAGACTTGCTGACGTATAATATTGGACAAGAAATGGTGAAAAATCGTGATGATGATTCACCCACTCTTGAAGAAGACTTAAAGACTATTTTACGAGATTTTGCTTCAAGACCCAACTTAGCTTCAAATGATATGAATGACATCTCAGAAGTAAGAGTCATTGACCAAAATAGAAGAATTATTGCTACATCGAACTCAAATCCTCAACAGATCATAGGCAAAAAGACTAATGATTTAGCGATTACAAATGCGTTGTTAGCAGGAACGAACTCTGATAATGTATTTGTTGATCAAAGCGGACAGCGAATCAGAGTTATGATACAGCCTATTCGTTTACAGGATAAAGTAGGTGCCAGTCAATCAAATTCAACTAATAAAAATGGAAAAGTTCAGTCTAGCGAAGAAATCTTAGGTGCTATTTACTTAACAGCTTCCATGGAGCCTGTTTACGATCAAATGAGTAATATCAATCAGATCTTTAAAGCAGGTACGGTGATTGCTCTTTTTATTACAGCTATTTTAGGCGTGTTTTTAGCTCAGACGATTACTCGTCCAATGTCTGAAATGAGAAAACAAGCACTTGAGATGGCCAAAGGGAATTTTACGAGAAAAGCTAAGGTATACGGGTATGATGAAATTGGTCAGCTAGCTCTCACATTCAACAACTTAACAAGAAAGCTTCAAGAAGCACAGGCAACAACAGAAGGGGAGCGCCGTAAGCTTAGTTCAGTATTAGCTCATATGACGGACGGAGTTATTGCGACGGATCGAAAGGGAAGAGTAATTTTAATTAATGATCCAGCCGCAGCTATGCTAAATGTTTCACGTGAAACGGTTTTGTCTGACCCAGTTGTTTCCCTATTAGATCTTGAAGAAACGCATACGTTTGAAAGCTTGCTCGCTAATCAAGAGTCATTAATTTTGGACTTTAGTACAAAATCGGATCCTTTTATTTTAAGAGCTACCATTTCCGCTATTCAAAAAGAGACCGGTTTTATTAACGGGATTATCATTGTCTTGCATGACATTACAGAGCAGGAGAAAATTGATCAAGATCGCCGAGAATTTGTAGCGAATGTTTCACATGAATTGCGTACGCCGTTAACAACGATGCGCAGTTATTTAGATGCGCTTGCAGACGGAGCTTGGCAAGATAAGGATTTAGCTCCAACATTTTTAAATGTAACGCAAACGGAAACAGAGCGAATGATTCGTCTCGTTAACGACTTGCTTCAATTATCTAAGCTAGATAGCCAAGACTACCGATTTAGTCGTGACCCAATCAATTTTGTGAAGTTCTATCATTACATTATTGATCGCTTTGAAATGACAATTGAACAAGGTATTTCATTCGTGCGCGACTTGCCGAATGAAGCAATCTATGTCGCTATCGATCAAGATAAAATTACACAAGTATTAGATAACATTATTTCCAATGCAATAAAATATTCACCTGAAGGCGGA
This sequence comes from Priestia sp. SIMBA_032, assembly GCF_046535215.1. Lineage (NCBI taxonomy): Bacteria > Bacillati > Bacillota > Bacilli > Caryophanales > Bacillaceae > Priestia > Priestia sp. SIMBA_032. The sequence continues at coordinate 22,094 of NZ_JAWRXD010000023.1, read as the reverse complement.
ACCATTACATTTTCAATTGCTCAGCATACGCATGAAATCGTTGTGAGCATTAAAGACCAAGGTATGGGAATTCCAAAATCAAATTTAGCTAAAATTTTCGAACGCTTCTATCGTGTAGACAAAGCACGAACGCGTAAATTAGGCGGAACAGGATTAGGGCTTGCTATTGCCAAGGAAATTATTGAAGCACATGATGGACGCATTTGGGCAGATAGTCAGGAAGGAAAAGGAACAACGATTTACTTTACTCTTCCGATTGAAAGTGAGAATGATGACGAATGGGAATGAGATATGAACATATCAAAACGGCCATCTTAGTTGTTCTCGTCGCTTCCAGTTTAATTATGACGTATCATATATGGACGTATCAGCCTTCTTATAAGGTCATTTCAAAAAATCAACATTTGCAGGAAGTTGAAGTGAGTTCAAAAAGTAAAATAGAAGATCATATTCTTCCAACAGAAGTTCTCTATCATCGAAACGATAATCACTACATGTCTCACGACGAAGATGATGTAAACAAATGGGTAAATGAAATGAAAAAGTGGAAATTTTCGAATGTGACGGACGTTTCGGATGCTATTTCTCCTGATGGATTTTTAAATTATGTCCATGGAAGTAATTCTATTGAAGTGCTGTATCCAGACGCGCTGCCGTTAAAAACATTCCAACAGCTTTTTTCATTTTCTCAAACGTCTTTGCCTAATCAAACATTTGACCGTGTACTCATTAAAATTAAGCGTACACCTTCCTTTTTCGTGAGCGTGTATCTTGTGAATTATGAGCAAAAAAAGATTTATTCGGTTACAGTCAAGAATTTGGCCAAAGATGATATCAAAGAATTAGAAGATAAAATGAAACGTACGTATGCCCCGAGCCTTGTATATAAAGAAAACAAAAATCGGTATATCTTCCTTCCGGAAAACAATATCACGATGAATAGTGAAGTCTACTATACGAGCATGAGGCATTTAGATATTGAGAAATATAAGGAAGCGCTTTTTAACAACCCAGACTATGCACGGAAAGAAACGTCTACAAACCGAGATGTCTACACCGAAGGTACAAAAGTGATTAATGTCAATACGAAGACAGATGTGATGGAATATGTGAATCTTGTAAATTCCACGACCGAGGTAATGGAAGATTATAATTTAATAAATCGCAGCTTTAGCTTTGTTAATGACCACGGCGGCTGGACGGAATCTAATTACAGGTTCAACAGCTGGAATCGTATTACAAAAGAAATTAGCTATCGTTATTATAAAGATAACTATCCCGTGTACAGCAATCAGGGAATGACTGAAATATATCAGAGATGGGGAAATGCGGAGATTTTAAATTACCGTCGCCCTCTTTATCGTTTTGTAAGAGTACAGGACTCGAGTGTAGAAAAGCTGCAGTCATCTCAAAAGGTGATTCAATTAATTGAAAAACACCAAAACTTTGACCCGAACCTGTTAAAAGATATTTCAATAGGCTATCAGCTAGAAGAAGTGTCACAGCAGCCAAAAACCGGTGAAAAGACGGTTGAGTTTAATTCTAACTCTGTCAAACTCGTTCCTTCTTGGTTTTATTATTATAATAGCAAATGGTATCGAATTGCACCGCCGACCGAAGGAGGCGATAACGATGGATTGGAATAGAACAAAAACCATCTTTATTTTCACTTTCTTGATTCTTAATATTTACTTAGGCTATCAGATTTTTAAAACTCATCAAGAAGATCAGTACTCTCTATTTGTAGAGTCGAGCGTTGAAGAACAATTAACGAGTGAAGGCATTGAATACAAACATTTACCTACAGATGTGAAGGAAGCTTCGTCGTTAAATGCTAAAAGCAAACTGTTCAAAGATGAAGATTTAAAAAAGCTTAAAGAACAAAAAGCAGCGCTGCTTGAGGAAAAAACAATTCGAAGCGTATTAGATAAACCTTTTTCAGTGCCTGAAAAAAATACAAAAGCAAAGCTAAATCAATTTCTAAAACGATATGTGCTCTCGGGTGAGGATTATGAGCTATGGAACGTTAATAAAGAGAAAAAAACAGTTACATTCTTTCAACAATATAAGAAGCACAAAATCTATGACAATGAAAACGGCATGATCATTGCTCATTTAAATGATAAAGGTGAAATTGTTTCATATGAACAAACGATGCTAGGTTCTGTGAAAACGTTAGATGATGAGCAGGATGTTTTGTCCCCTTTAAAAGCATTGGAAAATTTGTTTTTGAAGGATGAATTGAAAAAGAAAGACAAAGTGACAGACGTAGAGTTTGGATACTATACGTTTGATCTGCCGTTATTAAATTCTCAAGTTTTAGCACCAACTTGGCACATTGTTGTAAATGGAGATACAAGTTATTTTGTAAATGCCTTTGAAGGACAGATTATTAAAAAAGGAAATAAATAAGTATTTGGAGTGAGATAAATGAGCCTTCATTTCAGCGTGCTAGCGAGTGGGAGCACAGGAAATGCGATTTTAGTAAGTGATGGAGAACATTCCTTACTAGTTGATGCAGGGCTGAGCGGAAAGCAAATGGAAGCTCTCTTTCAACAAGTAAATCGCAATATCCCGGATTTATCAGGAATTTTAGTGACTCACGAACATAGTGACCATATTAAAGGATTAGGTGTTCTGGCACGTAAATATAAGCTCCCTATTTTCGCAAATGAAAAAACGTGGAACGCAATGGATGGCTTGATCGGCAACATTAATACGGAACAGAAGTTTCACTTTGAAATTGGCCAAACGAAATCGTTTGGTCAATTGGAAGTGGAGTCTTTTGGCGTTTCGCATGATGCCGCAGAGCCTATGTTTTATGTCTTTCATCAAGGGTCTAAAAAATTAACCCTTATTACGGATACCGGCTATGTAAGCGACCGCATGAAAGGTACGATTAAAAATAGCGATATGTACGTATTTGAAAGCAATCATGATGTCGAAATGCTGAGAATGGGGCGCTACCCTTGGAGCATTAAAAGACGAATTCTGAGCGACGTGGGACACGTATCAAATGAAGATGCGGCGCTTGCAATGGCAGATGTGATTGGAGATCAAACCAAACGCATTTACTTGGCGCATTTGAGTCAAGACAATAACATGAAGGAAATTGCCCGCATGTCGGTTGCACAAGTATTACAACAAAAAGACATCAATGTAGAGGACAATATTCTCCTATGTGATACTGATCCAAAAAGACCAACTGATATTGTTTATGTATAGTCTCTAGAAAGGAAGCGAAAAATAACTTCATTTAGTACGTGAATGCAGACATTCACGATGATAAATGAAGGGTTCGGTGATAGTGTGGAACATTATGATGAAGGCCAAGAGCCGAATAGTCGGCCGCCTGAACGCCGCAGAGGATATTTCGCTTCTGCTCTAATTGGAGCTATTATAGGTGCACTTATTGTACTGCTTCTTATGCCAGCCTTGGTGAGGAACGGGATTTTGCCATACGGATGGATGAATGCTGAAAATGGAGATGAACAAACAGGATCTACCATTCAAAAGTCAGTATCTCTTGACGTCACTACGGCCGTCACAAAAGCCGTTTCCGAAGCCAATGCAGCAGTTGTAGGAGTTGTAAACATCCAGAACTCTGAAAGCTTTTGGAATGATGAACGAACTGATGCCGGGACGGGCTCAGGCGTTATTTACAAAAAGCAAGGCAATAAAGCTTATATTGTGACAAACTATCATGTCATTAAAGGCGCTAACGAAATTGAAGTAAGCTTCAGTAACGGTACAAGAGTATCAGCTAAAATTCTTGGCAGCGATGATTTAATGGACTTAGCAGTTCTTGAAATTGATGCAGGTCACGTGACAAAAGTGGCTACCTTCGGAAATTCTGATAAGCTTAAAGCAGGTGAACCAGTGATTGCTATCGGAAACCCGCTAGGCCTTCAATTTTCTGGATCCGTTACACAAGGGGTTGTCTCAGGGGTTAACCGTGTCATTCCTCAAGATTTGAATGGCGATGGAAATCCTGATTGGCAATCAGAAGTCATTCAAACAGATGCAGCAATTAACCCTGGTAATAGCGGGGGTGCTCTTGTTAATATTGATGGTGAATTAATAGGCATTAATTCCATGAAAATTGCTCAAGAAGCAGTAGAAGGCATTGGTCTTGCGATCCCAATTAACATGGCTAGGCCCATTATTAATGACTTAGAACGATATGGCGAAGTCAGACGTCCGTATCTTGGAGTTAGTACACTATCATTAAGTGAGGTATCAGGGTATCATTTAAAAGAAACTCTTAAGTTACCGCATGATGTAGTGAACGGAGTCGCTGTTCTAAAAGTCGAGCCAGGTTCACCAGCTGCTAAAGCTGGGTTGAAAGAATATGATGTGATTGTTGAGCTAGATCACAGCAAAGTAAGGGATATTGCGACACTTCGCAAACACCTCTACATTGAAAAAGAAATTGGCGATAAAATGAATGTAACGTTCTATCGTGATGGCAAAAAGAAATCCACAGAAGTAAAATTAACGCGTCAAATGAAGTAAAAGAAAAGTTATCCACAGGGGATAAACTCCTGTGGTTTTTTAATGAAAAGAATAGAGAAAGGAAGATAAATACATGAAGATATATTGCTGTTTAGAACACACAGAACTAGCGCTGGATGTAATGGTAGATGAGATTGAGCTAGCACCAGTTTTTGAAAAAATAGAAAACTCAACTGACAAAAAAAGCTGCGAATATTGTGACAATGAAGCTGTATATGTAGTAGGGAACTAATATTCTTATACAAAATGTGGATATAACATGTGGATATGTGGATAATATCTGTGGATAAGAGATAAAGGAGAGGAGAACAGCCTGTGAATATCTCTATTATAACCATTGGGAAGTTAAAAGAAAAATACTTAAAACAAGGCATTGAAGAATATTTAAAGCGTTTATCAAGCTATGCAAAAGTAGAAATTATTGAGCTTGCAGATGAAAAAGCGCCCGAAAACTTAAGTGAATCTGAAATGGAACAGGTGAAACAAAAAGAAGGAGAGCGCATCTTAGCGAAAATCTCAGATGATACTTATGTGATCGCATTAGCTATCAACGGAAAACAGAAATCTTCCGAGGAACTCGCAAAAGAAATTGATTCATTAGCTACTTACGGAAAAAGTAAAGTAGCGTTTGTCATTGGTGGATCGCTTGGCTTAAGCAGCGAAGTAATGAAACGTTCAAACGCAGCTCTTTCTTTTTCAAAGATGACGTTTCCTCATCAGCTTATGCGCCTAGTATTAGTAGAACAGATTTACCGAGCTTTTCGTATTATTCGAAATGAACCTTATCATAAATAGAACGTGTGGATATTTTTTCATTAAAAGCAGAGGCAGAAGGAAATGTAAAACCTTCTGCCTCTGCTTTTATCATATGTGGATAAATAGCACACGTCTATAAAAAAGAACAATTGAGTTTGAGCAAACGAGATCTTACTTTAAGAAACAGAAAAACCTTCGTCTTCCTTCACTCCAGCTCTGTCTTTAAACTCATCAAGCAACGCACGCACTTCGTCAGTTGTTTCCGTGCTCATGAGTAGATTTCTTAATTCACTTGCACCGCGGAACCCACGAACGTAAATTTTGAAAAAGCGTCGAAGCGGTTTGAAAGGGCGTGGCTCTAGTTCTTCAGAATATTTGTCATGAAGGTCTAGCTGCAGGCGAAGAAGTTCTAATAGCTCTTCGCTTGTGTGCTCTTTCTTTTCTTTTTCAAACGCAAACGGATTATGGAAAATTCCGCGTCCAATCATGATTCCATCAACGCCGTACTTCTCCGCAAGCTCAAGACCTTTTTGGCGGTCAGGAATATCACCGTTAATTGTTAGTAGTGTATGAGGCGCAATTTCGTCACGAAGCTTCTTGATCTCCGGAATTAACTCCCAGTGCGCGTCAACATCGCTCATTTCTTTTTTCGTACGAAGGTGAATAGAAAGGTTCACGATATCCTGTTCTAGAATGTGCTTCAGCCATTCGTACCACTCGTCAACTTGCGTATAGCCAAGACGAGTCTTTACGCTTACTGGAAGCCCTCCAGCTTTGGCTGCCTGGATAATCTCAGCCGCAGTATCTGGACGACGGATCAGACCAGAACCTTTTCCGTTTCCTGCAACGTTCTGTACAGGGCAGCCCATATTAATATCAATGCCGCGAAAGCCCATTTCGGCCATGCCGATACTCATTTGACGGAAGTATTCAGGTTTATCTCCCCAAATATGCGCAACGATTGGCTGTTCATCATCTGTAAACGTCAAACGTCCTTTTACGCTATCTTTTCCTTTCGGATGGCAGTAGCTTTCCGTGTTCGTAAACTCTGTAAAAAATACGTCAGGTCGTGCTGCTTCAGTCACAACATGGCGAAAAACGACATCCGTCACAGCTTCCATCGGTGCCAAAATAAAAAACGGACGCGGCAACTCATGCCAAAAATTATCTTTCATCTTATATCTAAACCCTTTCTTTTAGGGAAAACATATTCCCAAAATTAAAAAGTGTAATTTCTTTTATAAGGTTGAATGCTAGTATAAACTTCAACCAATATATACTTTAATGGTATGGAACGAAAAGTGCAAGGGAACGAGACATTTTGTTTGGCTGGAAATACTTATTGAAACGAATTCTATATCTAGTATTAGTGGGGTATAAGCGAGCCTGAAGGGATATACCGGATACTTACCAATAAATATGCTAACGCGTTTGGGGCTAGGCACTTTCTTTAAGGATATTATAAAGTATTCACCATAATTATGGCCATGATAAACGGTTTTATCAATAACTTCTACTATATAAAAACCACGTCTGTCACTGCACAACAGACGTGGCTTCATTACGTATTAATGCTTTTTGTAAGGAGCGCCGTCCTTAGAAGGCAGTCCAGAAATGTATCCGACACCACCAGTTTCTTGAATGCCGATGCTTTCTTTCATTGCATTAGCTAACTCTTCTTTATCAACGGCGGTAATATTTTTGTCGCTGATGTTCTCGCCCGGGTGCTGATAGTTGCTTAGTACGTAGCGAGAGTTTTTAATGTTTTCTACTGCACGAAGTCCTGTTGCTTCTGCTCCCACTGGAACTGAAAGGATGCGTGATAGTTTTTTTGTTTTTACATTATAAGCCCATACAAAGTTGTTTGTGTGCAGTGAGCTGTCTTCTCCGATAAACAGTGTATTTAAGTCATTTGAATACGTAAGGTTATCAGGGTTGGCAATTTTATTTGGATCCGCTGTATTACCGTATGCATCTGCTTTTTCTAGGTCTTGTCCAATCAGTAGCCCTTCCATGCTTGCAGGAACGTAGCGGCTGTTAATCTTGCCTTTTGCTTGGTCTTTTTGATGCGATCCTAAATTCAGCTGATAGGTCACACCAGACTCTAATTTTGGAAGCTGGATATCATCTTGTACAGCGCCAGATTCTTTTAGCATGGCACTATTTTGATAAGAAATAGCCATATACGCTTTTTTGTCTTTTTTGTTAACCGTTAGTCCTTCCATCTTGTTGAATTCAGACGTGGCACCTAGAATCGCACCGTATCTGCGTGATTCTAAAAAGGCAGCTGCTTTTTCCATGCCAGGCTTTACTTTTAAATATTCAACTTTTTTACTTGCGGCGGTTTTGACTGCTTTAAATCCTTTTGTAGGCTGATCAGCTGTTTCAAAAATATCACTAAATTTTATGCCTTTTTCGATTATTGTTTTCACTTCATTGTCTGTTGCATGGCCAAGCTTAATCCACTGAAGGTCGCCTTTACCTCCATTTTTTGTGCTCGTTTGTTTAAACTTTGCAGCATATAGCGTTCCTGCTGAGAAGTCTTTTTCCTTATCTGCTACATACATAAACATTATAGTATTAAATCCATCGTCTCCAAAAAGAGCGGTTTTATTATCTGGAAGTACCTGCATCATTTCATGTGAAAAACGACCTGTGCTGTAATGTTTTACGACGGACGCATTGCCGCTTTCGTCTACTGAAATTTCTGGAATCCAGCCATAGTAGTAAGGATTTGCTTTTGACGTGTCACCGAAATAAAGTTTGGCGAAGTTCGTGACGTCTTTATAAGAGCTGGATGAAGGGTCTTCAAAAGCACGTGCATCGGGCTCGTATTCTTCTGAACCAAGGTGAGTACCCCAATCCGTTGTAGAGCCATTACACGGCGTCCACAAACCATTTACATTAGAAAAATCAATTTTTTTAGCATGGTTGACGGTTAGTTTTCCTGTTTTATCATCTTGATCAACTTGTGTAAGCGTCATGGAAGCAGGAAGACCGGAAATTTCTTTTCCAGCATTATTAACAGATTCATATTCATAATGTGAAATAATATAAGACTTACCGTTAATGGTGATAAAGCTGTTTGAATCTGGTGCATCTGATACGTATGGTGATGGCTGATCAGGGACGCTTTGGTCGATAATTGGATCGCCGTTTGCATCGATTGGTGTACCTGCTGCGATTAATTCCCCTTTATTATCGACAATTTTATCTTTTGAAAGAAAGAGCTGGTTATAGTTAAGCGGCGTTTCTTCCACACTTCCATCTTTATACGTTACTTTTACAGATGCCTCTGTATACGTTTTAACCATATTTTCAATTGTAGTAGGTGCTTTCATTGGCTGAAACTCGACGCTTTTGATTTGTTTTGGGTGTTGAACTGGATGATGCTCTGCTGCAAAAGCAGAAGCAGCGTTAGAAGCTAAGAGAGTGAGAGATAGTCCAAGAGATACTCGTTTTTTCATGGTTGATAACCTCCAAATCGTATTCATACACTTATTAAATCATTTGATTGTTGAGGAAATATAAAGAGAAGTATTGTATTTGTTGAGCTGTTGTTAAGAACGTTGAACATTTATATGACAAGTTTAACTAGAAGTTATTCAGCTATCTTTCAGAATTTGTTCAGGTAGCATTCAGCTGGGCTTCATAGTGAATTCATGTTCCGCTCTTACAATAAACACATAGCTAAAGAGGACAAGAAGCGCTTTGGCTCGTACAGCAACAGTGAAAGGTATTTTAGCAGAAAAAAACGTTACTCCAATGGCGCTATTTTGATAAATGACCGCTGCTAAAACCTTTAGCTTGAGCTGTAAATACATTGAAAATTACGCGGAGGTATAATCATGATTGGAAAAGTATTAGCAGGAAAAGCAGTAGTAGCAAAAGCCGTGGGAGGTGCCACAATTGGAACAGCTATCGCTCTTGGATCAATGACAAGTGCATTTGCTTCAGACGGCCAGCACATTACTTCAACAAAAGCGTCGGCTCATACCGAAGCGGCAACATATACACAAGCTCAAGCAAAAACAATTGCCTTAAAGAACTGCGGAGGAACGGTTCAATCGGTTTCTTTTGAAAATAATGCCTATACGTTTTTAATTCACGGACAAGATAATCAAGATCACCACGTAAAAGTAAATGCACACAGCGGAAAAGTGGTAAAGGTTGAAAAACTATCTTTTTCTCGAAGTGAGGCACAAGCAGTAGCGTTGAAAAACTGTGGAGGAACAGTTAAGTCAGTAGGCTTCAATGATGGAGTGTATACGTTCTTAATTCATGGGAAAGATAGCCGCGATCATCACGTGAAAGTGAACGCACAAAGTGGAAAAGTGATTCAAATTCAAAGCGCTGCATTTACAAAAGCACAGGTTCAAACGATCGCATTAAAAAATTGCAGCGGAACGATTCAGTCTAGTTCATATGCAAAAGGTGTATACACATTTTTAATTCACGGAATAGATAACAAAGATCACCATGTGAAAATAAACGCTGAAACAGGAAAAGTAATCAAAGTCGAAGCGGTAAAGTTTACGCAAGAACAAGCTAAACAAGCTGCTCTTCAACAGCACAAAGGAACAGTTCAATCTGTTTCATTCAGTGAACAAGCGTACACGTTTGTAATCAAAGGAACAGACAATATAAAACATACTGTGAAAATCAGCCCTCAAACAGGAAAAGTATGCTGATTTGATAAAAAAGACGATTGCTTCACGGCAATCGTCTTTTTTACGTCAAGGGCAATACGATTTCAAAAGCAGTTCCTGCATTCAATTTGCTTTCTACACGTATTTTTCCCCCGTGCAGCTCTATAATAGATGCGCTGATGGCCAAGCCTAAGCCCGCTCCTCCATATGCTCGAGAGCGTGAAGCATCAGCTTTGTAAAATCGTTCAAATAAATGAGGAAGGTGCTCTTGAGGAATGCCGTGACCGTTATCTTGTATTGTTAATGAAAGCTCTTTCTCATTTGTTTTCCCTATCACTTGAATAACTCCTGTATTTGGGTTTGTATGCTGTACCGCATTGGAAAATAAGTTTAAAATAACTTGTTTAAATTGATCTTTGTTAATTTCTGATGGTAAACGGCTTGGGAAGTTGAATAAAACGTTTCTGTTCCCAGCCAATAGCATTAATTGAGGTTTCATATCTAAAATCAATTCATCTACAAAACAGCACTCTTTTTGAAACCGGGGAAGTTGATCAAGCTGAGCAAGAAGCAGAAGATCCTGAATCAGTTTGCGCAGCCTTTTAGACTCCTCATACATACTTTTTAATGCGTCGTTTAACTGTTCAGGATTACTGCTAGCCCCTCTTAGTAAAACTTCTAAAAAGCCATGAATGGATGTAAGGGGCGTTCGCAGTTCATGAGAAGCGTCCGCAACAAAACGTCGCATTTGTTCTTTGGCCTCTGTTTCAGCTTTAAATGCTTTTTCAAGACGCTCAAGCATTTCGTTAATAGAAAGAGAAAGACGGTCCATTTCAATTTGTCCTTGATTAACGGGTAAGCGGTCATGTAAGCTTCCGGCATTTATATGCTCCACTTTTTTAGTAGTAGTAAATAAAGGGATTAACGTCCGTTTTAAAAAAGAAGAAAAAACAAAAAAAGCAATGGTCATTGCAGTAAGTGAAAGCATTAAAAAGATCATCATTTGTCTGATTAACAAATCTCTCAGTGATTCTGTTGGAGTATTGATTTGGATAACGCCCTGTATTTCTCCATCAAAGACAATGGGTTTTAAAACAATGACTTGCTCTTGATGATCATCGATTTTTTTGACGGTGCTCATCGTGTTTTCCGGCTGGTTGATGTTTTTCATTACTTGTTTGTATGTAGATGCGGAAAGCCTAGGAAAGTATGAGTGATGTGGATCCTTAGCCAACCTTAAAAAGGTAATCTTTTGATTAATAAAGGTAATATTAACACCTGGGAAATAAACCATTGGTCTTGATTTTTTTACATTCTGGCTTGTTTCAATATCATGCTTCCAGACATCATCAGGAATCAAGTGAATTTGATCCTCGATGCTTCTAATTTTGTTTGTGTAGATAAATTGCTTCATGAACACGTATTGAAACAAGCCTATCAGTATCAGTAAGCTCAAAATAACAAGCAAACTTCTGACTAAGAGCTGAAGGCGAAGAGAGTTCAGCGGAAAGAACCGTTTGTACCTCATGAAATATCAATCCGATACCCTACACCGCGAAGCGTTCGAATAACGGTTCGGCTATGGTCCTGTAATTTTTCTCTCAGTGATCGAATGTATACTTCTACAATGTTTTCTTCTCCTCCAAAATCATATCCCCACACTCGATCTAAAATGGTGGATTTACTTAGTACGAGACCGTGATTAATAACCAAGAATTTTAAGAGTGCATATTCAGTAGGGGATAAATCAAGTATGTGATTAAGGTATTTAATTTCTTTGCGGCGGTCATCAATTTTAAATGGACCGATTGATACTTCGTCTAATAAGTTGGGAAATTGATTGCGGATTCTAGCTTGAATGCGCGCAAGAAGTTCTTCAAAACTGAAAGGTTTGACCATATAATCATCTGCTCCGATGGTCAGCCCCTTTACTCGATCGTCTACTTGATCTTTTGCTGTTAGCATGATGACAGCTATATTCCCCATTTTCTTCAACAAGCGGCATACTTCAAATCCATCCATTCCCGGAAGCATAACATCTACAATAGCGATATGAGGCTTGAATTCTTTGGCTATATTAATTCCTTCAATTCCGTCTTGGGCAGCTTTGATATCAAATCCTTCATTCGTTAAACCTAAAGATAAAAACTGTAAAATAGTTGGTTCGTCATCTATAAGCAAGACTTTAATTCCTTTTAGTTGATCCATCATGGTGAAAACTCCTTTGCTCCTCTACTTTCTATTATGCTTTTTTATCTGAAACAGCACTGAATAATAGCTGAAAGCAAGCTGAAAAATAGTAGCTATTCTTATATCTTCAGCTAACTTTAAGCTTCTATTCGTCTTATTCTCAGAAATCTTTTGCATAATGAACGGCGTAGTAGATAAAACACCATAAATTGGACGGAAAGTCTAATGGTGAAAGAGGAGGAAATTTAAAGATGATTAAATGGGCAAAAGTATTGTCTACATCTGCTTTAGGAACTGCAATTGCATTTAGCTCTATTACAACGAGTCACGCTGCAGAAATGAAGACAGCGAAGGCAGAGACAACTGAACATGTGAGTATCTCGCAAGCTCAGGCGAAAGGTATTGCTTTGCAAGATTGCGACGGGACGGTCACATCTACGGAATTTAAGCAGGAATCAAGTGTGTATGTAATTACCATTGTAACGAATAACCTGGAGCAAAGAATCGTAGAAGTAAGTGCGAGCACTGGAAAAGTAGTAAAGAAGCAAGAAGTGAAGTTATGGACACAACCTCAAGTGAAAGAATCCATTTCTAAGCAGTATAAAGGCGTTATTCAATCCATTACATTTAACAAAGACACGCGTGAATATACGTTAACCGTAGTATATGGCAAAGTAGAATATACGCTCACCGTAGATGGTCTAACGGGGAAAGTCATTCATGAAAATAAAAAAGAGCTGCAGCTAATGCTAGAGCAAAAAATAAAAGAAGCAGCTGTCAAACAGTATAGTGGTTACGTATATAGTCTAGAGTTTAAAGAATCCGCTAGTCAGTATATCGCAGTGATTCTTAAAGATGGCACTCAATATACCGTAACGTTAGATGCTTTCACCGGAAAAGTAGTTAATACTTCTCAGCAAGAAGTGAAGCTATTAACGAGACAAGATGCAAAAGATCTTGCATTGGCTACATATGCAGGTAAGGTGAAAATGGTAGAATATGATCAAAACACAGCGATTTTCACAGTGAAAATAATCAAAGATAATACGGAATACACAGTCAGAATCGATGCGGTTTCGGGTAAAATCACATATGTAAAACAAGATAAGCTTCAGCCGTTAACGGAGAACGCTGTAAAAGTTCTTGCTTTAAAACATCAAGAAGGAAAAGTGGAGCATATTGAGCTTACAACGGAAAACTCAATAACTGTATACGTAGTAACGATGGTGAGCGGAAGCAAGCAGCAGACGCTTAAGTTCGATGCTTATACGGGACAAGAGTGTTCATAACTTTTTATCTTAAAATATACATTTCATTTTTCATTCATATCAAGCAGAGGATGCTTCAAAGCACCCTCTGCTTTTCTATTTTGCAACTGGAAACATTAACGGCTATCTATGTTAAGATAAATGTAGAGTATTCTCGTAAAATGGATAAAACTAGAATGAACTAAATTAAATAGATAGGGTGTACACATGAGAAAAGAAGTACAAGTTATAGCCAAAGAAGCTTTTATTAAAAAAGTGAACAAAGGTTATCCACTCATTGAAAAAGATGCGCTTGTTGATGGTCATAAACTTCAAGAAGAAGGCGTTATTATTAACTTAGTCACTCCGAAGAATCAATTTTTGGCCAAAGGCTATTATGGGAAGCAAAACAAAGGCTACGGCTGGATTCTGACGAAGAAGAAAAGTGAACAAATTGACGCGGCGTTTTTTGCACGGAAAATTCAGCAAGCGATTGCCTCTCGTCAAGATTTTTATGCGTCTGAAGATACAACTGCTTTTCGCGTATTTAATAGTGAAGGTGACGGAATTGGCGGCTTAATTATTGATTATTATGATGGATATTACGTCATGAGCTGGTATAGTGAAGGTATTTATCAATTTAAAGAATATGTCATTGAAGCCTTAAAATCTGCGCCTAACTTTAAAGGGCTATACCAGAAAAAACGTTTTAACGTAAAAGGGCAGTATATTGAAGAAGATGATTTTGTAGCAGGGGATAAAGGTGAGTTCCCTCTTATTGTAAAAGAAAACGGTATTCGTTTTGCTGTTTACTTAAATGACGGAGCGATGGTTGGGGTCTTTTTAGATCAGCGAGACGTCCGTAAAACGATTCGAGATAAATATGCAAAAGGAAAGACCATTCTAAACATGTTTTCGTATACAGGCGCATTTTCAGTGGCGGCTGCTCTTGGAGGAGCTGCGAAAACAACAAGCGTCGACTTGGCCAATCGCAGCTTGGCAAAAACAATTGAGCAATTTAGTGTAAATGGAATTGATCACGAAGCACAGGACATTATCGTAGAAGATGTTTTCAAGTATTTTAAATATGCGGTCAAAAAGAACATGACCTTCGATCTTGTGGTGCTAGATCCGCCGAGTTTTGCCAAGTCGAAAAAGCATACGTTTAGCGCGGCAAAAGACTACAAAGATTTATTAAAAGAAGCCATTGCTCTTACAAAGCCAAACGGTGTCATTGTAGCATCTACGAACGCAAGCAATTTTGATATGAAAAAATTCCATTCGTTTATTGAAAAAGCTTTTAATGAAAAAGGGGAACAGTACAAAATGATGGAGCAGTTCGCTCTTCCAGCTGATTTTAAAACAATAAAAGAATTTAAGTCAGGTAATTATCTCAAAGTCGTGTTTATTCAAAAAGTAAATCGCTAAATGCAAGGCTGCATGATGAACTCATGCAGCTTATTTATTGTGATGAAATAACGCTTACAAGCTATTTTGAAGGGAATAAAGTGAAGGTGAAAGATAAATATTGTCAATATGTATGATAAAATAATAAAGGAATTATGCTCAACACTTCACAATTTTACAATATCATCCTTAGGAAACGTATTTTTACAATTGTTTTATTTTAAAAGGGATAAGTATTGGGTACGAAGTGGAAAGAGCATACTACTACTATTATTTAAAAACATGAAAGGAGAAAGATTATGGCTGAAACAACAAAAAAGCCTGCCGGTGAAGTGAAATTTATTCCTTTATTAATTTGTCTGGCAATCGGACTTATTTTATGGTTTATTACACCTCCGTCCGGACTTGATGTAAAGGCTTGGCACTTATTCGCTATTTTTGTGGCTACTATCGTAGGGCTTATCATTAAACCATTGCCATTAGGCAGTGTAGCTATTTTATCTTTAACCATTATTGTATTAACTAATACATTAACACTTGAACAATCGCTCAGCGGTTTTCAAAATACGACGATTTGGCTAATCGTTATTGCATTCTTTATTTCTAGAGGCTTTATTAAGACTGGTCTAGGAACAAGGGTTGCCTATATCTTTGTTCGTTTGTTCGGTAAAAAGACGTTGGGACTATCGTATTCTCTTATCGTAAGTGATTTACTTTTATCACCTGCAATGCCGTCTAATACAGCACGAGCTGGAGGAATTATTCTTCCAATCATTCGGTCTTTATCTGAAACATACGGATCGAGAACTGGAGACGGTACGGAGCGCAGAGTGGGTGCTTTCTTAACAAAAGTATCGTTTCAAGGAGATATGATTACATCCGCTATGTTCGTAACCGCAATGGCGGCCAATCCTCTTGCTGTTAAAATGACGGAACAAATTACAGGCAAGACTATTTCATGGGTTGGCTGGGCAGCGGCTGCAATTGTACCTGGAATTATTAGTTTAATTGTTATTCCGCTTGTTATTTATAAGCTGTATCCGCCAGAATTAAAAGAAACACCGGAAGCATCTGAAATTGCAGTAAAAAAATTAAATGAGATGGGTCCGCTAAAGAAAGAAGAATGGTACATGATTGGCGTATTTTTACTTCTTCTTGTGCTGTGGATTTTTGGCGCTAATTTAAATATTAATGCAACAACAACTGCTTTTATTGGTCTATGTACGCTGCTTTTAACGCAAGTATTAAGCTGGTCGGACATCAAAAAAGAACAGGGAGCATGGGATACATTAGTTTGGTTTGCTGTTTTGGTTATGATGGCAACTTTCTTAAATGATCTAGGCATGATTCCTTGGTTCAGTGACCTGATGAAAGGCACTGTTAGTCATATGTCTTGGATGACCGCGTTAATTGTACTAGCTATTGCGTATTTTTATTCTCACTACTTTTTTGCGAGTAATACGGCTCACGTCAGCGCTATGTACGCAGCATTTTTATCTGTTATCGTGGCCGCTGGTGCGCCTCCTTTACTGTCAGCATTAATTTTAGCGTTCTTTAGCAATTTATTTGGCTGTTTAACTCACTACGGCAGTGGACCGGCACCCGTGTTCTTCGGTAGTGGATATGTAACACAGCAAAAATGGTGGTCGCTCGGCTTTTTAATTTCAATTATTCATATTATCATTTGGATTGGAATTGGTGGCTTGTGGTGGAAACTGCTAGGTCTATGGTAAAAAAACAGTGGCGCAGGCCACTGTTTTTTATGCTTCAGCCCAAACGGATACAGAGCCGCCATTTACAGGGAACTGTCCGTAGCCATCTTCTTCAATCACAACTTGGTCCTCTCGGTTGTTTGTGAAGTCAATCCAGGTTTGTCCGCTTCGGTGTTCGCCGACGAACATTCTCTTTTCGCCATCTTCGCCGTTTGACATCACCACAGCGCATCCTGACTTCTCAAATTCCTCTACACCATGCCTTACCCACCCAATGGTATTCGGGTGGTCAAAATAATCGTCTTGCTGTCCGTATGCTTTGTCATAGCGTACATGCAAGAGAGCGGAAATATCTTTTTCTTTTCCCTCAATTGGGTGCTCTCCGCCTATTCCAAAATAGTCTCCGTAAAACACACAAGGATAGCCGTCTTCACGAAGTAAAATTAGAGCGTAAGCACTTTGTTTGAACCAATCTTCTACCCAAGATTCTAAAGATTCATTTGGCTGAGAGTCATGGTTATCTACAAATGTGACAACATTCAACGGGTGAGTCTTGACTAATGTATCATCAAAAATCGTGGTTAAATCAAAATCTCTTCCTTGCTGAGAGGCTTCATGTAGTTTATAGTGCAGCGATACGTCAAACAAATCGATTTGGTAATCAATCACGTCTAGGAATTCCTGACAGGCTGTTAACTCTGGATTCCAAAACTCTCCCACAAAATAAAAGGGCTTTTCTTGAGAAGAGGACAATTCGTGGGCAAACTCTTTAATAAAATCGTGGTTAATATGTTTAATGGCATCTAATCGATAACCGTCACACTGCAGAGTGTCTGCTAACCATTTTCCCCATTTGATCATTTCTTCTCGAACTTCAGGATGATCGTAATCAATATTCGCAAACATTAAATAATCGTAGTTGCCAAACTCTTGATCCACATTTTCGTTCCAGCTTTTGTTTTCTCCGGCAATACGAAAAACGCCTTCTTTTCCATTTTTATCATCGTAATCAGTGCCGTTAAAATGATTAAAGTTCCATTTGAAAGAAGAATATTGATCGCCGCGCCCTTCAAATGTAAACTTTGTCCACCCTTCAATTTCAAAAGGTTCAGAAATTTCTTCTGTTCGGTTCATGGGGTCTACTTCAATGACGTGGAACGTTTCTTTTTCATCTGCTGCAGCTTTATGGTTCATTACAATATCCACATAAACATTAATTCCATGATTATGACAGGCATCAATCGCTTCATGCAGCTCTTGCTTGGTTCCATACTTTGTACGAACGGTTCCTTTTTGATCAAATTCGCCAAGATCGTATAAGTCGTAAACGCCGTAGCCATTATCCTCTGATGAAACACCTTTTGTAACCGGGGGAATCCACACGGAATCAATTCCTTGTTCTTTTAGTTGAGGAGCGAGCTCTTTGAGGCGTTTCCAATGCTCGCCATCAGCTGGCACATGCCATTCGAAAAATTGCATAATTGTATGATTCCGTTCCAAGTTAAATCATCCTCCTTTTAAATAAAAAGATATAATCGCTCACGGATAGTTCTTTAGAATCAAATGAGGAATTGATTATATTTTTTCTTTTAACGTTCCTGTTATCCTTATTCTTTAAACCTTTTTCAACATATGAAGCTTAAGAAAATCTTAAGATTTCCCCTTCTTTTTTCTTAAGAAATGCAGTTTACAATAAAACCCATAAACGAAATGACCCATGATATACTTTTGAAAGGAGTGTGAGAAATCAATGAACGAATATGTGGTTTTAGTCGTAGACGATGAGCAAGAAATCCGTAATGGCATTGCTATTTATTTAAAAAATGAAGGTATTAAAGTCTTTACGGCCAAAGATGGAATCGAAGCCATAGAGATACTAAATAAAGAAAAAGTTCACTTAATTATTCTTGATATTATGATGCCAAGACAAGATGGCATTTCAACGACGTTTAAAATCCGAGAACAAAAAAATATCCCGATTATTATGCTGAGCGCTAAAAGCGAAGATGCAGATAAAGTGCTCGGTCTGCAGGTAGGAGCAGATGATTATGTGACAAAGCCTTTTAATCCATTAGAACTGATAGCGAGAGTTAAATCACAGTTAAGAAGATATGTGACATTAGGTACATATGAGGAAACAAAGACGATTGATATCCGAGGTCTCGTACTTGATATTGAGGCTAAGTCCGTCACTCTTGATGGGGTGTTTATTAAGCTGACTCCCATTGAGTATAAAATTGTAGAGTTATTAATGAAAAATGCAGGGAGAGTTTTTTCCATACATGATATTTATGAACGCGTATGGAATGAACCAGGCTACAATGCAGAAAACACAGTAGCGGTACACATTAGAAAAATAAGAGAAAAAATTGAGATTGAACCAAAAAATCCGAGGTATGTAAAGGTTGTGTGGGGACTTGGATACAAAATGGAAAAGTAGCGTCATTTCAGCTATAGGGATTATCTTGTTTTTATTTGGTTTAGGAGCAACTATTTCTTCAATTAGTAACGTGCATAATCTATTAAAAACAAACTATTTACAAAAAAGCAGCTATGTAAAATCAGAAGACTTCAAAAAGCAAATAAGTCGTTTTACAAATGATCTCTACCTTTTAGAATTGACAAAAAAAGATAAGAATACCGTTAATGCAAATAAGATAACAGAAGAAGAGATTGAGTCGTATCGATATAAGGAAGGAACATTAACAGAACAAATAAAAAACGTGCACGATAAATATGAAGAAAAAATAGAAGACGCTAAGCAGGCAAAGAGCAAAAACGTTGAGGCTGCCTATGTAAAGCAGCGGGATCTAGAAGTTAAAAACATTCAAAAAAAGTTTCAAGATGATCAACTTGTTCGAGAAGAAATAGCGAAAAACAAAGAACGCGAAATGAAGAAAATTTATGCTGAAGCTTTTAATCAACAAAAACCATTATCTCAATATAAAAAAGACATCATGTATTATTTAAAAGATAGAAATACAAAAAAAATATATACGAACATCCAAAACGCAAGCAAAGAAGATGTTAATCAATTAGTAAAACAGAAAAATATATTGTATAAACATACTTATTCAGCTCAATCACCGCTTGTGTTTCAACCGAATGCATATGATAATTCATCGTTAAGTAGTGAGGCAGACTCAGAGATTCCAATTCGGTATTTAAAGCAGAAGTTTACGGGTATAATTGCTGTTCCTGAAAAAGAAGCTTTCAGTAGTTCTTTATTTGATGAGTATAACTATTATCATCACCAAAATGTAGTATTTTTCGTGTATGCATTGTCAGGGATAATAGCTCTGTTAATAGTTTACTTTATTTATAAAAAAACAATAACCGGACGTTTAAAAGAAATAGCAAGACAAACTGCAGTACAAAGGATTTATAAAAAAGTACCTTTAGATATTTGTATAATGGTTTTTCTTTTGTACTCACTCTTTACATTAAGTCTCATTCTGAACGGCTATCCAACTTCTTTATTAGAATCATATAAGCATGTTGCTACGTTCTTCTTTTACATGATAGCGATATCCATAGCTATTTGCCTATGGACACTTCAAGTATTTCTACTGTTTCAGCGTATGCACACACTAGATAATATAAAAGGAGAATATAAAAGAACGTGTGTTTATCAAGTAATTGATTTTTTACAATCTATTTTTATTATCAGACATATTGGCATGCATATAATGGTTGTAGTGCTGCTTTTAGTGTTTGCCGTGTTTGCTGTTGCAGCTTTATTGACTAGTGGATCTATGTTTGCAGAACAAGTATCTATACTATACTTAGCTGTTGGAAGTGTTGTAGGAGTGGTTACTTTGATACTGCTTATACTACGAATTAATTATTTAAATAAAATTATTATTTCAATTGATCAAATCGCCGCAGCTGAGTGGACAGAGCCGTTACCTATCAAAGGAAAATCAGCTTTGACTCAAGCAGCGATAAATATAAATCATATTCAGCAGCAAGTTCAAACATCTCAGCATGTTCAAGTTAAAAGTGAACGCTTGAAAACAGAGTTAATTACCAACGTCAGTCACGATTTGAGAACACCATTGACTTCTATTATGACATATACAGCGTTGTTAAAGTCGCAGGATCTTAATTCGGACGAACAACGTGCTTACGTTGAAATTATTGACCGTAAATCAAAACGTTTACAGACACTTATTGATGATTTATTTGAAGTGTCAAAAATGGCAAGTGGAAATGTAGAATTGCATAAAGACAAAATTGATATTAACCAGCTTCTTCATCAGGCTTTAGCTGAATATAATGAAGCAATTGAAGATTCAACTCTGCAATTGCGTATTCAATCTCTCGAAAAGCCGATATTTGCTACTGTAGATGGTCAAAAATTATGGAGAGTATTTGACAATTTGATAGAGAATATATTGAAATATTCACTTGAACAAACGCGTGTCTATATTTCTGTTCAAGAAATAAACGAACAAGTGAAACTAACGTTTAAAAATGTAAGTAAATATGAATTAAATGAGCAGGCAGATGAGCTGTTTGAACGATTTAAAAGAGGGGACACTTCAAGACAAACCGATGGCTCCGGACTTGGGTTAGCTATTGCTAAGTCAATTATTGATTTGCACGGAGGAGAATTGAATATTGAAATTGACGGAGATTTATTTAAAGTAACGATTACTCTTTAATGTGAGTGAATATAAACAGCATATCTAGTAAAAAAAGAAGCAACCTCATTATGGAGTGACCCCTGTCAAATAGACAGTCTTAAGAAAACTACCTATGCAGCCTGAGTTCTATACTGATAAGGACTCAGGTTATTTAATTTTCGTTGAAATCGTTCATGATTATAAAAATTTATGTATTGGTGAACGGCATTTTTGACCTCATTGGCTGTTTGGAATTTATATAGATAGAAGCATTCCGATTTAAAATGACTAAAGAAACTCTCTATACAAGCGTTATCCCAACAGTTGCCTTTTCTAGACATACTAACTTTCATCCCATTCGCTTTTAAGAAGCGATGATAAGCACGAGATGTATATTGAATTCCCTGATCACTATGTATGAGGACTTCTTCTACATTTCTTCGTTTCTTGGCAATTTCGAGTGTATCCATTACTAATTTCAAATCATTCCTCGAACTTATCTTATAGGCAACAATTTCATTGTTGTACAAATCTTTAATCGCTGATAAATACAAAGATTGTCCATTAAAAATTAAATAGGTGATATCGGTTACCCATTTCTGGTTAGGCTGCGAAGCCTTAAACTCTCTGTTCAGATGATTAGATGACAGAACGAAAGCTTCTCTTTTTCGATAATATGGCCGTTTTTTTCTACTAATAGCTTTTAGCTTCAGCTCTTTCATTAACCGTTGAATACGTTTGTGATTTACATGTAATCCATATACGACCTTTAACCAGGTCTGTACTCTCCTATATCCATAGATACCTCTGAACTTTTGATAGCACTCTCTTATTTTTTGTTTCATTCTTCTATCTTCACATTGCTTATGAGAAGGGGAATCCTCACGGTTCCGCCATTTATAATAGCCACTTCTAGAAACCTCTGCAATTTTACATAAGAGGCAGATAGAGAAGCGTTTCTTTGACATTTCTTTAATAACTTTATATTTC
>NZ_JAWRXD010000446.1:0-288 GCF_046535215.1 Priestia sp. SIMBA_032 | reverse complement strand
CGAAGGACATCATGACGAATTCCGACGGGATCCTCGCGCTCGAGGCGGCCGACGTCAGCCTGATCATCGACGCCGCCGGCCCCGCGCCCCGCGTGCTGCACTGGGGTCGTGGCCTCGGCGAGATGACGCCCGGGCTCGCGGAGGCGCTGCGCCTTTCCGCCATCCCGGCCGCACTCAACAACTCGCCGGACGTCGCCCGTTCCTTCACCGTGCTCCCCGCGGAGCGCGACGGCTGGCCCGGCACACCCGGCCAGGAGGGCCGCGTCGTCGGAATCGACGTCGTGCACC
>NZ_JAWRXD010000445.1:0-288 GCF_046535215.1 Priestia sp. SIMBA_032 | reverse complement strand
GGCCAGCGTCTTCGTTCCCCGGGTCGGGCCGCTGACCGTTGCAATGGCCGCGCGCAACCTGCCGCGACTGCTGAGGCTCCGCTCCGAGCGGGCCTGATGGGCGCCGGCCGGCACCGCGGCGCCGTCATTGCGGCTGCCGTCGTCGTCGGCTTCGCCGGGTGCGTCGTGCTGGCGTACGCCCTCCTCAATCCTGCCCCGCGGGGTCCGGTGCCCGGCAGATACGCCGCCATGTCGACCGTCGCGCACGCGTACGTGGAGGCCGCGGAGCATCAGGACTGCGGGCTGACC
>NZ_JAWRXD010000444.1:0-290 GCF_046535215.1 Priestia sp. SIMBA_032 | reverse complement strand
ATTGACGGGGGCCCGCACAAGCGGTGGAGCATGTGGTTTAATTCGAAGCAACGCGAAGAACCTTACCAGATGTTCCCACAAAAGAAACAACAGACGTTATATTGGATTCGTGAACTTATGGGTGCAGTATTAATTCAAGCGATTCACGCAATTACCCTATGGTTAGTTATTACACTTATTGGGGGTGCGCAAAATCCTATTATAAAATTAATATTACTTGCGATGTTTATCCCAGTTGGTGAAATCGTGAAAAGCTTTATTGGCCTTAGCACCAATGCATCCGCTGGTAT
>NZ_JAWRXD010000443.1:0-290 GCF_046535215.1 Priestia sp. SIMBA_032 | reverse complement strand
CTTTGCTACTTCTCAAGATAGAATATGTTGAAAATTACTAATCGAAATAGACAAAGTGGTAATTTATTTTTAATGATGCGGAATTTTACTAGGGTTCAAATATCTCTATAGTGAGAAGTTATTAAGAGGTTATTAGCCCTTAAAATAGTAGTTGATTTTGTGTTTAAATGAGAGATTATAGACATTCTGCTAATTTTAAATGGTAAATAATCTTGTTTTGGATTCATTTTAGGCTGTTTAATATTTTTTGATGTAAATAAAACTGACATATCTAAATACTCTCTAAAAAG
>NZ_JAWRXD010000442.1:0-290 GCF_046535215.1 Priestia sp. SIMBA_032 | reverse complement strand
CACTTCCAGCAGTTCCGATTCCAGTCCAAATTGCGTAAGCAGTTCCCATCGGTAATGTGTTCATCGCAAGAGATAAGAAGAAGAAGCTTACGCCGAAGTTAGCGATTAAAATAACTTTTGGTGCCCAGCCTTTCTTTTCAGTGGCTACTTTCATAAAGAGTACACCAATAATTTCACAAATACCAGCTAGAATTAAAAATACCCAAGCCATTTTATGCGGCCTCCTTCGCTTCTTTTTCTTCTGTTACTCGTTTTAAACCAATTACTCCGAAGAAGATTAAACCGATTAA
>NZ_JAWRXD010000441.1:0-291 GCF_046535215.1 Priestia sp. SIMBA_032 | reverse complement strand
GGTTTTTGTCATTTGAATCGATGGAAGGTATTTCCGTACTTTACTAATATAAAAACATAGTTAGTAGAAAGAAGGGCGGAGAAGTAATATGAACATTAGAGAACTCGCATATCGGAATGTAACGCGAAATAGACGGACATACTCAGCCTATTTTTTGAGTAGTGCATTTGCTATTATGGCCTTTTTTGTGTATTCATTTTTTGCGTTTCATCCGGCATTAAGTGCAGGAGAATTGGGTCAGTACGTATTCGTAAGTATGTCTTTTGCACAGTCTATTATTTACTTATTTAC
>NZ_JAWRXD010000440.1:0-291 GCF_046535215.1 Priestia sp. SIMBA_032 | reverse complement strand
ACTTCCTCGGTTAAGAAATTTAAGCGAATAAAGGCATTATACTGTGACCAGCTTCGTTTTTCGTAAAATTCCTCAACCCATCTTTGAAATGCAACGATATCCATTTCTTCCTCATCTCCTCAATATGTTGTACAATGTCAATTGTATCATAACAATATATAGTTTCGGGGTGTAGGAATGAGAAAGATTTGTGTGTTTGCAGGTTCTAATTTAGGGGAGAGACCAGAATTCAAAGAGCAGGCAATTCAGTTAGGTAAAATGTTTGTTGAGAACGAGTATGAGCTCGTATAT
>NZ_JAWRXD010000439.1:0-291 GCF_046535215.1 Priestia sp. SIMBA_032 | reverse complement strand
AACCCTTCTGTTGGTGGACCAGCAAAAGGGATTGTTGTTCGTGAAATTGATGCATTAGGCGGAGAAATGGGACGTAATATTGATAAAACTCATATTCAAATGCGTATGCTAAATACAGGTAAGGGTCCAGCTGTACGTGCACTTCGAGCGCAAGCTGATAAATTCTCTTACCAACATGAATTGAAGAAAACAATTGAAGAAACACCAAACTTAACGTTGTTCCAAGGAATGGTAGAGCGTTTAATCGTTGAAGAAGGTATATGTAAAGGGGTAGTTACACAAGCTGGTGCA
>NZ_JAWRXD010000438.1:0-291 GCF_046535215.1 Priestia sp. SIMBA_032 | reverse complement strand
CTGGAACGACAGCCGGCGTGGGTTGGGCGCGGGCGAAGCGTTGAAGTTGCAACTGCTGAACATGGAGTCGGCGTACCTGCACCGTAATGAACGGCAACTGGAGATCAGCAAAACCGTGTCTTTGCGACGTCTCAAGGCGATGGACCCGACGATCAACAAGGAGTGGGACGACTTCCTCGATGACTTGCTCAACGATGGCTCTGTCGAATTTGCACTGAGTGCCTCGATGTTCGAGGACGACTACCCCGGCACCTCGCAACGTCGCCTTCAGCGAGTAGGGGTGACACTGCC
>NZ_JAWRXD010000437.1:0-291 GCF_046535215.1 Priestia sp. SIMBA_032 | reverse complement strand
ATACTCCCTCCTCGACACCGACCAGCTTGCTGCTGCCATTGCAGCGGCAGAGGACGCGTACGCGTCCTTCAGCACCCTGGATCCGGAAACACACGCCGCATTCCTGGAGCGCATTGCCGACAACATCGAAGCTGCCGGTCCCGCGCTGATTGAGCGGGCGATGGCGGAAACCGGACTCCCCGAGGCCCGGATTACCGGCGAGCGCGGCCGCACCACCGGCCAGCTGCGGCTTTTCGCGTCGGTGGTCCGGCAGGGAGATTTCCGCGGCGTCCGGGTGGACCCGGCAATGCC
>NZ_JAWRXD010000436.1:0-291 GCF_046535215.1 Priestia sp. SIMBA_032 | reverse complement strand
CGCAGCTTCAACCGTAATGAGTCAACGCTCAAATGCGACAAGACAAAAACGAGCTTTACCGCCAACTACATGCCGCTTGACGCGCGGCTGACGGCGACACGTGTCGCACCCTATTCCAAAGGATAGGTATCCACGAAACCGGGTCAACTCCAGTTCGTTATCAAATGCGCTTCGGCGCAGTCCTTCTATTCGCAAACGCCCGAAACGTTCAAGGCAATGCAGCACCTGATCGCAGTGGTGGACGATTTCTCCCGGCCCATGCAGCTGCTCGAGAAGCTAAAGGACCATATC
>NZ_JAWRXD010000435.1:0-291 GCF_046535215.1 Priestia sp. SIMBA_032 | reverse complement strand
CCATAATGACAATCAACTAAAAAACATATGTTAGATTTATAATTCAAATGCTGATTAAACGTGAAGAATACGCACTGTAGTTTATTCTCAATCTTATGTAAATTAGGTTATTTTAAAATCAATGCTTTATTTTATTTAATACTAATGAAAGAAATTGCTTGTTTATAAGATAAAAGAAGGGGAGGGGAAACAAGGGAATTGAAGAAGCTTATAATGAAAAATCTAAGAAGGAAATTAACTATTTAAAGGAAAAGTGAACAAATATTAAATTGTAGATTTTACAAATTTAAA
>NZ_JAWRXD010000434.1:0-292 GCF_046535215.1 Priestia sp. SIMBA_032 | reverse complement strand
GTAACAATCTTGCAACGCACTTCTTTTGGAGCTTGTTTTTTATGTTCAGTTACACTCATTTTTTATCTTTCCTTTCTTAAAGACTTTTCTTCATTTTATCATACATAGCTTTACACAATTATGTATGAAGCCAATAATGCGTCATGATACAAGATAAGTATACTAACCCACAAAAAGGAAAGTGCACTTTCTTATACTCCTAGACTACACATCTTTAGCTACTCTTTATATTTTCTACATAATAGAATTCAATTTTAAAACTTGTACTAAAAAATAAATTGGAGGTCTACAT
>NZ_JAWRXD010000433.1:0-292 GCF_046535215.1 Priestia sp. SIMBA_032 | reverse complement strand
ATAACACAGCACGGTTGCAGTCATCCCAGGACTCTTACAAGTAATCTCCTAATCTTGGACATACTGATAGCATGAGTCTAAAAAAAGGGCATTATCACATCGCTATCAATCTAAGGTTTTACACTACCCATAAAGCAAAAATACGTTATCCTTTCTGTAGAATTATAGGAAAGAATAGCGTATTTTTCATTTGAGGATAATTTAATTTCATTAGATTAATAGCAATTTAGCGAGATTATAACACAATCATCTCTAAATTATAAATCATCACCAATTCAGTTAACTTTTTGAT
>NZ_JAWRXD010000432.1:0-292 GCF_046535215.1 Priestia sp. SIMBA_032 | reverse complement strand
AAGAATGTACTATCTGAAGTACCAGTTTTGTCTGATGTATACACAATTAATGAGGTATTACGTCATTTAAATGCTGAAGTCGTATTTGAAAATAATCAAGTAACAATCGATTCTTCTAAAGAACTAAACATTGAAGCACCATTTGAATATGTACGTAAAATGCGTGCATCTGTTCAAGTAATGGGACCATTATTAGCACGTAACGGTCGTGCTCGTATTGCACTTCCTGGTGGATGTGCAATCGGTTCACGTCCAATTGACCAACATTTAAAAGGCTTCGAAGCAATGGGAG
>NZ_JAWRXD010000431.1:0-292 GCF_046535215.1 Priestia sp. SIMBA_032 | reverse complement strand
CAGCTGGTTCTCATTCTTCTATAAGAGTTTCGTACCAAGTGAATATAAAGAACATAAAGAGCTGTACGAACAAGCAATAGAACAAGGGAAAACAGCATAAAAAAAGATGAGGAGAAATTCCTCATCTTTTTTAATCCATCCATTTCACTAATTTCTTAGAAATTAATAATAAAACACAACCTAATACAATTGCCACAGCGCCAATAACTGTGAATACTTCAGCGTATCAAAGTGAAGTTGTGAAGCTTGCAAGTTGTCCGCCTAAAATGTTGGCGATACCTGAACTTGCTAG
>NZ_JAWRXD010000022.1:0-59114 GCF_046535215.1 Priestia sp. SIMBA_032 | reverse complement strand
ATTAGGCACGCCGCCAGCGTTCATCCTGAGCCAGGATCAAACTCTCCGAAGAAATGTTTGACTTGCTCATTTAAAAAATAAAAATTAACGTTGACGTTTGTCGCTTTGTTCAGTTTTCAAAGTTCAACCGCCGCTCTTGAGCGACTTTTTTTATATTAACAAGTTGTCTTTCATTTGTCAACAACTTTTTAATATTTTATTTCTGATGAATTGCGATTGCTTTCCAATCACTCATCAGCGACATTTAATAATTTAACATCTGTACTATATAAAGTCAACACCTTTTGAAAAATTTTTTTCGTTTTATCAAAAAATCTTATTTACTTCCCTGCTTTCACCGAATCTTAGCAAGATTTTTGAAAGGATTTGATACTTCTCTTGAATGTTTCGTTCAAGAACTACATGATTCAAACTTTGTTGAAAAGCAACGTTTGTTCTTTTCATTTCTTCTCTGAGTAGTGCTTCTAACTCTAAACACTCCACCTGATTAAATAAACAAATTTTCATTGATTCACCTGCTTTTTGCGACATTGATTCTCAAATATCAAAATAAAATCAGTTGTTCTTTTCCTTACCTGTTATTAATTGTAGACAAAACGCATACAAATTAGACAAGTACTACTTATTAAATGAGGTGACAAAATGAATATGTTTTATACTATTCGAGCTAAAAGAATCAAACAAACAATGCTTATCGTAGTTGCTGCATTTTTTACAAGCTTTTTTCTCTATGCTCAGCAGACGTTTCACTTTCCCGTGTTTTCAACAGATAACGGTCCAAGAGCTGTTTATAAGGCGGATGATAAAAATCCGGAAGTTGCTCTGACATTTAACATCAGCTGGGGAGATGAAAGAGCTATTCCCATTCTGAATGAACTAAAAAGACAGCATATTGACCATGCTACTTTCTTTTTATCGGCTTCATGGGCTGAACGTCACCCAGATATTGTAGAGCGCATTAAGAAAGAAGGTCACGAAATCGGCACAATGGGCTATGACTATACTTCTTATACAAGCCTAAAACCTAATGAGATTAGACAGGATCTTGCAAAATCAAAGAAAGTCTTTGATTCTCTAGGCCTTAAAGATGTTCACCTTCTCCGTCCTCCTAACGGGCAATTTAATAAAGACATCTTAAAATTAACAGCAGACATAGGATATACTACTGTTCACTGGAGCATTGATTCTAAAGACTGGACAAATCCAGGGGTTGAAAAAATTGTCTCGAATGTTACAAAGCCTTTAGGCGGGGGGGATATTATCTTGCTACACGCGTCTGACTCCGCTCAACAAACAGCAAAGGCTATTCCATATATCAAGGATTCATTACAAAATAAAAAGGTCTCAAACGTAAGTGTTTCAACATTAATTTCAAATTCTAAAACTCAAGTAAAAGATATCCGCTAAGTTCTATACCCACTGTATACGGAAAGCAAAAGCAGACAAATATGCTATTTGTCTGCTTTTGCTATTCTTGCGTGCGTAAGAAGTTTCGGCAAAATAAGAAGTTGATACATATTACAAATTAGAAGTGGAAACAACATAAGGTAAAGCCAGCTTTCTTCGTTCGTTCGCAGCGCTGGGAACCATTCAATTGTCGTTACAACAATCATAAAAAACAGCGCTGGTACAAAAGCCTCTTTATTCGTCTGCTTTTTCTTTGCATACGCCACTAACAACCCCACCGCTAACAAGAAAACGCTTAACAAAATATAATTGCCTATGCCTTCTCCCGGTTGTTGAAAGAACTTATATCGAAAATAAGCAACGTCAAATAATACAAATAAAACAAATACAATTTGAACCGATTTCCAAAGTGATGCAGATTTAAAAATTCCTAACCCAAATCGGTGAACAGTTAAATATGCAAAAAACCCCATTTGGCTAATTAAACTAAAAATAAACCCTACGCCTACGAGCCATGTTAAAACAGCAACAATTTCTCCTATCTTTCCTTGTTGAAATAAGTGACCGTATTCCCCCCAGCGCACCGCAAACCCAACAACAGCTGTACTTATACCCCCAACAGCTAACGTAGTTAGAAATAGACGAACCCAATTTCGACTATTCACTTCCATCTCCCCCATAAGTTACAAAATTGTACCTTTTCATAAATTGTACCAATCACGTTTTGAAAAATCTAGAGCTCTTTTATGAATAAAAAACCTTGATTATCTCATATTAAGCGTAAGCATATTAGGAAAGGAGCTCATTACTATGAAAAAGCGACTCATGCTCCTCATGTATATAGGAATGTGTATGCTTTTAGCTACAGCCTGTGCACCGCAAGATGAAGAGAACAATGGTATGGATTATGATCAAACAAAGAAAATGGTTGTTGATATTTTAAAAACAGATGAAGGGAAAAAAGCAGTCGAGGCAATTATGAAAGACCCTTCTGTTAGACAAGATATTTTAATGGATCAAAACGCGATAAAAGATACAATTTCTCAAACCCTAGTATCAGATAAAGGCGTGGAATTTTGGAAAAAAGCCATGGATGATCCGAAGTTTGCTGAAAGCTTTGCTAAAAGTTTGGAAAAAGAAAATAAGACGGTCATCAAACAACTAATGAAAGATCCTGAATATCAAGGAATGCTTCAAGATGTTTTAAAGGATCCGGCCATGGAAAAAGAAGTACTGACTGTTTTAAAGAGTAAAGAATATCGCACTTATTTACAAAAGATTATGACCGAAACATTTGATAGCCCTCTTTATCAATCTAAAATTCAAGACATTCTTTTGAAAGCCGCTGAAGAAACACAGGGTGGACAAAAACAAAGCAGCGACGACGGTGGCTCTTCTTCCGGTGGATCTGACTCAGGCGGAGAACAGCAACAGCAGTGATTAAATACGCATCTCATGTGAGATGCGTATTTAATTATGTCATTTATTTTTATTAAAAAACCTAAATGACTTCTTTATATTTTTTAATACTTAGTATTTTTATTGGAATTGTAAACTTTAATTCTTAGCTTTATGTTAAAATATTAGAAATTAACACAATCGTTTTATAGCAAAAGGAGGGAATTCGATGGAATTTCGCGTTATTAAAACGTTTCAAACCATTGTTCGTTTAGGAAGCTTTCAATTAGCCGCTGAATATTTAAAGTACTCTCAGCCTACCATTACACTGCACATTCAAAAGTTAGAATCCGAACTAGGATTTAAGCTTTTAGAACGAGGAAAAAGCATTAAACTTACTGAAGCAGGTAAAATTTTTTATGAGCGGGCAAATATTTTACTAAGAGAATATGAATATTTAAATAACACCTTAAAGGATTATTCAACAGGCCAAGCCGGCACTATCCGTATAGGTGCTGCAGAGCCTACAGCAAGCAGTCGACTGCCTTCCATTCTCTCATTATTTAAAAAAAGATATCCCAACACAGAAATTAGCTTACTCGTTGCAGACGAAAAGCACCTTCATCAACATATACGCAATCAAGAAATTGATTTCGCGATTGGCACTGTCTCAGAATCGTTCAGAGATATAGAATTTGAGGCATTGCTAACGGAAAAACTTGTGCTGCTATTACCATTCAATCATGCTCTAACAAAAAGAAAAACAATCTTTGCCAAAGATTTAATAAACGAAACGCTGATTACAGCTGGGCAATCTTCCGTTCAAAAGAAAATTGAGCAGCTAATCTTTGAACGAACAGGGCAGCTGCCTGCTAAAGTCCAGTTAGGCACTATTAGCACACTTCAGCATTTTGTAAAAGAAAACTTAGGAATAGCCGTTGTTCCACAAATAAGCGCAACTCTTCCGCCAGATCAAGTGGTGGTTAAAACGATTCATGACTTGCATGAGGGGCCTGCAATCGGCATTTTAAAGCACCAGTCTCACACCGTGAGTACAGCTGGAAAAACATTTTTAGCTCTCTTAAAACAAAACCTTGCATTTGATTTAAAAAAGGCGCAGATTGAACTCTCTGTATAATAACAAAAAGCACGCGCTCGAACAGCGCGTGCTTTTTGTTATTTTCCTGTTGCTGCTTTTTCATTTTCGCAAATAAATGCAATCTTGCTTGCAATCTCTCCATATATTTTACCTAAACGATGCGATTCATCGTAAATGGAAGGTGCAAAATCTTCTTCATTCCAGTCAGGCTGACTTAACGGAAGCTGTCCTAACAGCTCTGTCTGAAGTTCCTCAGCAAGTTTTGGACCCCCGCCTTTACCAAATACATACTCTTTTTCACCTGTTAGCTGGCTTTCAAAGTAGGCCATATTTTCTACAACTCCAATTACCTCATGATTGGTTTTCAAAGCCATAGCACCCGCTCTAGCTGCAACAAATGCCGCTGTAGGATGTGGTGTTGTAATAATCACTTCTTTACAAGCCGGAAGCATGGAGTGAACGTCTAATGCGACATCACCTGTTCCAGGAGGTAAGTCTAGTAAAAGATAATCTAATTCTCCCCATTCAACTTCTGTAAAAAAGCTCGTCAACATTTTTCCAAGCATAGGTCCTCGCCAGATAACAGGTGAATTATCTTCTACAAAGAAGCCCATGGAAATAACTTTTACTCCGAAACGGTCAACTGGAATAATCTTTTCACCTTCTACTACAGGACGCTGTGTGATTCCCATCATATCTGGGACGCTGAATCCATAAATGTCAGCATCAATTAAACCAACTTTCTTTCCTAAACGAGCTAGAGAAACGGCCAAGTTAACAGAGACTGTTGATTTACCAACGCCTCCTTTACCGCTGGCAATAGCAATAAATTCAGGTGCATTCGGACTAGTTAGTAAGTTGCCAGTATTCGGCTGCTCAGCGCGGTACTGCTGAAGTTCCTCAGGCGTAAACTCAACAAATCGCAGTCCAACCGACTGTACACCTGCTTTTTTTAATTCTTCTACAATTGTGCCTTGAAGGCTCAGCTGTTCACTAGTACCTGTTTTTGCAACAGCAATCTTCAGGCTTATATGCTGTTTTTCAGCTTTGATTGTTATTTCTTTAATCGCATCTGTTTCTGATAGTTTTTTATTTAAAAATGGATCTGTAATTTCCCCTACTACTTCTTTTACTTGCTTTTCCGTTAGCATACTCCCACCACCATGTTAAAATCTATTTATACTATCAAGTATATCATACATATTAGATTTTTCTGAATAGAAGGATGCTATGCTTTTTATTTAGGCTTTTCTCCAGTAAAATACCGGCTGACTCCTTCATAAATGGATTCAGCTAACTTTTTTTGATAGCGTTTCGATTGAAGCATTTTACGTTCTGTAGGATTTGATAAGAATCCTACTTCAACCAAAGCACCGGGTGGCTTAGAATGCTTAAGAAGGTAAAGAGTTTGAATAGCTTTTGCTTCACGGGTCGTATTGTCTAGGTTATTTCTTAGCTCTTGTTGAATGAGTTTGGCCACTTGCTCGTTTTCTTTTAGGGATCCGTAATAGAAAGTTTGAGCCCCTCTCCACGCAGAGGATGGAATAGCATTCAGGTGAATACTTAAGTACAAATCGGCATTGGATTTATTAATCATCGTTAAGCGATTTTTTAAGTCTTCTACTTTTCTCCGACTGTATCCTCTTGTATCTTTGGCCGCTAGGTCTTCGTCTTTTTCTCTCGTCATAATAACAAGTGCCCCTTGCTCTTGCAGATAGTCCCGAAGCATTAACGAAATTTTAAGAGTTATTTCTTTTTCAAGCACTTCATTGTCTCCTACCGCTCCTCCATCAACACCGCCGTGTCCAGGATCTAGTACAATAACTTTCCCGCTAAGAGGAAGTGAAAGCGAACCGGATGATGTTCTATGATCTATCTGATATTGTACAATGACAAAAAGAACGAGAAACGCTATAATTGTGCTCATTATTTTTACTTTAGACATTTTATCCCTTCCCTTCTTGCCTCACCTATTTATTTCTATATGGGACAAGAACGGGAATTATGAGTACTTTTTAATGCAAACGTAACCGACGTCTTTTTTCTGCGGTACGATAACCTTCTTTCCACCAGTCTTGCACATATCCTTGACACAAATAATACAGACCATCTTGATACAGATCTGTTACAGACATGCTGACGGCTCCGTACAATGTATCAATTAAAAGAGACTCTTCTTGCTTACTGTGCTTCTGAAAGTCTTCGTAGCCTTTACCACGTTTACTTACCCGGGCACCTAATAAAAAAGATTCGATGGCAATATCAAGACAGTACTCCTCCACATGTTCGTCTCCTAGCATATTCCACTGAAACATGGGATGAAAATAACGGCGCAGCCTCTCTTGAAGCAAATCAAACGATAGTTCCCTTAGGACTTTGCGTTCATATTTCATTTCTTTTTCATAACGTTTTTCTTTTAAATATGTAACCTCGTTCACGATAACGCCTCCCTTTTTTACATATTGTTTGCACAAGCCTTCGTCTCATACGCAAACAACAAATAAAAAAAGCCTTGGTCCAAAGACCAAGGCTTGAAACGTAATATAAAATTAACGTTTTGAGAATTGTGGTGCACGACGAGCGCCTTTAAGACCGTATTTTTTACGTTCTTTCGCACGAGCGTCACGAGTTAATAGACCAGCACGTTTTAATGTTCCACGGTATTCAGGGTCTGCTTCTAATAAAGCACGAGAGATTCCGTGACGAATAGCGCCAGCTTGACCTGCATAACCTCCACCATTAACGTTTACAAATACGTCATAGTTACCTACAGTTTCAGTTAAAGCAAGTGGTTGTTTTACTACTTCACGTAGTGCAGCAAATGGAATGTATTCTTCGATTTCACGACCGTTGATTGTTACGCGACCGTTACCTGGTACTAAACGTACACGAGCAACAGAGCTTTTACGACGACCAGTTCCGTAATATTGTACCTGTGCCAAGATAATAACCTCCTCTTATTAATTATCCGCGAAGTTCGTAAACTTCTGGTTTTTGTGCTTCATGTGGATGTGTTTCACCAGCATACACATGTAATTTTTTGAACATTTGACGGCCTAGGCTACCTTTTGGAAGCATGCCTTTGATTCCTAATTCAAGCATTTTCTCAGAGTAGTTAGTACGCATTTCTAATGCTGTACGTTGTTTCAAACCACCTGGGTGCATGCTGTGACGGTAATAAATTTTATCAGTTAATTTTTTACCTGTTAGTTCGATTTTTGACGCATTGATAAGGATCACGTGATCACCAGTATCAACATGTGGTGTAAAAGTTGGTTTATGTTTACCGCGTAAGATTGATGCTACTTCACTTGCTAAACGACCTAAAGTTTTACCTTCAGCATCGACAACATACCATTTACGCTCTACTTCGTTTGCTTTCGCCATGAAAGTTGTACGCATGAGTTTCCCTCCTAATTTTCATCATCAATTATAAAATTATTTCAACCTTCTATTTCAACACGATTAATTTCCGGGGCTAACCGTGGGGTTAAAATACATACCATATGATATATTATATCTTTAAGCTACTAATGTCAAGAAAATGTTACACCAGGTTTAGTTGTCATAGAAAACGCGCCATAAATATAGTCCTTGCGAAGGCGCAGTTTTCCCTGCACGAGGACGTGATTTGCTTTCTAGAATATCTTTTATAGCATCTGGTCCAATACGGCCTTGTCCTACTTCTAAAAGCGTGCCAACAAGAATACGAACCATATTATACAGAAAGCCACTTCCAACGAATCTAAACACAAGCTGACTATTCTCTTCATACATATCAATCTTGTAAATCGTACGAATCTTATCTTCCACTTCTGTCCTCGCAGAACAAAAGCTTGTAAAGTCGTGTGTACCGAGTAAATATGTGATGGCTTTTTTCATTTTTGAGTAGTCTAATGGATAAGGGTAATGGTATGCATAAGAACGAGTGAAAGGATTTCGATCTTCGCCGCGCAAAATATGATAGCGATACTCTTTTGAAGTAACGTCATACCGGGCGTGAAAATGTGCATCAACTTCACATACATTCTTCATTACAATATCATCTGGTAGCATTGAATTCAATGCTTTTTTCCACTTATCACATGGAATATTTAGGTTTGTGTCAAAATGAATGACTTGCCCCTGTGCATGAACATTTGTGTCCGTTCGTCCAGAGGCGTAAATCGGAACTTTTTTGTTGTGCATTTTCTCTAAAACGGCTTCAATCTCCAGTTGAACAGTTCGCTTATTGGGCTGAACTTGATAACCCGAAAAGTGTGTACCGTCGTATGCAACTATACATTTTAAACGTTTCATCTTTTCACCAAACAATCTTTACGTTCTAATCATTACTAAAACAACAGCTACTGCCAGCAGAAGTAAAAGCATAATCGTATCTATGCTTCCCCATTTCAATTGACGATACTTTGTACGCCCTTCTCCGCCTTTATAACCTCTTGCCTCCATGGCAATAGCTAGCTCCTCAGCACGCTTAAATGAACCTATAAATAAAGGAACAAGCAAAGGAACGACAGCTTTCAACCGATCCGTAACGGGGCCGCTGCTAAAGTCCACTCCTCGAGCTGTCTGCGCTTTAATAATCTTATCAGTCTCTTCCATCAGTGTAGGAATAAAGCGAAGAGAAATGGACATCATTAAAGCTAATTCATGGACAGGAAGCTTGAGCTTTTTAAATGGATTCAGCAAGCTTTCCATTCCATCTGTTACTTCAATGGGCGTAGTCGTTAGTGTTAGCATCGTCGTAATTAAAATTAAGAACAAGAAGCGCAAGGAAATTAAAATACCTTGAATAAGGCCGCCTTTATAGACAGAAAACCATCCCCATTCAAACAAAAGAGGACCTTCCTTTGTCATAAAAATGTGCAAAAGAAACGTGATGATGATAATAAATAGAACGGGCTTTAACCCTCTTAAAATAAATGAAACGGGCACTTTACTCATGGCCACTATCACAAGGGTATACACACCTAAAAAAGCATAGCCGATAGGGTTATTTGCTAAAAACACAATTAATACATACGCAAATACGAGAAGCAGCTTGGCCCGAGGATCCATTCGATGGACAACAGAATGACCCGGCACATACTTACCAATAATGATTGAGTTCATCATAATCGTTCACCTTGCTGCATAAGGTGCTGCACTTTCTCTACCACTTCAGAAAAGGTAATAACCGTATCCGATGCTTCAAGCTGAAATTTCTCTTGCAGCTTCAGCATAAAGCGAAGCGATTCTGGAACATCCAATCCATACTCTTTTAGCTGCGTATGCTGACCAAACACTTCTCTAGGTGACCCTTTCATTGCAATTGTTCCCTTATTCATCACAATTAGCTCATCAGCGTACATAGCTGCATCTTCCATGCTGTGAGTCACGAGAATCGTCGTCAAGCCTTTTTCTTTATGAAGACGATAAATCATATTCATAATTTCTTGACGGCCTCTAGGATCCAATCCAGCAGTTGGCTCATCTAAAATTAGCACATTAGGATTCATTGCTAGAATACCTGCTATCGCTACACGACGCATTTGTCCACCACTCAAATCAAAAGGAGATCTGGTGAGAAGGTCTTCTGGCAACCCCACTAACTTGATAAGCTCTCTTGCTTTTTGCTTTGCTTCTTCTTCCAAAACGCCATAATTCATTGGTCCAAAAGCTATATCTTTTTCCACCGTTTCTTCAAAAAGCTGATGTTCTGGAAATTGAAACACCACGCCTACTTGCTGACGAATAGCTTTTAAATTCTTTTCTTTTCGATTGGCTTTAATTGTGCGCTCACCGATTTGAATTTCACCAGCAGTTGGCTTCAATAAAGCATTCAGATGTTGTATGATTGTTGATTTCCCAGAACCAGTATGGCCAATAACAGCCAAAAATGTACCTGATTGAATGCTTAAATTTAAGTCATGTAGAGCAATTCGTTCAAATGGTGTATTAACTTGATAACGATGCTCTACTTCTTTGAATATAATGTCCATAGTTCGTCCACCAAGTCCTCATCTGTTAAATGAATTTTTGATAAAGGAATTCCTACGGAAGCAAAACGATGGCTTAGCTTAACGGAAAACGGCAAGTCTAGTCCAATATCCGTTAACTTGGAACCTAATGCAAATACTTCGCGTGGAGTACCTGTTGCATAGATCTTCCCTTTGTTCATCACAACGACTCTGTCAGCCATTGCTACTTCATCTAAATCGTGGGTAATTGAAATAACCGTCAGTTGTTTTTCTTCTTTTAATTTTCTAACAGTTTCAAGTACTTCAGTTCGTCCAATAGGATCTAACATAGATGTTGCTTCATCTAGAATGATGACAGATGGCTGTACGGCAATTATACCCGCAATGGCCACACGCTGTTTTTGTCCACCTGATAGCTGATGAGGCTCTTGATCCAAAAAAGCACCCATATTGACCATTTCGATTGCTTCAGGTATACGTTTTTCCATAATCTCAAATGGAATCCCGTTGTTTTCAAGCCCAAACGCAATATCATCTTGAACGGTTGAGCCAACAAATTGATTATCTGGGTTTTGAAACACCATTCCAATCTGCTTACGCACATCCCATATTGTTTCTTCAGATAAAAGAGTATCGCCCACTCGAACCGTTCCTTTTTCAGGTAGCAAAAGGCCGTTTAGAATTCGTGCCAGCGTCGATTTACCAGATCCATTATGTCCAGCTATCGCTAACCATTCACCTTTATAAGCAGAGAGAGAAAGGTGATCTAATGTTAGGTCTGCTTCAGGATCGTATCGAAAGCATAAATCTTTTACCTCTAAAGACATTTCTTTCAACGCTATCTTCCTCTCAGCTTTTTCTATTGCAGCATTGCCTACATTGGTTTTTTACGCTATTTACCCGGTTTAAGGTATAAAAAAAGGGCAACGACTAGTTACACACTGTCTCGCCCTTTTCTATCTGTATTAAAAATATTAAACTAATTCAATGATAACCATTGGAGCACCGTCACCACGGCGAGGTCCAACTTTTAAGATACGAGTGTAACCGCCTTGGCGATCTTCGTAGCGAGTAGCGATATCGCTGAATAGTTTTTGTAAAGCGCTTTGACCAGCTTCCTCGTTAGCTACTTCATTACGGATGTAAGATGCAGCTTGACGACGAGCGTGTAGATCTCCACGTTTACCTAAAGTAATCATTTTTTCAACAGTTGAACGTAATTCTTTTGCACGAGCTTCAGTTGTCTCAATGCGTTCACTGATGATTAAATCAGTTGTTAAATCACGAAGAAGCGCCTTGCGTTGTGCGCTTGTACGACCTAATTTACGGTAAGACATGTGAGGTCCCCTCCTTTGTTAAGTAGTTAAACAGGTAGATATAATCAGTCGTCCTTACGTAGACCCAAACCTAATTCTTCAAGTTTAGCTTTAACTTCTTCTAAAGATTTACGGCCTAAGTTACGAACTTTCATCATATCTTCTTCTGTTTTATTAGCAAGCTCTTGTACAGTATTGATGCCTGCTCGTTTTAAGCAGTTGTAAGAACGAACAGATAAATCCAGTTCCTCGATCGTCATCTCTAGAACTTTTTCTTTCTGGTCTTCTTCTTTTTCTACCATGATCTCTGCTTTTTGAGCTTCATCTGTTAAGTTAACGAAGATATTTAAGTGTTCCGTTAGAATCTTTGCACCTAAAGCAACAGCTTTTTCTGGCTCGATGCTACCGTCAGTCCAAACATCCAACGTTAACTTATCGTAATTTGTCATTTGACCAACACGAGTATTTTCTACATAATACGATACGCGAGTAACAGGCGTATAGATTGAGTCAATTGGAAGTACACCAATTGGTTGGTCTTCACGCTTGTTAGCATCGGCAGGATTATAACCTCGACCTGTGCGAGCAGTAAGTCTCATACGGAAATGAGCATCTGACTCAAGTGTTGCAATATGAAGATCTGGATTTAGAACTTCGATATCGCTGTCTGCTTGAATGTCAGCAGCCGTTACTGTACCAGGACCTTTAACATCGATCTCAAGTGTTTTCTCTTCATCAGAGTAAATCTTTAACGCTAACTTTTTAACGTTTAAAATGATGTTTGTTACATCTTCAACAACTCCAGGAACTGTTGAAAATTCATGTAATACACCTTCAATTTGAATAGATGTTACAGCTGCACCAGGGAGTGAGGATAATAGGATACGACGTAAGGAGTTACCCAAAGTAGTACCATATCCACGCTCAAGTGGTTCGACGACGAATTTACCGTACTTTCTATCATCGCTGATTTCTACCGTTTCGATTTTTGGCTTTTCAATCTCTATCAATATAAACCCTCCTTCAAAACGTCGAAACCTCGGCTAGACGGCTGATTTCTCAAATGCCTAACCGAAATTCCCTATTAGACAGTTCCCGAATGTGCACAACAAATGGAAAACATTTCGTTGCATGAATAAATTCTACACCATCATCATTATAGACAACGAAATAGAATCTATACATATTAATTATACACGACGACGTTTTGGTGGGCGGCATCCGTTGTGAGGTACAGGAGTAACATCTTTAATAGCTGTTACTTCTAAACCTGCAGCTTGAAGAGCACGGATAGCTGCTTCACGACCAGCACCAGGGCCTTTAACTGTAACTTCAAGAGTTTTCATTCCGTTATCCATAGAAACTTTTGCAGCAGTTTCAGCAGCCATTTGCGCAGCAAATGGAGTAGATTTACGAGAACCTCTGAAGCCAAGTGCGCCTGCACTAGACCAAGCAATCGCATTACCGTGAACATCTGTAATTGTTACAATAGTATTGTTAAACGTTGAGCGAATATGAGCTACACCAGCTTCAATATTCTTTTTCACGCGACGTTTACGTGTATTAGTTTTACGTGCCATCTGTTAATGACCTCCCTTACTAATTATTTCTTCTTGTTCGCTACAGTACGGCGTGGGCCTTTACGTGTACGAGCATTGTTTTTACTGTTTTGACCACGAACTGGTAAACTACGACGGTGGCGGATACCACGGTATGAACCAATCTCAATTAAACGTTTGATGTTTAAAGAAACTTCACGACGAAGATCGCCTTCTACTTTATAGCTATCTAAAATATCACGAATTTTACCTAATTCTTCTTCTGTTAAGTCACGAACGCGAGTATCTTCAGAAACTCCAGCTTCAGCTAGAACTTTTTCAGCAGTTGGACGACCAATACCGAAAATGTATGTTAATGAAATTACTACACGCTTGTCACGAGGAATATCAACACCAGCAATACGTGCCATATGAATAGTGCACCTCCTTATTGATTAACCTTGTTTTTGTTTATGCTTAGGGTTTTCACAAATTACCATTACTTTACCTTTTCTACGGATAACTTTACATTTTTCGCAGATTGGTTTAACTGATGGTCTGACTTTCATGTTTCATACCTCCTTGATAGTACGGAGTGCATAGGTTTTATTTGAAACGGTACGTAATTCTACCGCGAGTTAAATCGTATGGTGACAATTCTACAGTTACTTTATCACCAGGTAAGATTCGAATGAAATGCATGCGAATTTTCCCTGATACGTGAGCAAGTACTGTATGACCATTTTCTAATTCTACCTTGAACATAGCGTTAGGTAAAGTCTCAGCAACTGTACCTTCAACTTCAATTACATCGTCTTTTGCCATTAAAGTGCTCTCCTTTCTTTGAAACAGTAACAAGCTATCATTAAACGACTTAAAAAGAACCTGTTCTGAACATCCGGAGATCGTAATCATTAAATTCAAGATGATTGACGCTAATATACATCTTTACCATTTTAACAGCAATTCAGACGAAAAACGATCATCGTGAATTTAGATAATTACTGTTTACTGTCCAGTGCATCTAGCGAGGAATGGATAGAGATAACATCCTTTAACATTACAATGCTGTCAGAATTTCATATCCCGTCTCAGTAATTGCAATAGTATGTTCGAAGTGCGCACACATTTTACCATCCACTGTCACAACTGTCCAGTTATCAGTTAATGTTTTTACATATCGCATACCAGCATTCACCATTGGCTCAACTGCCAATACCATGCCTGGACGTAGACGCGGTCCTTTATTCGGTGGACCATAATGAGGTACTTGCGGATCTTCATGTAAGTCTTTGCCGACGCCATGGCCAACATATTCTCTTACAATCGAAAAGTTACGTGATTCTGCGTACTGTTGAATAGCATGTGAAATATTCGACAAACGCTCACCCGGCTTCGCTTCTGCTAATCCTTTGTAGAGAGATTGCTCGGTCACATTAAGCAGCTCTTGATTTTCTAATGAAATCTTTCCTACTCCATATGTCCAAGCTGAGTCACCATGATAGCCACCGAATTTAGCTCCGA
Source organism: Priestia sp. SIMBA_032 (assembly GCF_046535215.1). NCBI lineage: Bacteria > Bacillati > Bacillota > Bacilli > Caryophanales > Bacillaceae > Priestia > Priestia sp. SIMBA_032. The sequence continues at coordinate 44,872 of NZ_JAWRXD010000022.1, read as the reverse complement.
TGTCTAAACTGATGATATCTCCTTCATTAAGCTTGCGTTCTCCCGGAATACCATGAACTAATTCTTCATTCACAGAAGCACATACACTGCCGCGAAAACCATTATACCCTTTAAAAGACGGAATTGCATCATGTTGACGAATAAAATTTTCAGCAATTGCATCCAATTCTATAGTCGTAATACCTGGAACGATATGTTTTTTCAACTCTTGATGAGTTAAAGCCACGATTCGTCCAGCTTCACGCATGACCTCAATTTCCTCTGGTGTCTTGCAAATGATCATTGCTTAACCCCAGCAAGTAATTGACGAACATCCTCAAACACAATGTTAATATCTTGATTACCATTAATATTGCGTAGATAACCTTTTTCTTGATAGAAATCAAGTAGAGGTTGAGATTGTTTAACATTAACTGAAAGTCTAGTTGAAACCGTCTCAGCATTGTCATCTGCACGTTGATAAAGCTCTCCGCCACATTTGTCACAAACTCCTTCTTTCGCAGGAGGATTGAATACTAAGTGGTAAGTAGCTCCGCAATCTTTACAAATGCGGCGTCCAGTAAGACGCTCCATTAAAATGCTTTGATCTACATCAATATTAATCACATAATCAATTTGCTTGTTTAGTTCTTTTGTAATTGTTTCAAGAGCTTCTGCTTGGGCTACTGTTCTTGGGAAGCCATCAAGTAAAAAGCCGTTTTCACAATCTTGTTTGTTTAAACGCTCGCGCACAATTCCAATTGTTACTTCATCAGGAACAAGGTTACCTTGGTCCATAAATGATTTAGCTTTTAAACCTAGTTGCGTTCCTTCTTTAATTGCAGCTCGGAACATATCTCCTGTTGAGATATGAGGGATATCGTAATGCTCAACGATTTTTTCTGCTTGAGTACCTTTCCCAGCACCAGGAAGGCCCATTAACACTAAATTCATTTCTTGCTTCCCCCTCAGTATCTTATCCGTTTAATGGGAAAGCAACCTGCCCCCCACTAAACAGCTTTACTTAATAAATCCCTTATAATGGCGTTTCACTAATTGACTCTCAAGCTGTTTCATTGTCTCAAGAGCTACACCGACAACAATTAACAAACTAGTACCGCCGATCTGAGCAGATGATGGTAGGTTTGCAATTTTGATGAACAGAACCGGCAACACAGCAATTAACGCAAGGAATATCGAACCGATTAATGTCAGACGATATAACACTTTCGTTAAATAAGCTTGTGTGCTTTTACCAGGACGAATGCCTGGGATGTAGCCACCTTGCTTTTTCAAGTTCTCTGCTACTTGTTCAGGGTTAACTTGAACAAATGTATAGAAGTAACAAAAAGCAATGATTAACGCTACATACACTATCATACCAATTGGCTTAGTATAGTCAAATGTATTCTGAATCCACGTTGTTACATCATTTGGACCGAAAAATGATGCAATTGTTGGTGGTGTGATAATAAATGAAACTGCAAAGATAACAGGAATAACCCCAGCAGCATTTACTTTTAACGGTAAATGAGTGGATTGACCTCCAACAGGATTACGACCAGCTGAACCCTTTGCATATTGAATAGGAATTTTTCGTAGCGCTTGTTGGAAGTAAATAACCCCAACAATAATAGCTAAAACTGCAATCGCAATTAAAACTACCGTTACGATACGAATGAATAATTGATCCCCAACGTCTTCAAATTGCTGTGCATAAATTTGATTTAATGTTGTCGGAATACCAGCCGCAATCCCAGCAAAGATAATGATAGAAATACCATTACCTACGCCTTTTGCAGTAATCTGTTCTCCTAACCACATTAAGAAGGCAGTACCTGCCGTTAACACTGTAGCAATTAGAAGATACGTAGAAATTCCTGGATTAGCGATCAATTGTCCGCCCGAAATATTGTTGAATCCTATAGACATACCTAAAGCCTGGATAAATCCAAGCACAATTGTTCCATAACGAGTTACTTGAGCTAATTTACGGCGCCCAACATCTCCCTGCTTTGACCATTCTGTAAACTTAGGTACAACATCCATCTGCAATAATTGGACGATGATGGATGCTGTAATATAAGGCATAATGCCCATAGCAAGAATGGAGAAGTTTTTTAACGCGCCGCCGCCAAATGTATTCAGAACTCCGAATACATTTAACCCATCTTGCAATTTTAGTACATCCGTATTAACACTTGGTACAGGAATAAATGTACCAATTCGGAAGACAATTAACATTAACAAAGTGAAAAAGATTTTTTGTCTTATTTCACGCACGCGCATTAAATTGGAGATTGTTTGAAACATTAGATCACCTCAACTGTACCGCCAGCAGCTTCGATAGCTTCTTTAGCAGTTGAAGAGAATTTAGCAGCTTTAACAGTTAGCTTAGAGTTTAATGTACCGTTTCCTAGTACTTTAACGCCAGCTTTTGCTTTGCTTACTAAACCAGTTTCGATTAATAATTCTGGTGTTACTTCAGTTCCATCTTCAAAACGGTTAAGAGCTTCTAAATTAACGATCGCGTATTCTTTGCGATTGATATTAGTGAACCCACGTTTTGGAAGACGACGGAATAAAGGAGTTTGACCACCTTCGAAGCCAGGTCTTACGCCACCGCCAGAGCGAGCGTTTTGCCCTTTGTGACCTTTACCTGAAGTCTTTCCGTTACCTGAACCAGTACCACGACCTACACGGTTACGTACTTTACGTGAACCTTCAGCTGGTTTCAATTCATGAAGTTTCATTCCGGAGCACCTCCTTAGAGTGACAATTTATACTTATTGCTCTTTTACTGTAACAAGGTGAGCTACTTTGTTAATCATTCCGCGAATTGCAGGATTATCGTCTTGAACGACAGTTTGATTTAACTTACGTAGGCCAAGTGTACGAACAGTTACACGTTGATCTTCTGGACGACCAATTACGCTACGAGTAAGGGTAATTGCTAGTTTGTTTGCCATTCTATATCCCTCCCTTATCCTAACAGTTCTTCTACAGTCTTGCCACGTAGTTTTGCAACATCTTCAGCACGTTTTAGGTTAGCTAAACCGTTAAGAGTTGCACGTACCATGTTGATTGGAGTGTTTGAACCTAAAGATTTAGATAGAATATCACTTACTCCACCCAATTCTAGTACCGCACGAACTGGGCCACCAGCGATAACTCCTGTACCTTCAGAAGCAGGTTTTAAGAAAATTTGACCTGCACCAAATTGTCCAAGGATTTCGTGTGGAATAGTTGTACCAACCATAGGTACAGTAATTAAGTTTTTCTTCGCATCTTCAATTGCTTTACGGATTGCATCTGGTACCTCTTGTGCTTTACCAGTACCAAATCCAACGTGACCGTTTTTGTCACCAACTACAACTAATGCAGCGAAGCGGAAACGACGTCCACCTTTCACAACTTTAGCTACGCGGTTAACGGTAACAACACGTTCTTCAAGCTCTAATTTATTTGGATCAATACGACGCATGATTTTCCCTCCTTTTACAATTAGAATTGTAATCCAGCTTCACGAGCAGCGTCAGCTAATGCTTTAACACGGCCATGATATAAATAACCGCCACGGTCGAATACTACTTCGTTTACACCTTTTTCTACTGCGCGTTTAGCGACTAATTCGCCAACTTTGATAGCAGCTTCAGTGTTACCAGTGCTTTCTAAAGTCAGGTCTTTATCTAACGTTGAAGCACTTGCGATTGTTACTGAATTTAAATCGTCGATAACTTGTGCGTAAATATGTTGATTAGAACGGAACACGTTTAAACGCGGACGAGTTGCAGTTCCAGATAACTTCGCACGAACACGAGCATGTCTTTTTTTACGAACTTTGTTTTTATCAAGCTTCGTGATCATTTCGGGCACTCCTTTCTTTTACCTAACCGGCATTACTTCTTAGCAGTTTTACCTTCTTTACGACGTACATATTCGCCTTCGTAACGAATACCTTTACCTTTGTAAGGCTCTGGTGGACGAACGTCACGAATATTTGCAGCTAATGCACCTACGCGTTCTTTATCAATACCTTTAATAACGATCTTAGTTTGAGAAGGAACTTCGATTTCGATTCCTGTTTCAGGAGTAATCTCAACTGGGTGAGAGTATCCAACGCTCAATACTAATTTGCTACCAGATTTTTGTGCACGGTAACCTACACCGACTAATTCTAAACCACGTTCGAATCCTTTAGTAACACCTTCAACCATGTTACCTAAAAGGCTACGAGTAGTTCCGTGAAGAGCGCGGTGCTCTTTATTGTCGCTAGGACGATTAACAACTAGTACGTTGTCTTCAACTTTAATTTCGATTTCAGGGTGGAATGTACGAGTTAATTCACCCTTTGGTCCTTTTACAGTTACAGTGTTGCTCTCGTTCGTAACTGTAACACCTGCTGGAAGTTCTAAAGGCTTTTTACCAACACGTGACATAGTTACACCTCCATTCACATTTAAAACTTATTACCAAACGTACGCTAATACTTCTCCACCAGTTTGCTTTTGACGAGCTTCTTTGTCAGTTAAAACACCTTGAGAAGTAGAAACGATTGCGATACCTAAACCGTTAAGTACACGTGGTACTTCGTTAGTTTTTGCATAAACACGTAGACCAGGTTTACTGATACGTTTTAAGCCTGTAATTACACGTTCGTTATTTGAACCGTATTTTAAGAAGATACGGATAATACCTTGTTTGTTGTCTTCGATGTATTCTACATCACGTACGAAACCCTCACGCTTAAGGATTTCTGCAATTTGCTTCTTAATGTTAGAAGCAGGAACTTCAATTTTCTCATGACGAACCATGTTCGCATTGCGGATACGAGTTAGTAAATCTGCAATAGGATCAGTCATTACCATATTAATTTACCTCCTTCCCAAACTTGGGTTTTACCAACTAGCTTTTTTAACACCAGGAATTTGACCTTTATAAGCAAGCTCACGGAAACAAATACGGCAAAGCTTGAATTTACGTAGTACTGAGTGTGGACGTCCACAACGTTCGCAACGTGTATACTCTTGTACTTGGAATTTTTGCTGGCGTTTTTGCTTCGCAATCATTGATTTTTTAGCCACATTTTCGCCTCCTCTGCTTAACGTTGGCAGTTATTACTTCTGGAATGGCATACCGAACTGAGTTAAAAGCTCACGAGCTTCTTCATCAGTGTTTGCTGTTGTAACAATAACGATATCCATACCACGAACTTTAGTTACTTTATCATAATCGATCTCTGGGAAGATCAATTGTTCTTTAACACCTAACGTGTAGTTTCCACGACCATCAAATGCTTTTTTAGATACACCACGGAAATCACGCACACGTGGAAGTGATACTGATACTAGTTTATCGAAGAATTCGTACATACGCTCGCCGCGTAAAGTAACTTTCGCACCGATTGGCATACCTTCACGAAGACGGAAACCAGCGATAGATTTTTTCGCACGAGTTACAACAGGTTTTTGACCAGTGATTTCAGCTAGTTCTTCAACAGCGTTATCTAAAGCTTTTGAGTTAGAAACAGCATCACCGATACCCATGTTGATTACGATCTTGTCGATTTTTGGCACTTGCATTACAGATTCATAATTAAACTTGCTAACTAGAGCAGGAGTAATCTCTTTTGTAAATTTCTCTTTAAGACGGTTCATGTGAACTAAACCTCCCTTCACATTTCATTAATTATTTATCTAAAGTTTCACCAGATTTTTTTGCTACACGTACCTTTTTGCCATCGATAACTTGGTACCCAACACGAGTTGGCTCACCAGATTTAGGATCCAACGGCATTACGTTTGATACGTGGATAGGTGCCTCTTGGCTAACGATTCCACCTTGTGGATTTACTTGAGAAGGTTTAGAGTGTTTTTTAACAACGTTCACGCCTTCAACAAGTACACGGTCTTTCTTTGGGAAAGCTGCAAGTACTTCACCTTGCTTACCTTTGTCTTTACCAGAGATAACCACTACTTTGTCGCCCTTTTTAACATGCATCCTATTCGCACCTCCTTAAAAGGCATTTTGTATTTGTTCTATATATCAATTAGATAACTTCTGGAGCTAATGATACGATCTTCATGAAGTTGTTATCACGTAATTCACGAGCAACTGGTCCGAAGATACGAGTACCACGTGGTCCTTTGTCGTCACGGATGATTACGCAAGCATTTTCGTCGAAACGGATGTAAGAACCGTCAGTACGGCGAACACCACTTTTTGTACGTACAACAACAGCTTTAACAACGTCACCTTTTTTAACAACGCCTCCTGGTGTTGCTTGTTTCACCGTACAAACGATAACATCACCAATGTTTGCTGTCTTGCGACCTGAACCACCAAGTACTTTAATAGTAAGTACCTCACGTGCACCAGAGTTGTCTGCAACTTTTAAACGAGATTCTTGTTGAATCATGTACGAAACCTCCCTTCGGATGAATCATTCTTATCCGATCTATCTTAACTATTAGATGATAACAGCTTTTTCTACAACTTCTACTAGACGGAAACGTTTAGTAGCTGATAACGGACGAGTTTCCATGATCTTCACGATATCGCCTAGTTGAGCTGTATTGTTTTCATCGTGAGCTTTGAATTTCTTTGAGTATTTTACACGCTTGCCATAAAGCGAATGCTTTTTGTAAGTTTCAACAAGAACAGTAACAGTCTTATCCATTTTGTCAGAAACTACGCGGCCAGTGTAAACTTTACGTTGGTTGCGTTCACTCATTCTGAAAGCCTCCTCTCAGACTTAATTATTTATTAGCAGCAATCTCTCTTTCACGAACTACAGTTTTCATACGAGCGATCGATTTGCGCACTTCGCGAATACGAGTAGTATTCTCTAATTGTCCAGTCGCTAATTGGAAACGAAGGTTAAACAACTCTTCTTTTAAAGCCTTAACTTTTTGTTCAATTTCAGCAGTGGTAAGGTCACGAATTTCATTAGCTTTCATTAGAATCACCACCAATTTCTTCACGTTTTACAAACTTACATTTTACAGGTAGCTTGTGTGCAGCTAAACGTAAAGCCTCACGTGCAACCTCTTCAGATACACCTGAAATTTCAAACATTACTTTTCCAGGTTTAACAACTGCTACCCAACCTTCAGGAGCACCTTTACCAGAACCCATTCGGACTTCTAGAGGCTTAGCAGTATAAGGTTTAGAAGGGAAAATTTTAATCCATACTTTACCGCCACGTTTCATGTAACGAGTCATTGCGATACGAGCAGCTTCAATTTGACGGTTTGTAATCCAAGAAGCTTCAGTAGCTTGTAAACCGAATTCACCGAAATGTACTTCCGTACCACCTTTAGCGCGTCCACGCATTTTTCCGCGATGTTCGCGACGATATTTAACGCGTTTTGGTAATAACATAATTATTTTCCTCCTTCCTCAGTTTTCTTTTTAGTAGGAAGAACCTCTCCACGATAGATCCATACTTTCACACCAAGTTTACCATAAGTAGTATCTGCTTCAGCGTGAGCATAGTCAATATCAGCGCGAAGTGTATGAAGTGGAACTGTACCTTCACTGTAATATTCAGAACGAGCAATATCAGCTCCGCCTAAACGACCAGATACCATTGTTTTGATACCTTGTGCGCCAGCACGCATACTACGTTGGATAGCTTGCTTTTGAGCACGACGGAATGATACACGGTTCTCAAGTTGGCGAGCGATGTTTTCAGCTACTAGTTTAGCATCTAAATCAGCTCGTTTAATTTCAAGGATGTTAATGTGTACACGCTTGCCTGTTAATTGGTTAAGAGCTTTACGAAGTGATTCTACTTCAGTACCACCTTTACCAATTACCATACCAGGTTTTGCAGTGTGGATCGTTACGTTTAAGCGGTTAGCAGCGCGTTCGATTTCAACTTTAGAAACAGCTGCATCGTTTAAACGTTTAGCGATATATTCACGTACTTTTAAGTCTTCATGTAATAAGTCAGCGTAGTCTTTGCCAGCGAACCATCTTGATTCCCAATCACGGATGACACCGACGCGAAGACCGACCGGATTTACCTTTTGACCCATGAATTATCCCTCCTTCTTTTCTGATACCACGATTGTGATGTGGCTTGTGCGCTTGTTGATTTGGCTTGCACGTCCCATAGCGCGTGGACGGAAACGTTTTAAAGTTGGACCTTCGTTAACAAAAGCGTCAGTAATAACTAAATTGTTAGCGTCCATTTCATAATTGTGTTCTGCATTGGCAATAGCAGATTTTAATACTTTCTCAACGACTGGAGAAGCAGCCTTTGGCGTGTGAAGTAGCACTGCTAGCGCTTCACCCACTTGCTTACCTCGAATTAAATCTACAACTAAACGAACTTTACGAGGAGCAATACGTACTGTTCTCGCGACAGCTTTAGCTTGCATTTAAAAGCCTCCTCTCATATTAGCGTCTTGTTTTCTTATCATCACTTGCGTGACCTTTGTAAGTACGAGATGGTGCGAATTCACCAAGTTTGTGACCTACCATGTCTTCAGTAACATAAACTGGTACATGTTTACGACCGTCATATACAGCAATTGTATGACCAATGAACTGAGGGAAGATAGTTGAACGACGAGACCAAGTTTTTACTACTTGCTTGCTGTCAGTTTCGTTTAACTTCTCAATTTTGTTGATTAAATGGTCATCTACAAAAGGTCCTTTCTTTAAGCTGCGACCCATAAATGAACCTCCCTTCGTGATTGTCCTACGGTTCGTTTGAACCGTAGCTCAATCCCGTTATTTTTTACGACGACGAACGATAAATTTATCGGATTTGTTTTTCTTCTTACGAGTTTTGTAACCAAGTGTTGGTTTACCCCATGGACTCATTGGAGACTTACGTCCGATTGGAGAACGTCCTTCACCACCACCGTGTGGGTGATCGTTAGGGTTCATTACAGAACCACGTACAGTTGGACGGATACCTAACCAACGAGAACGACCGGCTTTACCGATGTTGATTAACTCGTGTTGTTCGTTACCAACTTGACCTACAGTTGCACGACAAGTTGCAAGGATCATGCGTACTTCACCAGAAGTTAAACGTACTAATACGTATTTACCTTCTTTACCAAGTACTTGAGCAGATGTACCTGCAGAACGAACTAATTGTCCACCTTTACCAGGTTTCAATTCGATGTTGTGTACTACTGTACCAACAGGGATGTTAGCTAAAGGAAGCGCGTTACCTACTTTAATGTCAGCTTCAGGACCTGACATAACTTCTAAACCTACTTTTAGGTTTTTAGGAGCAAGGATGTAACGTTTTTCACCATCAGCATAATGAATTAATGCGATGTTAGCTGAACGGTTTGGATCATATTCGATTGTAGCAACGCGTCCAGGTATTCCATCTTTATCGCGTTTAAAATCGATGATACGGTATTGACGCTTGTGCCCACCACCTTGGTGACGAACAGTCAATTTACCTTGGTTGTTACGACCACCTTTTCTCTTGACAGGTGCAAGTAACGATTTTTCTGGTTTGTCAGTAGTAATTTCAGCGAAATCAGAAACTGACATACCACGACGACCATTTGAGGTTGGTTTATACTTTTTAATCGCCATCTCAATTTCCCTCCTTCTCTAGTAATCTTAAGCTTCGAAGAATTCGATTTCGTTGCTCTCTTGAGTTAGTGTTACTACCGCTTTACGACGACGGTTAGTAAGACCACTGTAGCGACCTACACGCTTGAATTTACCTTTGTAGTTCATGATGTTTACTTTTTCAACTTTTACGTCAAAGATTTTTTCGATAGCATCTTTAACCTCAGTTTTATTAGCTCTTACATCAACATCAAACGTATATTTTTTCTCAGCCATTAAGTCTGTTGAACGTTCTGTAATTACGGGGCGCTTAATAATATCACGAGGATCTTTCATTATGCAAGCACCTCCTCTACTTTTTCAACTGCGTCTTTAGTGATTACAAGCTTATCATGGTTCATAACGTCTAATACGCTTAAACCATTAGCTGCAACAACTGTTACACCAGGAATATTACGTGCTGAAAGTGCAACATTTTCGTTAAGATCAGCAGTTACTACTAATGCTTTGCGTTCTACTGTTAGGTTTTTAAGAACTGCTACCATTTCTTTTGTTTTTGGAGCGTCAAAAGAAAGAGCTTCAAGAACAACGATGCTGTTATCTTGAGCTTTAGTTGATAATGCAGACTTAATTGCTAAACGACGAACTTTTTTAGGTAATTTGTAGCTATAGCTTCTTGGAACTGGACCAAATACTACGCCACCACCACGCCATTGTGGAGAACGGATAGATCCTTGACGAGCACGACCAGTACCTTTTTGACGCCATGGCTTACGGCCACCGCCTCTTACTTCAGAACGATTTTTAACTTTAGAAGTACCTTGACGTTGAGATGCGCGTTGCATTACGATCGCGTCGAAAAGTACTTTGTTGTTTGGTTCGATACCGAAAACGGCATCTTGAAGTTCGATCTCTCCAACGTTTTCACCGTTTTGGTTAAACAATGCTACTTTTGGCATTGGTTATTCCTCCTTTCTCGAAGAATTATTATTTAGATTTAACTGCAGATTTAACAGTAACTAGAGATTTTCTAGCTCCTGGCACGTTACCTTTTACTAATAAAAGATTGCGTTCTGCGTCAACTTTAACGATTGATAAGTTTTGCACAGTGATGCGCTCTCCACCCATGCGTCCTGGTAATAATTTACCTTTGAATACGCGGTTTGGAGCTACAGGACCCATTGAACCTGGGCGACGGTGGTAGCGAGAACCATGAGACATAGGTCCGCGAGATTGTCCGTGGCGTTTAATAGCACCTTGGAAACCTTTACCTTTTGAGATTCCTGTTACATCAATTACATCGCCTTCTGCGAAAATATCAACCTTGACTTCTTGACCAACTTCATATGCTGAAGCGTCCACACCGCGTAACTCACGGATGAAGCGCTTAGGAGCAGTATTAGCTTTAGTAGCATGTCCTTTTGCAGGTTTGTTAGATAGTTTTTCACGGATATCTTCGAAACCTAATTGGATTGCTTCGTAACCGTCTGTCTCAGCGTTTTTAACTTGAAGAACTACGTTAGCAGAAGCTTCAATTACTGTTACTGGGATCAAGTCACCATTTTCAGCAAATACTTGAGTCATACCGATCTTTCTTCCTAAGATTCCTTTGGCCATTAGTCACACCTCCTAAGTATCTTTTCATTCTTTATTTTAAATTAAAGTTTAATTTCGATATCTACACCAGATGGTAAGTCTAAACGCATTAATGAATCAACAGTTTGTGGTGTTGGATTCACGATATCAATTAAGCGTTTATGCGTGCGCATTTCGAACTGCTCACGAGAATCTTTATATTTGTGTACTGCACGTAGAATTGTATAAATTGATTTTTCAGTCGGTAATGGAATCGGACCAGATACAGCCGCACCAGAACGTTTTGCAGTTTCTACGATTTTCTCAGCAGATTGATCAAGAATTCTGTGATCATATGCTTTTAAACGAATGCGAATTTTTTCTTTTGCCATTATTTTCCCTCCTTTTTCGCCTATTTTACAATAGACATTCTCCGCGGAAATTTCCCCACACTCGCCATGGCAAAGCGGCCGGGTGTGTCGGCAACCTTCCGCATCATCGCAGTCAAAGACCAACATTTTTATTATACTAAAAATGGGTTCATATTGCAACAATAAAGTTAAAAAACTTTTTTATGTGTCGCACACTTTTTTCATTATATATAAAAGGAGATCATTTTGCAAGTGTAATAGTAAAAACTATCTTTACCTTTTATCACCAAATAAAAAAGGAGTAGGTTACCCTACTCCCTTTACTGAAACGAGAAATTACTCGCTGATTTTAGCTACAACGCCAGCGCCTACTGTACGTCCACCTTCACGGATTGAGAATTTAGTACCTTCTTCAATCGCGATTGGAGCGATAAGTTCAACAGTCATTTCGATGTTGTCGCCAGGCATTACCATTTCTACGCCTTCAGGTAAGTTACAAATACCAGTTACATCAGTTGTACGGAAGTAGAACTGTGGACGGTAGTTTGTGAAGAATGGAGTGTGACGTCCACCTTCGTCTTTAGAAAGAACGTATACTTCAGCAGTAAATTTAGTGTGTGGAGTGATTGAGCCTGGTTTAGCTAATACTTGTCCACGTTGGATTTCTTCACGTGCTACACCACGAAGTAAAGCACCGATGTTGTCGCCAGCTTCAGCATAGTCAAGAAGCTTACGGAACATTTCTACACCTGTTACAGTAGTAGATTTTGGCTCTTCAGTTAAACCAATGATGTCGATAACGTCACCAACTTTAACTTGTCCACGCTCTACACGACCTGTAGCAACTGTACCACGACCAGTGATTGAGAATACGTCCTCAACTGGCATCATGAATGGTTTTTCAGTGTCACGTTCTGGAGTTGGGATGTACTCATCAACAGCGTCCATAAGCTCGATGATTTTAGCTTCCCAATCAGCTTCGCCTTCAAGAGCTTTAAGAGCAGAACCTTTGATTACTGGTACATCGTCACCAGGGAAGTCGTATTCAGAAAGAAGGTCACGTACTTCCATTTCTACTAATTCAAGTAGCTCTTCGTCGTCTACCATGTCACATTTGTTTAAGAATACAACTAGGTAAGGTACACCTACTTGACGAGAAAGAAGGATGTGCTCACGAGTTTGTGGCATTGGACCATCAGCAGCAGATACTACTAAGATACCGCCATCCATTTGAGCAGCACCAGTGATCATGTTTTTAACATAGTCAGCATGTCCTGGGCAGTCAACGTGTGCATAGTGACGAGTGTCAGTTTCATACTCAACGTGTGCAGTTGAGATTGTGATTCCACGCTCGCGCTCTTCTGGAGCAGCGTCGATCATGTCGTAAGCCATTGCTGCACCTTTACCACTTTTCTTAGCAAGAACAGTAGTGATAGCAGCTGTTAAAGTTGTTTTACCATGGTCAACGTGACCAATTGTACCGATATTGGCATGTGTTTTTGAACGGTCGAATTTTTCCTTAGCCATTCGAAAATCCTCCTTAAAATTCATGTAGTTTATGTTTTATGAGGCCGTGAAAGGGAATAAACTCCACTTTCACAGCGTACATAAGTAGTTATACTTCAATAAAGAGTGAAAATCAATTATTCACCTTTATTTTTTTTAATAATTTCTTCTGAAATTGATTTAGGAACTTCTTCGTAGTGATCGAAGTGCATAGAATATGTTCCGCGACCTTGAGTGTTTGAACGTAATGCAGTTGCATAACCAAACATTTCAGAAAGTGGAACGAATGCACGTACAACTTGAGCGTTACCGCGTGCTTCCATACCTTCTACACGTCCACGACGAGACGTAACGTCACCCATGATATCTCCTAAGTATTCGTCAGGGATAACAACTTCTACCTTCATCATTGGTTCAAGGATAGCTGGGTTACATTTTGATACTGCGTTTTTAAGAGCCATAGAAGCGGCAATTTTAAACGCCATCTCACTTGAGTCAACGTCATGGTAAGATCCATCAACTAAAGCAGCTTTGATATCGATTAATGGATAACCAGCAAGAACACCGTTTTGTAATGCATCTTCAAGACCAGCTTGAACTGCAGGGATGTATTCACGTGGAACTACACCACCAACGATTTTGTTCTCAAATTCAAAGCCTTTTCCTTCTTCGTTAGGTTCGAACTCAATCCAAACGTGACCGAATTGTCCACGACCACCAGATTGACGAGCGAATTTACCTTCAACTTTCGCACCAGCGCGGAAAGTTTCACGGTAAGCTACTTGAGGAGCACCAACGTTTGCTTCTACTTTGAATTCGCGACGCATACGGTCAACGATGATATCAAGGTGAAGCTCACCCATACCAGAGATGATGATTTGACCAGTCTCTGTATTAGTTTCCGCACGGAAAGTTGGATCTTCTTCTTGTAACTTTTGAAGAGCTGTAGTCATTTTATCTTGGTCAGCTTTTGATTTTGGCTCAACAGATAAAGAGATAACTGGCTCTGGGAATTCCATAGACTCAAGAATTACAAGACTCTTTTCGTCACATAGAGTATCACCAGTAGAAGTATCTTTTAATCCTACAGCTGCCGCGATATCTCCAGCGTATACTTCAGAAATCTCTTCACGAGAGTTAGCATGCATTTGTAGGATACGACCTACACGCTCACGCTTACCTTTTGTAGAGTTTTTGATGTATGAACCAGAGCTTAGTACACCAGAGTACACACGGAAGAATGTTAATTTACCAACATAAGGGTCCGTCATAACTTTGAACGCTAATGCTGAGAAAGGAGCGTTGTCGCTAGACTCACGCGTAACTTCTTCTTCTGTGTCAGGTACGATACCTTGGATTGATGGTACATCAACTGGAGATGGTAGGTAGTCAATTACCGCATCTAGCATTAATTGTACACCTTTGTTTTTGAATGCTGAACCACAGATAACTGGGTAGAATTCAACGTCACAAGTACCTTTACGGATACCAGCTTTTAGTTCTTCAACTGTAAGCTCGCCTTCGTCTAAGTACTTCATCATTAATTCTTCGTCAAGTTCTGCAACAGCTTCTACTAGGCTTGCACGGTATTCTTCAGCTTGCTCTTTGTATTCCTCAGGAATTTCACGAGATTCTGAACGAGTACCTAAGTCATCTTCGTAGAAGTATGCTTTCATTTCCACAAGGTCAATGATTGCTTCGAAGTCATCTTCAGCACCGATTGGCAACTGAATTGGGTGAGCATTTGCACCTAAACGATCGTGGATCGTTTTTACAGAGTACAAGAAGTCAGCACCAATTTTGTCCATTTTGTTAACGAATACGACACGGGGAACACCGTACGTAGTCGCTTGACGCCATACTGTTTCTGTTTGAGGCTCAACACCAGATTGAGCATCAAGAACTGCCACAGCGCCATCAAGTACACGTAATGAACGCTCAACTTCAACAGTGAAGTCTACGTGTCCAGGAGTATCGATGATGTTAACGCGGTGACCTTTCCAAGAAGCAGTTGTCGCAGCAGACGTGATAGTGATACCACGTTCTTGCTCTTGCTCCATCCAGTCCATTTGTGAAGCTCCTTCATGAGTTTCACCAATTTTATGGATACGGCCAGTATAATAAAGAACACGCTCAGTTGTTGTTGTTTTACCAGCATCAATGTGAGCCATGATCCCAATATTACGAGTGTTTTCTAAGGAGAACTCTCTTGCCATCTTAGGTATTTCTCCTTCCATATTATAATTTGTTTTTTAAAAAGTTTCGTTAAAAGATTACCAACGGTAATGAGCAAATGCTTTGTTAGCTTCTGCCATTTTGTGAGTATCTTCACGTTTCTTAACTGCAGCACCAGTGTTGTTAGCTGCATCAAGGATTTCGTTAGCTAAACGCTCTTCCATCGTTTTTTCTCCACGAAGACGAGCATAGTTTACTAACCAACGAAGACCTAAAGTAGTACGACGCTCTGGACGTACTTCTACAGGAACTTGGTAGTTAGAACCCCCTACACGGCGTGCTCTAACTTCTAGTACAGGCATGATGTTTTTAAGAGCTTGGTCGAATACTTCCATAGCTTCTTTACCACTGCGCTCTTGTACTAAATCGAATGCTCTATAAAGAATAGCTTGTGACTTACCGCGCTTTCCATCAAGCATCATTTTGTTGATTAAGCGAGATACAAGCTTAGAATTGTAAATCGGATCTGGTAATACGTCTCTTTTTGCAACAGGTCCCTTACGTGGCATTCTACTTCCTCCTTTCACTTTTAAAAGTTTATCTATTAATTGTTAAGCTATTATTTTTTAGCTGCTTTTGGTCGCTTAGTACCATATTTAGAACGACCTTGCATACGGCCATCCACACCAGCAGTATCAAGTGCACCACGTACGATATGGTAACGTACCCCTGGTAAATCTTTTACACGTCCACCGCGGATAAGTACCACGCTGTGTTCTTGTAAGTTGTGACCAATACCTGGGATATAAGCTGTTACCTCGATACCGTTTGTTAAACGTACACGAGCATATTTACGAAGAGCCGAGTTCGGTTTCTTCGGTGTCATAGTACCCACACGTGTACATACACCACGTTTTTGTGGAGAAGATTGGTTAGTTTGAGCTTTCTTGAAGCTGTTGTAACCTCTGTTTAAAGCAGGTGAGTCAGATTTTTTACCTTTACTCACACGACCATTACGGATTAATTGGTTAATAGTAGGCATTTAATTTTTCCTCCTTTCGCCTTTTGTAAGACCACACATCCAGGTGGTTCATTTTTTAGCAAAAAACAAAGTCTTTGAAACTAAAAGTTCAAAAACGTGTTAACTAATAATTGCAACAGTTGCAGCGTTAACTTCTATCCTACAAGCTTGACCAAGCTTTCGCATAGAAGGGACATACGTATACGGAACGTTTTCTTGCTGTGCCGTTTTTGCCACAATGGATGTGACATAAAAATCAGCGTCTTCAGCAATGATGACTTCCTTTACTGTACCTTTTTTTAATGCTTTCACCGTCTGCTTTGTTCCTACAATAATATGATCAGCCTGTAATACTTTTTCATAAGACATTATCATATCCTCCAAAGTAACAGGTAGTTTATAGGAGCACCTTTGATATAGTATCATTCCCTAGAATGGATGTCAACTAACGTTTTGTAGTTTTTTAAAAAAACATCCATTCTAGAGTAATGATTTTATAATTAGTCGATTGTTACCGTTTCTTCAGCTTGGTTTTTGATTGGTTCAGCATTACGATATCTCGTCATACCTGTACCAGCCGGAACTAGCTTACCAATGATAACATTCTCTTTAAGTCCAAGCAACTCATCACGTTTTCCTTTGATTGCAGCATCTGTAAGAACACGAGTTGTTTCTTGGAATGATGCAGCAGATAAGAAGGAATCAGTTTCAAGAGATGCTTTTGTAATACCAAGTAATACAGGACGGCCTGTCGCTGGACGATTGCCTTCAAGTAATACTTTTTCATTAGCATCAGTGAATTGGTGAATATCAAGTAATGAACCTGGTAATACATCTGTATCTCCAGAATCCATTACGCGCACTTTACGAAGCATTTGGCGAACCATTACCTCTACGTGCTTATCTCCAATTTCTACCCCTTGCATACGGTATACTTTTTGCACCTCACGAAGCAAGTACTCTTGTACAGCCGTGATGTCTTTTACTTTTAGTAATTCTTTAGGATCAATTGAACCTTCCGTTAATTCTTGACCACGTGCAATGCGCTGTCCTTCAATAACTTTTAGGCGTGCACTGTACGGAGCTGTGTAAGAACGAGTTTCAATCTCTCCTTGAACAGTAATTTCGTGCTGACGATCGCGTCCTTCAGAAATGCCGGCAATTGTACCTTCAATTTCAGAAATAACGGCTTGACCTTTAGGGTTACGCGCTTCGAAGATCTCTTGGATACGCGGTAAACCTTGCGTGATATCGTCTCCAGCAACCCCACCTGTATGGAATGTACGCATCGTTAACTGTGTACCTGGCTCACCGATAGATTGAGCAGCGATGATACCAACTGCCTCACCCACTTCAACTTCTGAACCAGTTGCAAGGTTACGACCGTAACATTTTTTACACACACCGTGGCGAGTGTTACATGTGAATGCAGAACGAATCCATACTTCTTCAACACCAGCATCCACAATTGTTTCAGCTAGGTCTTCTGTAATTAGTTCGTTTTCTTTCACTAACACTTCGTTTGTTCCTGGGTGAAGTAGTGTTTTTCTTGCATAACGTCCAATTAGACGCTCATCAAGTTTCTCAATTTCTTCTGTTCCTTCTTTGATTGCAACAGCCAGAATACCGCGGTCTGTACCACAGTCGTCATCACGTACGATAACGTCTTGTGCCACGTCAACCAGACGACGAGTAAGGTAACCTGAGTCAGCTGTTTTAAGAGCCGTATCGGCAAGACCTTTACGTGCACCATGGGTAGAGATAAAGTACTCTAATACTGTTAAACCTTCACGGAAACTAGATTTGATTGGTAACTCAATGATACGACCAGACGGGTTGGCCATTAGTCCACGCATACCTGCAAGCTGAGTGAAGTTAGATGCGTTACCACGGGCACCAGAATCACTCATCATGAAGATTGGGTTGCGTTTGTCTAATGACGCCATTAATTTACCTTGGATAACGTCTTTCGCGCTGCTCCATACAGAAATAACACGCTCATAACGCTCATCTTCAGTAATTAAACCGCGACGGAATTGTTTTAGTACGTTATCTACTTTAGCTTGCGCTTCTGTTAAGATAACTTCTTTTTCTCCTAAAACCACGATATCAGCTACACCAACTGTAATACCAGCTTTAGTAGAATATTTGAAACCTAGGTCTTTCATACGGTCAAGCATTTTAGAAGTCTCAGTAATTTTGAAACGTTTAAATACTTCAGCGATAATATTACCTAAGATTTTTTTCTTAAACGGTGCGATAGCCGGTTGATTCTTGATGAATTCCTTCACATCTGCACCTTTTTCAACAAAGTACTTCTCAGGAGTTTTCACTTCTAAGTTTTCTCTTGTTGGTTCGTTAATGTATGGGAACGATTTTGGTAAAATTTCGTTGAAAACTAATTTACCAACCGTTGTAACAAGCAACTGTTGATTTTGTGCTTCTGTAAACGTTTCGTTGTTTAAAGAACCTGCGTACACACCTACACGTGTATGAAGATGCACATAACCGTTTTGGTACGCTAATAGTGCTTCATTTGTATCCTTGAACACCATACCTTCTCCAACTGCCTCTTCACGCTCAAGCGTTAAGTAGTAGTTACCTAATACCATATCCTGTGAAGGTGTAACAACTGGTTTACCATCTTTAGGGTTCAAGATATTTTGAGCAGCAAGCATTAAGATACGTGCTTCTGCTTGTGCTTCCGCAGATAATGGAACGTGAACCGCCATTTGGTCACCGTCAAAGTCAGCGTTATATGCTGTACATACAAGCGGATGAAGACGAATAGCGCGACCTTCTACAAGCGTAGGTTCAAATGCTTGAATACCTAGTCTGTGTAGCGTTGGTGCACGGTTTAAAAGAACTGGATGCTCTTTAATAACCGATTCTAATACGTCCCATACTTCAGGTTGCACACGTTCAATTTTACGTTTTGCACTCTTGATGTTATGAGCTAAACCGCGTTCAACAAGCTCTTTCATTACGAAAGGTTTAAAAAGTTCTAACGCCATTTCTTTTGGAAGACCACATTGATACATCTTTAAGTTCGGACCTACAACAATTACCGAACGGCCAGAGTAGTCAACACGTTTACCTAATAAGTTTTGACGGAAGCGACCTTGCTTACCTTTTAACATGTGAGAAAGAGATTTTAATGGACGGTTACCTGGTCCTGTTACCGGACGGCCGCGACGACCATTATCGATTAATGCATCTACAGCTTCTTGAAGCATACGCTTTTCGTTTTGAACGATAATGCTAGGAGCTCCAAGGTCTAATAAACGCTTTAAGCGGTTGTTACGGTTAATTACACGGCGATATAAATCATTTAGATCAGACGTAGCAAAGCGTCCACCATCTAATTGAACCATTGGACGAAGTTCTGGCGGAATAACCGGTAGAACGTCTAAAATCATCCAAGAAGGTTCGTTACCAGAATGACGGAAAGCCTCTAGTACTTCTAAACGTTTAATAGCACGTGTACGACGTTGACCTTGAGCAGTTTTCAATTCTTCTTTTAAAGCATCTACTTCTTTATCAAGATCGATGTCATGCAATAATTTTTTAACAGCTTCAGCACCCATTGCTGCATGGAAAGTTTGTCCGTACTTCTCACGATACGCACGGTATTCTTTCTCTGATAAGAGCTGTTTCTTTTCAAGTGGTGTATCACCAGCATCCGTTACTACATAAGAAGCAAAATAAATGATTTCCTCTAGCGCACGAGGGGACATGTCTAAGACAAGTCCCATGCGGCTAGGAATACCTTTGAAGTACCAAATATGTGAAACAGGTGCAGCTAGTTCGATGTGACCCATGCGTTCACGACGAACTTTTGCGCGCGTAACTTCTACGCCACAACGATCACATACAACACCTTTATAACGAACGCGCTTATATTTTCCGCAGTGACATTCCCAGTCCTTTTGTGGACCAAAAATACGCTCACAGAATAAGCCGTCTTTTTCAGGTTTTAACGTACGATAGTTGATCGTTTCAGGTTTTTTTACCTCACCGTACGACCAAGAACGAATTTTATCTGGCGAAGCTAGACCGATTTTCATATACTCAAAGTTATTTACATCTAGCAAGGAGCCTACCTCCCTTTTAATCTACAGGTTTTTTCCCTTAACGTTTATATGAAAGTAATTCCTTACTCTTTTGTGACAGGATCTTTTTGTCCTTCAGAAAGGCTTTCTTCGTTATCTGCAATAATTGATTCTGTTGGTTGCTCATGGTCCTCTTCTGAGTCCATGATATCAATTTCTTGCTCGTCAGCAGAAAGCATCTTCACATCCATACCTAAACTTTGTAGTTCTTTAATTAATACTTTGAACGATTCAGGTATGCCAGGTTCTGGAATGTTTTCACCTTTAACAATTGCTTCGTATGTTTTCACACGACCTACTACGTCGTCTGATTTCACTGTTAAGATCTCTTGTAATGTGTAAGCAGCACCGTATGCTTCAAGTGCCCATACCTCCATCTCACCAAAACGCTGTCCACCGAACTGCGCTTTACCACCAAGTGGTTGTTGTGTAACAAGTGAGTATGGTCCAGTAGAACGAGCGTGAAGTTTATCGTCTACCATGTGAGCAAGTTTGATCATGTACATGATTCCTACTGATACACGGTTATCGAATGGTTCACCTGTTCGACCATCATATAGAACTGTTTTAGCATCACGAGACATGCCAGCTTCTTCGATTGTTGCCCAAACATCTTCCTCACGCGCACCATCAAATACTGGAGACGCAACGTGAATGCCAAGCTTACGAGCAGCCATACCTAAATGAAGCTCTAGCACCTGACCGATGTTCATACGAGATGGTACCCCTAATGGGTTTAACATGATGTCAATTGGCGTACCGTCTGGTAGGTAAGGCATATCTTCTTCCGGTAAAATACGTGAAATTACACCTTTGTTACCGTGACGACCGGCCATTTTGTCACCTTCAGAAATTTTACGCTTCTGAACAATATATACACGGACTAATTGGTTTACACCTGGTGGTAATTCGTCGCCATCTTCACGGTTGAAGACTTTAACATCAAGAATAATTCCACCGCCGCCGTGTGGTACACGAAGAGAAGTATCACGAACTTCACGCGCTTTTTCACCGAAAATAGCGTGTAGAAGACGTTCTTCAGCTGTTAGTTCTGTTACACCTTTTGGCGTTACTTTACCAACTAAAAGATCTCCATCTTTTACTTCTGCACCAATGCGGATGATTCCACGCTCATCTAAGTTGCGAAGCGCATCTTCACCTACGTTTGGAATGTCACGCGTAATTTCTTCAGGTCCAAGTTTCGTATCACGAGACTCAGATTCATATTCTTCAATATGAACAGACGTATATACATCGTCTTTCACAAGGCGTTCACTCATGATGATGGCATCCTCATAGTTGTAACCATCCCATGTCATGAAACCAACCATTACGTTTCGTCCTAAAGCAAGCTCACCTTTTTCCATTGAAGGACCATCGGCTAAGATTTCACCTTTTACTACTTCGTCGCCAACTGAAACAATTGGACGCTGGTTGTAACAAGTACCTTGGTTAGAACGAACAAATTTTAATAATTTGTATTGATCTAAGTTACCTTTAACTTTTTGTCCGTCTACTTCTTCATAACGGCGAACAAAAATTTGTTTTGCTTCTACGCGCTCTACAACGCCAGGGTATTTACAAATCACGGCTGCACCAGAGTCTTTACCAGATACATATTCCATACCTGTACCTACGATTGGTGCTTCAGGATTTAATAAAGGTACTGCTTGACGTTGCATGTTCGCACCCATTAATGCACGGTTAGAGTCATCGTTCTCTAAGAATGGGATACATGCTGTAGCGGCAGATACAACTTGTTTTGGTGATACATCCATATAGTCTAAACGATCGCGACGGATAACCGTGTTTTCTCCACGGAAACGTGCAACGACATTTTCATCTAAGAATGAACCATCATCACCTAGACGAGCGTTCGCTTGGGCTACAACATAGTTATCTTCTTCATCAGCTGTTAAGTAGTCAATTCGCTCTGTCACTTTACCTGTTTCAGGATCGATACGACGGTAAGGTGTTTCGATGAAACCGAATTTGTTTACTTTTGCATAAGAAGAAAGTGAGTTGATTAACCCGATATTTGGACCCTCTGGCGTTTCAATCGGACACATACGGCCATAGTGGGAGTAGTGAACGTCACGCACTTCGAAACCAGCGCGCTCACGCGTTAAACCACCAGGTCCTAGAGCTGAAAGACGACGTTTGTGCGTCAATTCGCCTAATGGATTCGTTTGATCCATGAACTGTGATAATTGAGAACTTCCAAAGAACTCTTTAATCGCCGCAATAACTGGACGAATATTAATTAATTGTTGAGGTGTGATTGTATTCGTGTCTTGAATTGACATTCTTTCACGAACAACACGTTCCATACGAGATAAACCGATACGGAATTGGTTTTGTAACAATTCACCTACAGAACGCAGACGACGGTTACCTAAGTGGTCGATATCATCTGTGTCTCCTACTTGATGAAGCAAGTTAAAGAAGTAACTGATTGATGCTAAAATATCAGCAGGTGTGATATTTTTAACTTCTTCTGTTACATATGCGTTACCTGATACAGTGATGACTTTTTCACCTTCTGGATCATTTGGCGCGTAAATCTTAATAGATTGTAATGTAACATCGTCTTCTACTACTCCACCAACCGGACTATAAGTTTTAAAGTTTACTCCACCCTCAAGCATCGGAATCAAGCGATCTAGCAGACGGCGATCAATCATTGCGCCTTTTTCTGCAATAATTTCACCTGTTTCAGGATCAACTAATGTTTCAGCTAGCTTTTGATTAAATAAGCGATGTTTGATATGAAGCTTTTTATTAATTTTATAGCGACCTACGTTCGCTAAGTCATATCGTTTTGGATCAAAGAAGCGAGATACTAATAGAGACTTCGCATTCTCAACTGTCGGTGGTTCACCCGGACGTAAACGCTCATAGATTTCTAATAGCGCTTTTTCCGTTGTTTCCGTATTATCTTTTTCAAGCGTATTACGGATGTATTCATTATCACCGATTAAATCGATAATCTCTTGGTCAGAACCGAAACCTAGCGCGCGTAACAGCACTGTTACTGGCAGTTTACGAGTACGATCAATACGCACGTATACTACATCTTTTGCATCAGTTTCATATTCTAGCCATGCACCACGGTTAGGGATAACAGTTGCTGTATATCCTTTTTTACCGTTTTTATCAAGCTTTCCACTATAGTAAACACTTGGTGAACGAACCAACTGTGATACGATAACACGCTCAGCACCATTAATTACAAAGGTACCTGTTTCGGTCATCAATGGGAAATCTCCCATGAACACATCTTGGTCTTTTACTTCACCTGTTTCTTTATTAATTAACCGCACCTTAACACGAAGAGGTGCTGCATAAGTTACATCACGTTCTTTAGACTCTCCTACTGAATACTTTGGCTCACCTAAGCTGTAATCAATAAATTCTAGTGATAAGTTACCTGTAAAATCATCAATTGGAGAAATATCTTGGAACATTTCTCGTAAACCTTCATCTAAAAACCATTGGTATGAAGCCGTTTGAATCTCGATTAAGTTCGGTAACTCTAAAACTTCACTAATACGAGCATAACTTCTGCGTTGGCGGTGGCGTCCATACTGAACTAGTTGACCTGTCAACTGATTCACCCCTCAAATCAAGCGTTATTATTCAAAATATATAATAAACCATATGTTTATTATTGAACAAAAGAAAAATGGTCTCTTTAAATAGAAAACCACAATTTCATAAAAACGTACTATTGATTTTATTAGTTTTTCCCATATAATTCAAAATTATACCTTTTATTTTATGTATAACCCGAGCTTATATGGAATATTTATATATTGGCATTTTATAATGCTAACATACTAAAAAATATTAGTCAACATTTTTTAGCACATATGATATAATACCCTTTTTTCTTTTCTACTACTTCTACTTCATTAAATAGAGATTCTAATTTCGCAAGGGCAGATGGCGCTCCTTGCTTTTTCTGAATCACAATCCAAAGTTCTCCTTGGTCAGCGAGGTGATCTAATGAATTTTCTAGAATTTCATGAACAACTTTTTTACCCGCACGGATCGGCGGATTACTAAGAATAGCTGCAAAATTCGTCTCCTTCACATTTTCATAGCAAGAGCTTTGATAAATTGAAACGTTTGATACTGAATTAATTCCAGCATTTTTTTGAGCTAGTGCTAATGCACGTTCATTAACATCGACCATATGAACGTTTCTTTGGCTATCCTCTTTTGCAAGGGCCAACCCAATTGGGCCATATCCGCATCCAACATCCAGAAGCGGGCCGGAACTCTCGGGCATTTGAAACGTTTCAATTAACAGGCGCGATCCAAAATCGATCTCTTTTTTTGAAAAAACACCGCGGTCACTCGTAAATGAAAAAGAGGTTCCTCTCAATTCAAATGAAAAGCGCTCTTCATTACTTGCAGACGATGGTGTATTAGAAAAATAATGTTCTGTCAAAATAGAACCTCCTAATCAATATGTTCTTCTTTACTATAAATGAAAAGGATGACAGAAGCAAAAAAGCTCGCTTGTACAAGCGAGCTTTTTTATATCAGTTGTTAAGCAATAATTACTTAACTTCTACAGAAGCGCCAACTTCTTCAAGTTTAGCTTTTGCTTCTTCAGCTTCTTCTTTAGAAATACCTTCTTTAAGAGCTTTTGGAGCGTTATCAACGATTTCTTTAGCTTCTTTTAAGCCAAGACCAGTGATTTCACGTACTACTTTGATAACTTTGATTTTTTGTCCGCCAGCACTTTCAAGTACTAGGTCAAATTCAGTTTTCTCAGCAGCAGCTTCACCAGCAGCACCGCCAGCTACAGCTACAGGAGCAGCAGCAGTTACGCCAAATTCTTCTTCGATTGCTTTTACTAAATCGTTAAGTTCTAAAACAGTCATATTTTTAACTGCTTCAATGATTTGTTCTTGAGTCATTGTTAATTTCCTCCTTGTGATTGTGTTATATATAACAGACTAGATTATGCACCTTGTTCTTCTTTTTGATCTGCCACAGCTTTTGTAGCAAGAGCAAGGTTGCGAATTGGAGCTTGAAGCACGCTAAGCAACATAGAAAGTAAGCCTTCGCGAGATGGTAGTTCTGCAAGTGCTTTAATTTCTTCAACAGATGCAACATTACCTTCAATTACACCAGCTTTGATTTCTAACGCTTCGTGTTCTTTAGCGAAGTTGTTTAGAATTTTAGCTGGAGCAACAACATCTTCTCCACCAAATGCGATTGCATTTGGACCTACTAACGCATCATTAAGATCTGTTAGTTCAAGTTTTTCTACAGCACGGCGAGTTAAAGTGTTTTTGTAGACTTTGAACTCAATGCCTGCTTCACGTAATTGCTTACGAAGTTCAGTAACTTCAGCAACATTCAAACCACGGTAGTCAACGACAACTATTGAGTTACTCGCTTGAAGTTTTTCAGCAATTTCGTCTACGACTTGTTTCTTTTGTTCAATTACGTTGCTCATCTTTACACCTCCTGTAGATTTCCTTCCGTACACTCAGACAAGGTGCAATAAAAAACCTCCATGACAATAAAGACATGGAGGTGTAGTAAGCGAACCATAACGTTTCACTAATTTATCTCACACACCTCGGTAGGAAATTAAGCTTTGCAGCACCTACTGTCTACGGTACAAATGTTATTCTTTTTAACAACATTATCTATTATAATCAGGGACTTTCAAAAAGTCAACACCGATTTATTTCCAAATTTATTAAGCAGAGAATGAAGCAGTATCAACTTTGATACCAGGGCCCATTGTTGAAGTAACGGCTACGTTCTTCATGTATGTGCCTTTTGCTGCTGCCGGCTTAGCTTTTACCATAGTTTCGAAGATTGTAGTGAAGTTTTCAACTAACTTGCTCTCTTCGAAAGATACTTTACCGATTGGTACGTGGATGTTACCAGCTTTATCAACACGGTATTCTACTTTACCAGCTTTGATTTCGTTAACTGCTTTTTGAACGTCAAATGTTACTGTACCAGTTTTAGGGTTTGGCATTAAACCTTTAGGTCCTAATACACGACCAAGTTTACCAACTTCACCCATCATATCTGGAGTAGCTACGATTACATCGAACTCGAACCAACCTTGTTGAATTTTGTTGATGTAGTCAGCATCGCCAACGTAGTCAGCGCCTGCAGCTTCAGCTTCTTTAGCTTTTTCGCCTTTAGCGAATACTAATACACGTTGAGTTTTACCTGTACCGTTTGGTAGTACTACTGCACCACGAATTTGTTGGTCAGCTTTCTTAGGGTCAACTCCTAAACGGAATGCTACTTCTACAGTTGCATCAAATTTAGTTGTGTTTGTTTTCTTTACTAATTCAATCGCTTCTTGTACTGAATAAGTTTGTGTACGATCTACAAGCTTAGCAGCTTCAACGTACTTTTTACCTTTTTTAGCCATTTTTGTTTCCTCCTTATGTGGTTTTAACGGAATAACCTCCCACTAATAAAGGTTGCGAGCATAGGAAAACTTCCATTTCTCGCAACCTTCTAACACCCAATCAAATGGAATTAGTCTTCAACTACGATTCCCATACTGCGCGCTGTACCTTCTACCATGCGCATTGCAGATTCAACGCTAGCAGCGTTTAAGTCAGGCATTTTAGTTTCAGCAATCTCACGCACTTTGTCACGCTTGACTGTTGCAACTTTATTACGGTTTGGTTCACCAGAACCAGACTCAATACCAGCCGCTTTCTTAAGTAGTACAGCAGCAGGTGGAGTTTTCGTAATAAATGTAAATGAACGGTCTTCAAATACCGTGATTTCAACAGGAATGATAAGACCAGCTTGATCAGCTGTGCGAGCGTTAAACTCCTTACAGAAACCCATGATGTTAACACCGGCTTGACCTAATGCAGGACCAACTGGTGGCGCTGGATTTGCTTTACCTGCAGGAATTTGTAACTTAACAAGTTTAATTACTTTTTTAGCCACGAGACACACCTCCTTAAGTCCGTGATGTGGTAATAGGGCGATGCCCTCCCACTCAATGTTCTTTATATATAAAATAAAGAAATAGTTGTTTTAGTCTCTAGTTTTGAGACATACTGACTTATGAAATATTAACATTAAACTTCATGAATTGCAAGGTCTTACAGATTATATTTTTTCAATTTGTGTAAAGTCTAGCTCTACTGGCGTTTGTCTTCCGAACATATCGACATGAACCTTAACTTTACGTTTATCTGTATCGATTTCTTCAATGGTACCTTCGAAGTTTGCAAACGGACCTTCTTGAACCAATACTGTTTCTTTTAGTTCAAAGTCAAAGTCAGCATGCTGCTCGTCCATGCCCATTTGTTTTAAGATCATTTCTACTTCTTCTGGTAGAAGAGCAGTTGGCTTTGATCCAGAACCTGCTGAACCTACAAAGCCCGTAACGCCAGGTGTATTACGAACTACATACCACGAATCATCCGTCATAATGATTTCAACTAACACGTACCCTGGAAATACTTTTTTCTTTGTAATCTTTTCTTTGTTATTCTTAATTTCTCTTTCTTCTTCTTCAGGAACAACAACGCGGAAAATTTTATCTTGCATACCCATTGTTTCTACGCGCTTTTCTAAATTTGTTTTTACTTTATTTTCATATCCAGAATAAGTATGGACTACATACCAATTTTTCTCCATTTCTGAGGACTATACGTCCTTCCCTCCCAGCTCACTATAAAATAAGATGTCCTAATCTATTGCACAGACAACGCACTAGGAAAATAGTTGACTCCTAGCACAATCATTCTTAAAGCAAATTAAAAAACCCGTCTCCGGGCTTTTCTGAAAAAAACATAATTTAGCTTTATTATACCATGATTTAAGTCAATTTATTCAAGGGATTAAACGAATAAGTGACGAAATTCCGTAATCAACTACTACAAAAAAGAGTGTCATAAATACAACTGTAGAAATAACAGTAATTGTATAACGAGTTAGCTCATTTTTTTTAGGCCAACTTACCTTCTTCATCTCACGCCCAACATCACGCAAGAAATTTCCTACACGGTTCATGTTTGTAACCTCCAATAAATTAAAAGGGGTATTAGTCTGTGCAGATTATTGATCTACTTTGTTTCACGATGAATCGTATGTGCGTTACACGTTTTGCAAAACTTCTTCATTTCTAAACGCTCTTCGTTTTGCTGTGTGTTTTTCATAGTCGTATAGTTACGACTAGCGCATTGCACACACGCAAGTACAACTTTTTTACGCATAATGTCAACCACCTATAGAGTGATAATGTCTATAAAAAAGTATCACAGACTTTCTTAGCATGTCAATATGAGGATAGAAGGCTACATTGTGATTTCACGAATTTCGAGGTAGCGCTCTAATTTCCTCTTCACACGCTGAAGTGCATTATCGATGGATTTGACGTGGCGGTTTAACTCTTCTGAAATCTCTTGATAAGATTGACCATCTAAATAAAGAACGAGAACTTTTCGCTCAAGATCACTTAACAGTTCAGCCATCTTTAATTCAATATCATCAAACTTCTCTCGATTAATGAGCAACTCTTCTGGATTTGCTACTTTTGTCCCCGAAATAACGTCCATTAAGGTTCGGTCGGACTCTTCATCATATATTGGCTTGTCCAATGATACATAAGAGTTTAATGGAATATGTTTTTGCCTTGTTGCGGTTTTAATAGCGGTAATAATTTGCCTGGTAATGCAAAGTTCAGCAAAAGCTTTAAACGAAGTTAGCTTATCTTCTCTAAAATCTCTAATTGCCTTGTATAACCCTATCATACCTTCTTGTACAATATCTTCACGGTCTGCCCCAATTAAAAAATACGACCGCGCCTTTGCTCGCACAAAGTTTTTGTATTTATGAATCAAATACTCTAATGCGTCAATATCGCCTTTATGCACAAGATCGACAACTGTTTCATCCTCTTGTTGTTCGAAATGAGCATGCAGTTTTCTCCCATAATTATCGCCCATATCGATCCCCCCGACCGCACAGTAGATAGAAATATTATACAGTAGCTAATTCCGTACCGTCAATAACCTCACCGCTGTCCCCGACGCCATTTTTCGAAAATTTCGGCTACTTGATTGGAAAGTTGAATGCGTGCCGCTGGCTTTTGATTTTGAATAGACTTCACATCAAGATTAATATGTTTCTCAATTTGCTCAATTTCGTTGTACAATTCTCGAGCAGAAATTCTAAGCGCACCTTGTCCAAAGATTGCCCACTGCTCCGTAAAATCAGATGTAGCAACATGAATCTGTGTCTTTACATTGTTTAGCTCTTGAGCCAGCTTTTCAATGTACTCATCCGCTGTTTCATTTTCTCTTGTAAATACAACGTCAACCTTATGATTTTTTGCCTTCTTTTCAATTCCTTCGACCATATGAGCATCGAAGACAATAATGACACGATACCCCATATATGCTTGATACTCTGCCATCTTTTCAATTAACAGGTCTCGAGCACCCGCTAAATCATTATCTCTAAGCTTTCTTAGGTCGGGCCACGCACCTATCATGTTATAACCATCCACCAGTAGAATATCCATTCTTATTCACCTAGAGGATGGCGTTTTCGGTAAACCTCATACATGAGAAGACTAGCTGCTACAGATGCATTTAACGATGTAACATGCCCAACCATTGGAAGCTGTACAAGGAAGTCGCATTTTTCACGAATCAAACGACTCATGCCTTTTCCTTCGCTTCCAATCACTAACGTAAGCGGCATACCTCCATCTAAGTTGCGGTAATCGTCACTTTCTTTCGCATCCGTTCCAACAATCCATACGCCTCGATCTTTTAATTCATCAATCGTCCTTGATAGGTTTGTTACCCTTGCTACAGGAATATGTTCAATCGCTCCTGTAGACGCCTTTGCTACAGTGGCCGTTAATCCAACTGAACGGCGCTTTGGAATAATAATACCGTGTGCGCCAACGGCATCGGCTGTTCGCATAATAGAACCTAAATTATGGGGATCTTCAAGTTCATCTAACAGAAGAAAAAACGGACTTTCATTACGTTTTTCCGCTAAGTTAAATAAATCATCTAACTCTGCATACTGATAAGCAGCAACTTGTGCAGCTACTCCTTGATGAATACCGTCAACCATTTGCTCAATTTTCTTTTTCGGCACAAACTGCACCAATACACCATTACGTTTTGCTAACTGCGTGATTTGCCCCATAGAACCGCCTTGCGATCCTTCGGCAATCCATAGTTTGTTAATGTCACGCCCAGACTTTAGGGCTTCTAGGACCGGATTACGTCCAATGATAAATTCATGTTCCATGATTCATTCCTCCCTCTCCTTCATCGACGAAAGAGATAGCTTTAGTAATAAGTTCCATCATTCTTTCTTCTTCACCTAAAAGATACAAATAGCCTACGACCGCTTCAAATGCCGTACTGTAGCGATACGTTTGCACATCTGTGTTTTTAGGGACTGTACCGGACTTTGCATTGCGTCCTCGGCGCAGTACACCTTCTTCTTCTTCAGTAAAAAAGTTTTCATTTTTAAAATAATATACGATTTGCGCTTGTGCTTTTGCTGATACGTATTTTTTAGCTTTATTATGAAGCTGGTTAGGGCGCACTGTCCCTAACACCAGCAGGTGGCGGCGAACATGTAAATCAAACACCGCATCACCCATATAAGCAAGAGCTAAGCTATTTAGCTGTTTTACATCTAATTTACTGCTGCTCATAACACTATTATCCTCTTTTCCATCTTGTTCCTTGTGCCGTATCTTCTAAAATAATATTTTTAGCCTTTAATTCATCTCGAATTTGATCTGCTAATTGGAAATTACGATCTTTACGAGCTTGAATACGATCTTGGATCAATTGATCAATTTCTTCGTCTAGAAGTTCAGCTTCTCCAAACGTAATACCTATTGCAGCACCTAATTCTTTAAACTCTTTAATAAAGGCTTCAATTACATCTGTAGACGTTGTTTGTTCTAATAAATACAAGTTAGCTTGCTTTGCTAGCTCGAACAGAACAGAAATGGCATTTGCCGTATTAAAGTCATCATCCATCTCTTCAACAAAGGTTTCGCGAAGCTCTTTTAGCTTTTCGAACCATTCTGAAGCATCTTCTTGAAGATTTGTTGCTGCTTCTAGACGGTGAGTTAAGTTGCCGTAAGCTGTTTGCAGACGCTCAAACCCTTTGCGCGTATTCTCTAAAATTTCTTCGTTATAGTTAATTGGGTGACGATAGTGAACAGATAAAATAAAGAATCGAAGTAGGGAAGGATCATGCTTTTTAATAATGTCATGAACTAACACGAAATTCCCTAGTGATTTAGACATCTTTTCATTATCAATATTGATATATCCGTTATGAAGCCAGTATTTCGCAAACGATTTCCCAGTGAGCGCTTCTGATTGGGCAATTTCATTTTCGTGATGAGGGAAAGCTAAATCCTGACCGCCTGCGTGGATATCAATTGTATCACCTAAATACTTGCGTGCCATCGCTGAGCACTCGATATGCCAGCCCGGTCTTCCTTGACCCCAAGGGCTATCCCATGCAATCTCTCCATCTTTGGTTGCTTTCCAAAGAGTAAAGTCTAATGGGTCTTCTTTCTTTTCTCCAACTTCGATACGAGCACCAGATTGCAATTCATCAATGGATTGATGTGATAATTTTCCATACCCTTCAAACTTACGCGTACGATAGTATACATCTCCCTCTGACTCATACGCATAGCCTTTTTTCACTAGTTCATCAATGAACTCAATAATGATATCCATATTTTCAGTTACGCGTGGATGCACATCGGCATGCTTGCATCCAAGAGCTGACGTATCTTCAAAGTAGGCATCGATAAAGCGGTTTGCGATCGTTGGAACATCTTCTCCTAACTCTTTTGCTGCCTTAATTAATTTATCATCCACATCTGTGAAGTTTGAGACATACTCCACGTCGTAGCCTCTAAATTCTAAATAGCGGCGCACCGTATCAAATACGATCGCAGGACGCGCATTTCCAATATGAATATAGTTATACACGGTCGGTCCGCACACGTACATTTTGACTTTGTTTTCTTCCAGCGGTACAAACGTCTCTTTTTGACGTGTTAACGTGTTATATAGCTTAATTGCCATGGTGAATCTTCCCTTCTTTTAATTCCTTTAATTGATTTTGCAGGTGTAAAATTTCTTTCTCTAGCTGTTTGAAACGCTCTGCATCTGGATCTGGCAAATCTTGATGATTCAAATCTTTTGGAATCCGGACGCCATTTTGAATGACGACTCGGCCAGGGATACCAACAACCGTTGAGTTTTCTGGGACGTCATTTAACACAACTGAGCCTGCTCCAATTTTGGAGTGCGCATGAATCGTAATCGACCCTAGCACTTTAGCACCTGTTGCAATTAAGACATTGTCTTCAATCGTCGGGTGACGCTTTCCTTTTTCTTTCCCTGTTCCTCCGAGTGTTACTCCTTGATATACTGTTACATTATCTCCAATTTCGCACGTTTCCCCAATAACAATTCCCATTCCGTGGTCAATAAAAAAGCGGCGGCCAATTTTCGCACCCGGATGGATTTCAATCCCTGTGAAGAATCGGCTAATTTGTGAGATTACACGCGCCAGAAAAAACCACTTTCTTTTAAAAAGCCCGTGAGCTAATCTATGTGCCCAAATAGCATGCAACCCCGAATAGGTTAATATCACTTCAATATAACTTCTTGCTGCAGGATCTTGTTCAAATATGGCTTCAATGTCTTCCTTTAACAACTTTAGCATCATCTCACCCCAATTCCGCTATTCCTCTATCTACTCATTGATTGTATTAAAAAACGCCTCTATGTCAAATGACACAGAGACGTATATACGCGGTTCCACTCTGTTTGGATCAACAAACAATCCCAACTCTTCTCTCATAACGTGAAAGTACCCGCTTTTGCCTACTTACTTAGTAGCATTCAACAAAAGACTCAAAGGCGCACTTCAACAAGTTTTGTCATAGGTTACTTTCAGCCGGTGATAACCCTCTCTGATATGCAATGAACTTGCCTACTCTTCCTTCTCAACGATATCCATATTTGATTATTTTATCATATGGGCAAAATAGAAATTTGTTAACTATAAATGCTTTCTAGACGAGCTAAAACTGTTTCTTTCCCTAAAAGAGAAATAGCTTTTGGAAGCTCAGGGCCGTGTGTTTCCCCTGTTGTTGCTACACGAATTGGCATAAATAGTTTTTTACCTTTTTGACCTGTTGCTTTTTGTACAGCCTTTGTTGCTGCCTTAATTTCATCAGCGCTGAATTCTTCTAAGGAAGAAATCTCTTCAGCAAATGCTTTTAACACTTCCGGTACTTGCTCTTCAGCAAGTACTGCTTTTGCTTCTTCACTGTAATCAATTTCTTTCTTAAAGAACATTTCAGTCAATTCAACAATCTCAGCGCCAAAGCTCATTTGTTCTTGGTATAGAGCGATTAAGTCACGTACCCATTGTTCTGTTTCTGCATCGCGCGTTTCTTCAACTTTTCCAGCTTTCACTAAGTGAGGAACTGATAAAGCTACTACCTCGTCTAAATCCAATTGTTTCATGTATTGGTTGTTCATCCAACGTAATTTGCTTGTATCAAATAGTGCTGGAGATTTTGATAAACGAGCTGGATCAAAAATTTCAATAAACTGTTCTTTAGAGAAGATTTCTTCTTCTCCCACAGGTGACCAGCCAAGCATTGTAATAAAATTAAACAGTGCTTCTGGCAAGTAGCCTAATTCTTTATATTGCTCAATAAACTGAATGATTGACTCATCACGTTTACTTAGCTTGCGACGATTTTCATTTACGATTAACGTCATATGACCAAATACAGGAGGCCTCCAGCCTAAAGCTTCATACACAAGAATTTGCTTCGGTGTATTGGAAATATGATCATCTCCACGTAGAACATGTGTCATCTTCATTAGATAATCATCAATGGCTACAGCGTAGTTATATGTTGGTGTACCGTCTTTTTTCACAATAACGAAATCACCAATGCCTTCAGACTCAAATGATACTTCATCTTTAACTATATCATTCCACTTAATTTCTGTGTTGCTAGGAACACGGAAGCGAATGCTTGGCTCACGACCTTCTGCTTCTAGTTCAGCACGCTGTTCAGCTGTTAAGTTGCGGCATTTACCTGAGTAGCGAGGCATTTGACTGTTCGCCTGCTGTTCTTCACGCTCTTTTTCAAGCTCCTCTGACGTACAGTAACAGTGATAAGCTAATCCTTTTTCAAGAAGTTCTTCCGTATATTTTTGATAGATTTCCGTACGTTCAGACTGGCGATAAGGACCGTACTCGCCGCCTACGTCGATACTCTCATCCCATTCAATACCTAACCATTTTAAATAGCGCAGCTGACTTTCTTCTCCGCCTTCGATATTACGCTTTTGATCTGTATCTTCAATACGGATAATAAATTTACCGTTTTGATTTCGTGCAAATAAATAATTAAATAGTGCTGTTCTTGCATTCCCTATATGAAGATGTCCAGTTGGACTCGGGGCATAACGAACTCTTACTTCGCTTGACATAACTAAGATGACCTCCAATTTAATATTACTTATAGTATGTATTTATATGTTTTAGACATGTTCTAATTTTATCACCAAATAGGTATCTGTCAAAGTCAACTGTTTTTATTTTTGATAAACTAAAACGGCTGCTTGGGCAGCAATTCCTTCTTCGCGTCCCGTAAAACCTAACTTTTCTGTTGTTGTTGCCTTGACGTTAATTTGAGAAATGCTTGCTTCTAACAGCTGCGCAATACGCTCTCTCATTGGTTCAATGTAAGGAGCCATTTTAGGTTTTTGCGCAATAATCGTGCAATCTACATTGCTTAATTCATAGCCTTCATCTTTTAATAGTTTCCATACATGTTGAAGAAGCTTTGCTGAATCAGCATCTTTAAATTCAGGGTCTGTATCTGGAAAATGCTTTCCGATATCTCCTTTAGCCGCCGCTCCTAATAAGGCATCTGCGATTGTATGTAACAGCACATCTGCATCTGAATGGCCTAATAATCCTTTTTCATACGGAATTTCTAAACCGCCGATGATTAAAGGTCTTCCTTCTGCAAATTCATGTACGTCGAAACCTTGTCCTACTCGAATGTTCATTTTTTCACTCCTTTAGCTGTGTTTAGCTTTGTTAATATAGCTTCTGCATATAACAAATCTTCTGGTGTTGTTAGTTTTATATTATCGTAATTTCCCTCTACAATCGATACTTTTTGCCCCGCTTTTTCTACTAAGCTTGCATCATCGGTGCCTAAGTATTCATTTGTTTTTGCTTTTTCGTGTGCATCCATTACTACATCAAAAAGAAAAGCCTGCGGCGTTTGAATAGCCCACAAGCTAGAGCGCTCAACTGTTTCAATGACAGTACCCTGTTCCACACGCTTAATTGTGTCTTTTACTGGAACAGCCAGCACAGCAGCCTTATCACTAGCAGCTTTTTCTACTAACTCATGGATTGTGTTTTGTTGAACAAATGGACGAGCGCCATCATGAATTAATACCATCTGAGCCTGCTTTAAACTTTTAAGGCCGTTATAAACGCTATGTTGACGTTCATCGCCTCCAACTGTCAATGATTGAACCTTTTGAATTGGATATTCGGTTAATAACTCTTCAAAGATCGCCACTTCTTTTTCGTTTACGACTAGCACAATTCCACTGCACCAAGGATCTTGTTCGAATTTTTGCAGCGTATGAATGATAAGCGGAACGTTTTGAATAGTTAAAAATTGTTTGTTCCGCCCCGCTTTCATTCGCTTCCCCTGCCCTGCAGCTAAAACGATAATTTCATACTTCATAGGTATACTCCCTTTACCTGTTACGTCACAGTGCTTTTTCTAATAACTTGGGTTTCGCAAAAATCATACGGCCTGCTGAGGTTTGGAGTACGCTCGTCACCAGTACATCAATTTGCTTTCCAATGTAATTTCTTCCTTCTTCTACCACGATCATTGTACCGTCATCAAGATAGGCAATACCTTGATTATGCTCTTTACCGTCTTTTATAACCAGCACGTTCATTTCTTCTCCCGGAAGCACAATTGGCTTGACCGCATTTGCTAAGTCATTAATATTTAAGACGCCGACATTTTGAAGTTCACATACTTTATTTAAATTAAAATCGTTTGTAACGACCAATCCGGAAGTCAACTTTGCCAATTTGACCAGCTTACTGTCCACTTCTTGAATGTCTTCGAAATCGCCTTCATAAATTTCTACCTTCATTGCCAGTTCCTTTTGAATACGGTTTAGAATATCTAGACCTCGTCTACCTCTGTTTCGTTTTAAAACATCCGACGAATCAGCAATATGCTGAAGTTCCTCAAGCACAAAGCGCGGAATAACAATCGTTCCGTCTAAAAATCCTGTTTGACAAATATCTGCGATACGGCCGTCAATAATAACGCTTGTATCTAAAATTTTAAGAGACTTTAGTGATTCTTCATTATCTGCTTCTTCTTCTTGCCCTTTTTTCTTCCCAATTCGAGATGGCATCGAAAACACGTTCACAAGCTCATCACGTTTTTTAAAGCCGACTTGAAACCCTAAGTAACCTAAAAGAATACTTAGAAAGATTGGTAAAATGGTACTTACTACTTGAAGTTGAATTCTTCCTAAAAAAGCTCCGACCAAGTAGGCTACAATAAGCCCTAAAATCAATCCTAAGCTACCAAAAAGTACATCCGTTACAGGCGCCTTCAGTAACGCCTCTTCCACTCGGCGAATTAATTCAACTATATAATCAACAATCCAAAACGTGACAAGGAAAAACAAAATAGCTCCCAGTATTGCATCGACGTAAGGTTTTTCTAGAAATGCTACATCTTGCAGATTTAATAATTGAATAAGTTCAGGTATAAAAAAGACGCCCAATGTACCACCTGTAATAATAAAAAATAACTGTACAAAACGTTTTAACACGCCTTCACCTCCCTTTATCATTATAAACAGTTTACAGTGATTGAAACCTGTTATTTAACCAAAAAACAGAATTTGTAAACAAACTGTCACTTTTTTTGTATTTTCACAATATCTTAATGAATCAAACATTTAATGTCAATTAATATCCTATAGCTGACGGTTTGTAAGATGCTGCTCTTTTAGTCTTTTTAGGCCTTCTCTAATTTTCCGTGCTCGAATTTCACCGATGCCTTCTACCTCATCCAATTCTTCTACTGACGCATCTGCTATCGTTTTTAAATCCCCTAATTCATCAATGAGATTTTCAATAATAATCGATGGAAGTCTTGGAATTTTATGAAGCATTCGATACCCTCTAGGAATAACGCTGTCTTCAAAGCTTGTATACATAGGATATCCCATTAAGCGAAGGAGCGTTTGGTCATCGAGAAGAACATTATTTGACGGCTGCTGCATGCGTTCAATTACTCGGTAAGGGTCAAAGCTGAGGTCATACATATAATCTTTGATTAATAAAGTTGCTTCTTCCTCTAAGTGAGAAAGCAGTTCATTCATTTGGAGACGGATTAGTCTTCCTTCTGTTCCTAACTCGCTAATATAGCTCAAAATTTCATTTTTAATACGCAGAACCATTTCTATACGATGAAGCGACTGCAGCACATCTGTATGAGTTACTTGCTCTTCAAACTCTAATGCACTGAGACTTGTAATCGATTCGTCTAATACCGCCTTGTACTTTTCAAGGGTTCCAAGCGCTTGATTGGCTTTTGCTAAAATAACGCTAATGTCTTTCAATACATACTGCAGAGACCCTTTGTAAAGCGTAATCACATTTCGTCTTTGTGAAATGGCTATCACCAATACACCTGACTGCTTAGCTACGCGCTCGGCTGTACGGTGACGCATTCCTGTCTGTGAAGAAGGAGTAGAGGGATCTGGCATGAGCTGAGCATTAGCAAATAATATCTTGCTTCCGCTGTCGTTTAAAATAAGCGCTCCATCCATTTTGGCTAACTCGTATAAATGCGCAGGTGTAAACGCACAATTAATCGAAAATCCTCCATCTACCATCTTTTTGACTTGTTCATTGTAGCCCATAACAATTAAGCCGCCCGTCTTTGCCCGCAAGACGTTATCGATACCGTCACGAATAGGGGTTCCTGGTGCTACAAACTGCAGAATTTCTGATATTTGTTTTTGACTAACTGTTGTTTTTTCTCCTTCCACTGCTTATCCTCCTAATGTATATTGCAGAGCCTCCGCTACTGTTGATACCCCAATCACATCAATACCATCTGGGACTTTCCATCCTCCTAAATTTTTCTCCGGGATAATAATTCGTTGGAACCCTAATTTTACCGCTTCTTGAACGCGCTGTTCAATTCTAGACACTCGGCGTACTTCACCTGTTAATCCTACCTCTCCTACAATAACATCTGTAGCGCTAGAAGCAGCATCTCTGAAGCTTGAAGCAATGCTAACGGCTACAGCTAAATCGATTGCTGGTTCATCTAATTTCACTCCACCTGCTACTTTTAAATAAGCATCTTGATTCTGCAGCAGCATTCCTACACGCTTTTCTAAGACAGCCATGATAAGCGAAACGCGATTATGATCTACTCCTGTCGCCATTCTTCTAGGGTTTCCAAAGCTCGTTGGACTGATTAGCGCCTGCAGCTCTACTAATACGGGTCTTGTCCCCTCCATCGAAGCGACAACAACCGACCCTGCTGCTCCCTGAGACCGTTCTTCTAGAAAGATTTCAGATGGATTCAATACTTCTTCTAGCCCGCTTTCTTTCATTTCAAAAATGCCCATTTCATTTGTAGATCCAAATCGGTTCTTAACCGCTCTTAATATACGATAAGTATGATGACGCTCTCCTTCAAAGTAAAGAACCGTATCCACCATATGTTCAAGAAGTCTTGGACCTGCAATGGCCCCTTCTTTCGTTACATGACCCACAATAAAGATGGCAATTCCATTCGTTTTAGCAACACGCATTAGTTCAGCCGTACACTCTCGCACCTGTGAGACGCTTCCTGGCGCTGATGTCACATCAGCATGGTAAATGGTTTGAATTGAATCAATAACCACAAAATCAGGCTGCATGCTTGAGATGGCCTCTAGTATTAATTCTAAGTTTGTTTCTGCGTGAACATAAAGTTCTTCAGCTTTTACACCTAGCCTGTCCGCTCTTAACTTCGTTTGTTTCGTTGATTCCTCTCCCGAAATATATAGTACTTTATTTTGTTTCATTGCTAACTGCGCGGAGGTTTGCAAAAGTAAAGTAGACTTTCCGATACCCGGATCTCCCCCTATTAAAACGAGTGACCCTCTGACAATACCTCCTCCTAATACACGATTTAACTCTGCAGAAGGTGTGAAAATTCGTGGTTCTGTTGTAGATTCAATCGCTGTAATTGACTGAGGTTTTTGAACTTTAGAAGCAGTAGCTCCGGAAAAAGCTCCTCGGCGTGATGATTTCGTTTCTTCCATTTCTTCTACCATCGAATTCCAGCTTCCGCATCCGGGACATTTCCCCATCCATTTTGCTGATTCATATCCGCAATGCTGACATGCAAATTTTGTTTTTCGTTTCGCCATTATGTTATCAATCTCTCCGTTCATTCAATCGATTTCTATCTCTATTGTACACTATTTCCTAAGCTAAAATAAAAAGGGAGGCATACGTGTTTTTTCGTATGCCTCGTCTTGGTTTGAGTAAATTTAGCTGATGCTGCTTGGAGCGGAGGATTTAACAACAAATTCTCCTTTGTCTACATCTAGCGTCACTTTCTGACCTTTTTGAACAACCCCTTTTAGCAGCTCTTCAGATAAACGGTCTTCAATATGTTTTTGAATTGCTCTACGAAGTGGACGAGCACCGTATTCTGGGTCAAAACCTTCCTCTGCAATCTTATCAATTGCTTCTTTTGTTAATTCAAGATCAATTTCTTGCTCTTTTAAGCGTTTTGTTAACTGATCCGCCATTAATTTAACGATTTCAGCTAAGTGAGGTTTCTCTAATGAATGGAAGACGATAATTTCATCGATACGGTTTAGGAACTCCGGACGGAATGCGCGCTTCATTTCCGCCATTACTTTTCCTTTCATATCTTTGTAGTCTTGCCCTTCTGCTTCTACTGTGAACCCTAAGTGCTTGCTTCGTTTTAATGTATCCGCACCTACGTTTGATGTCATAATTAAAATCGTATTACGGAAATCAACTGTACGGCCTTTTGAATCTGTTAAGCGTCCATCTTCTAACACTTGTAATAAAATATTAAATACATCCGGATGTGCTTTTTCAATTTCGTCTAAAAGAACAACTGAGTAAGGTTTTCTTCTTACTTTTTCCGTTAACTGGCCGCCTTCTTCGTATCCAACATATCCTGGAGGTGAACCTACTAAGCGTGAAGTAGAATGTTTCTCCATGTACTCAGACATATCGATACGAATCATTGCATCTTCATCGCCGAAGATTGACTCCGCTAATGCGCGTGCAAGCTCTGTTTTACCAACCCCTGTTGGTCCTAAGAAAATGAATGAACCAATTGGACGTTTTGGATCTTTCAAGCCTGCTCTAGCACGGCGCACAGCTTTTGCAACGGCTTTTACCGCTTCTTCTTGGCCGATTACACGAGAGTGAAGAATCTCTTCCATGTTCAGCAGTCTTTCTGTCTCTTCCTGTGCCAGTTTAGAGACCGGTACACCCGTCCAGCTAGATACCACCATCGCAATATCTTCTACGGTTACAGCTGAGTTTTCTTTACCTTGCTGCTCTTTCCAAATTTTCTTTGTGTCTTCTAATTCTTCGCGTAGGCGTTGTTCTGTATCGCGTAAAGATGCTGCTTTTTCAAACTCTTGACTTTGAACAGACGCATCTTTTTCATTGCGTACTGATTCTAATTTTTGCTCTAATTCCTTTAAATTTGGCGGCGTTGTAAATGAACGTAAACGCACTTTTGAACCAGCTTCATCAATTAAATCGATTGCTTTATCCGGTAAGAAACGATCTGAAATGTAGCGATCTGATAGTTTCACCGCTTGCTCGATTGCCTCATCAGAAATAGATACTCGGTGATGCGCTTCATAACGGTCACGAAGCCCTTTTAAGATTTGAATAGACTCTTCCAACGTTGGTTCATCCACTTGAATCGGCTGGAAGCGACGCTCTAACGCTGCATCTTTTTCAATGTATTTTCTGTACTCATCTAAAGTCGTAGCACCGATACACTGAAGTTCTCCACGAGCAAGAGACGGTTTTAAAATATTAGAGGCATCGATCGCACCTTCTGCGCCACCTGCGCCAATTAATGTGTGTAACTCATCGATAAAGAGAATAATATTACCTGCTTGACGAATTTCATCCATTACTTTCTTCAGGCGGTCTTCAAATTCTCCGCGGTATTTTGTACCAGCAACGACTGTTCCCATATCCAAAGTCATAACGCGTTTGTCACGTAAAATTTCTGGAACTTCATTGTTGACGATTTGCTGAGCCAAACCTTCAGCGATTGCCGTTTTACCGACACCCGGCTCCCCAATTAATACAGGATTGTTTTTTGTACGTCGGCTTAACACTTCAATAACACGCTGAATTTCTTTCCCACGTCCGATAACAGGATCTAGACTTCCTTCGCGCGCTACCACTGTTAAATCGCGTGCTAAGCTGTCTAGGGTAGGTGTATTGGCATTTGAAGAGCCTCCGCCTTGATGGCTTGAAGCAGCTTCATTGCTACCTAATAAATGAAGTACTTGCTGACGAGCCTTATTTAGGCTGACACCTAGATTATTTAAAACGCGTGCTGCAACGCCTTCACCTTCACGAATTAAGCCTAGTAAGATATGTTCTGTTCCTACATAAGAATGACCAAGCTTTCGGGCTTCATCCATTGAAAGTTCAATTACTTTTTTCGCTCGAGGTGTATAATGAATGGTCTGCGTTAATTCTTGGCCTCTGCCAATTAATGCTTCCACTTCTTTTTGAATTTTTTCAGTGCTTAGGCCTAGAGCAGAAAGAGCTTTTGCTGCAATTCCTTCACCTTCACGAACGATACCTAATAAAATGTGCTCCGTTCCAATGTTGTTGTGACCTAGGCGTAGTGCTTCTTCCTGTGCTAAAGCTAATACTTTTTGTGCGCGCTCTGTAAATCTACCAAACATCATATAATCGTCACCCTCCACGTTTAATTTATGTTTTTATTTATAGTGAGACGTTCTCGAATTAAGGTGGCTCTTTTAATGTCACGTTCTTGAGGCTTTAGGGGCCCTCCCGAATACTTTTGTAAAAAGCCTGGCTGCGTCATAATGATAAGTTCATTCAATATATTTTGACTCAGTCCTTTTATATACCCTAAATCGATTCCTAATCGAACATCTGATAAACATTGTGAAGCTTCTTTTGACTCAATAATACGGCTATTGGCCAATACTCCATATG
The DNA here is from genome assembly GCF_046535215.1 of Priestia sp. SIMBA_032. Classification (NCBI taxonomy): domain Bacteria; kingdom Bacillati; phylum Bacillota; class Bacilli; order Caryophanales; family Bacillaceae; genus Priestia; species Priestia sp. SIMBA_032. The sequence goes on along the minus strand of NZ_JAWRXD010000022.1, from coordinate 2,180 downwards.
AACGATAAACTCGATCTTCTAACTCTACATGAGATGTTTTAAACAGCGCGTCTCTTGCAGAGTGCTCTTGTGTAATTAACTGCTGTACGACACTATTTAAATCTGCCACAATATCTTCTTCAGATTTCCCTAAGGTTATCTGATTAGAAATTTGAAAGATATTCCCTAAAGCTTCGCTACCTTCTCCATAAATTCCTCTCACCACTAAGCCCAGCTGGTTAATAGCGGGAATAATACGATGAATTTGACGGGTCATCACTAAAGCCGGCAGATGCATCATCACAGATGCACGTAGCCCAGTACCCACATTTGTGGGACAGCTGGTTAAATACCCTCTATTTTCATCAAACGCATAATCTACGTATTTCTCAATCCAATTATCTACTTTATTCGCTGTGCTTAAAGCTTCAGATAATTGAAGGCCTGGAAATAAACATTGTATGCGTAAATGATCTTCTTCATTAACCATAATACTCAAATCTTCTTTTTCTGATAAAAAACAAGCTCCGTTGTTATCTCCTTCAGCCAAGTTAGGACTGATAAGGTGCTTTTCAACCAACACTTGCTTTTGAAGAGGCTGTAATTCGTTCATCTTTAGTAAATGCAAATTCCACTGATTGGTGTTTTCGCTTTTTTGAAAAACTTGCTCGAATACTCGAACCACTTCAACTGCTTGTTCTTTAGAAAAGAGAGTTGGAAAAAGATAATGAGTTAAATTTCGAGCCAGCCTGATTCGACTGCTTAGAACAATATCTGAATTCGAAGCTTCTTGACGCATCCAAGAGCTAACAGGCTGGGAAAAGAACAAATCCTGGGACATGAATTACGCTTCCTCCTCTCTCGATTCGTTCATCTTCTTTTCTAGTAATCGAATGTGATCTCGGAGTTCAGCTGCTTTCTCAAACTCCTCTTTTTCGATATACTCTTTTAAGTTCAATCTTAATGCCTGTAATTCCTTTTTTAAATGAAGATTACTTGCAATTCTTGCTGGTATTTTTCCATGATGCAGATAATTACCTCCATGCAGCCTCTTCAAGAAAGGAATAAGAGGTCGCTCAAATGTTTTGTAGCAATCTGCACATCCAAACCTGCCGATTTTAGCAAATTTTTGATATGTCATGCCACAAGTAGGACAAGAAAGAACCTCCTGACTTTGTTGCTTATAATTTTCAGCTACTGCTGGGTCTAGGTTAAGTAGGCCAGCTAGTAAGTTATTGATTGAAAAACCTTGCTGATTTGAAAAAGAAAATGCATCTCCATTTTCTGAAGCGCATTGTTCACATACATGCATCTCCGTCTTTTCACCATTAATAATTTTTGTGAAGTGAAGAGTTGCAGGTCTCGTTTCACACTGCTGACAAATCATCCTGTCATCACTCCCTGTTCTAAATAAAATAGATCATGAGCTTATCGGTAGCGTAATGAATTAAGCATTGCTTTTAAAAGATTAGCTCTTAGCTCATCACGATAAGGAAGTTCAATATTAATAACTGAACGATTGATAACGCTCAACATGATTTTTGCTTCTCGTTCTGTGATGACTTTTTCTTCAACTAACCTAATAATGACATTTTCAGCACTTACTTGTGAAATTTCATTTTGAATCATCTCAATTACTTGCTGAAACAAATCCGCTGCATCATGCATTTTTACTTTTGCAATACGAATAAAGCCGCCGCCGCCTCGCTTACTTTCTACAAGATAACCTCTTTCAACTGTAAAACGGGTATTGATAACGTAATTAATTTGCGACGGAACGCATTGAAATTTATCAGCAATCTCACTGCGCCTTATTTCAACAATTTCTCTTTCACTTAATTCAAGTACTTGTTTTAAATACTGTTCGATAATGTCAGAGATATTTGGCACGCTGCCCCCTCCTTCTGACTTTGACTATATTTGACCTTAATTTAAATATAAAAGGAAATGAAAAAATTTTCAACTATGTACTATTAAAGTTTATTCTTTACTTTTATCGTTGCCACTAAAATTTATTTCAAAACCTGCAAATTGTGAATTTTATTGTTCTTACTATACTTTTTCATAAAACAAATAAATTGTAAACAAAAAAGGACTAGCTAAAATAGCTAGTCCTTTTTCAGGTGCCTGGCAACGTCCTACTCTCACAGGGACAAAGTCCCAACTACCATTGGCGCTAAAGAGCTTAACTTCCGTGTTCG
>NZ_JAWRXD010000090.1:0-561 GCF_046535215.1 Priestia sp. SIMBA_032 | reverse complement strand
AGATCCATCTGGTTGTATAACAGATACAGTCTCTACAGTTTGTATGTTATAAAGAGGCCCATCAGAAGAGTTACCTGATTTCGTAAAATTCACTACAGAATAATCTACCCAGTTCTCTTTAATACCCTTCTTATATAAGTTGCTTACTAATGATTGTTGGTCATTGTATAACGAACCTTTTAAAACATGTCCAACGTTACTGAATTGACCTGTATTAATTGCAGTTGTTAGTCCATTTATGTAATCAGCCATTACTAGAGCTGCTGTATCTTTAGTAACAAAAGCGTCGTCGGAGACTGTATTTGAATTAGTTGCGTTTTCCTGATTACTATTTTTGTGAACAGCACTTGCATGATCACTACCTTTTATAGTTAAAGATTCTCCAGTTTCGTTGTCTGTAGCATTATTACTATCTTGATTTGTTTTAGTAGCACTATTATCACTGGTCTCCTGGCTACTAACCTCCCCAGTTTCTCCTGATTTTGAATCAACCTTTTCTTCTTGTTGACATCCAGAAACCAGTAAAGAAGTTACCGTCATTAATAAAAAAACACCTTTTTT
>NZ_JAWRXD010000430.1:0-292 GCF_046535215.1 Priestia sp. SIMBA_032 | reverse complement strand
CATCAACCTTGGATTCACTTTTTTCTCTAGTAAATCTTGCTTTGTGCAAATATACTGCAAGAGATCGTATTCATTTTCTTTTCTTACAAGCCCTAGCATATTTTTACTCTCATGGCTAAGACCTGTTCCAACCGCGAAGTTTGGCCTTACTTGGTCCGCTTCTACATAAAGCACCTTTTTCCCTAAATGAGCTAACTCATTTGCCATCGCAATACTTAACGTACTTTTTCCTACGTTTTCGTTTGTCGCATAAAAGGCAACCATTCTTACTTGCCGGTCCATCTTAAAAGCC
>NZ_JAWRXD010000429.1:0-293 GCF_046535215.1 Priestia sp. SIMBA_032 | reverse complement strand
ACCGTTGCTGGCGACGGGGGAAGTTTCCACCAGTGGTCGACGGCTTCTAGTTGTTCGGGCGAATGGCGGCTGACGTTCATGTGAAGCGGAATTTCGGTCAGCATCGTCACGCGCCCGTGCTCGCCGAGGATCTCCAGCCGGGTGACCCCACTTCGGCTCCCGTTCTCCTGCGGCCGGACATACGGTACGGCGAGTTCGTCGATCTCGCTGGTCCAGCGACCTACGAGGGCGCTCGCCTGGCGGTCAGGATAGTTCTCCCACGGCCCGAGCCCGACCCATTCCGCAGTCTGGAA
>NZ_JAWRXD010000428.1:0-293 GCF_046535215.1 Priestia sp. SIMBA_032 | reverse complement strand
ATCATAATACGCCTGAAATTATTAAAAATCAACAATTATTTATCGTTTTACAATAAAAAATGTTTTTCACATCACAAAAAAGCTACAGATAATATTTTATCTATAGCTCTTCCAATCGGTTATTTTGTGCCAAAGTATGCCTTTTGGAACATACACATTCTTATTGCATTATGATAGTTACCATCAACGAAAAACTCATCGATAAGCTCACCTTCTATCATAAACCCAACTTTTTTATAAACATGTACTCCTTTTTCATTTTCCTTATCTACAACTAAATAAATCTTATGCAT
>NZ_JAWRXD010000427.1:0-293 GCF_046535215.1 Priestia sp. SIMBA_032 | reverse complement strand
GGCCGCCGCGTGGTCGTGGTCGGTTCCGGCTGGATCGGGATGGAGGTCGCGGCCGCGGCGCGCGGCTACGGCAACGACGTGACCGTCGTCGGCCGTGCGCAGGTGCCGCTGCGCGAGGCGATCGGCCGCGAGCTCGGCGGCATGTTCGAGCGTCTGCACCGCGACAACGGCGTCGCCTTCCGCAACGACGCGACGGTGGTCGGGGTCGATGGGGGTGGCGAGCAGTTCGTCGTCCTCGCCACGGGGGAGCGCCTCCCGGCCGACGTGGTGGTCGCCGGAGTCGGCGCTGCGCC
>NZ_JAWRXD010000426.1:0-293 GCF_046535215.1 Priestia sp. SIMBA_032 | reverse complement strand
CCGCGCTAGCGGAGGATGGCCGCGGCGACCATCCCGGCGGACGCGGTTCCGAGGACGGCCACCAAGGTCAACGAGACCCGGTGCGCTGCGGCCCACGGCGGGAGACGCCGGACGCGAGCGAGCCGGTGCGGCCGGCGGCGGGACGTCCGGCGTGGCTCTTCCGGCGCCGCGTCATCCCGGTCGAGGAGGGTGTTCGGGACGAACTCGACGAGTCCACATTGCTTGCACATGCAGACGTAACGATGCACAGCCAGTCCGACGCCGTAATAGGGGTTGGGGAAGACCCGAGCGCG
>NZ_JAWRXD010000425.1:0-293 GCF_046535215.1 Priestia sp. SIMBA_032 | reverse complement strand
CCCTGGTCTTGGACCGTACCAGTGTTGAATGGCGCAGCGCCGCCGCACTGTTGGTGGAAGGGGACGACTATGGCAGTACAAACGCTGATATCCAGGTCCGCAACGGCTCGACCCTGACCGGCGGCAACGGCAACCTCCTGGAAGTCACCGGCGACTCCACCGCCAACATGAACGTCGACAACAGTTTCCTGGTGGGCGACGTGGTGGTTGAAGAGGGCAGCACCGCCAAACTGCAACTCAACAATGGCGCCTGGCTGACCGGCCAACTCAAGAACGTGGCTGAACTGAGCGTC
>NZ_JAWRXD010000424.1:0-293 GCF_046535215.1 Priestia sp. SIMBA_032 | reverse complement strand
AAGGGAGAGGCATTCTCCCTCTCCACACTTCCATAAGCGACAAATAAAGCGGTTTATGCATACATTTATTTTACGTTGAATCCTACCAACGGTAATGAGCAAATGCTTTGTTAGCTTCTGCCATTTTATGAGTGTCTTCACGTTTCTTAACAGATGCACCAGCGTTGTTAGCTGCATCTAAGATTTCGTAAGCTAGACGCTCTTCCATAGTTTTTTCACCACGAAGACGAGCATAGTTTACTAACCAGCGAAGACCTAAAGTTGTACGGCGTTCTGGACGAACCTCAACTGGA
>NZ_JAWRXD010000423.1:0-294 GCF_046535215.1 Priestia sp. SIMBA_032 | reverse complement strand
AGGAGCCGAAGGGCGACCGATCCTCGGACACGGCCGCTGTCGAGTGCGAGCGCGAAGAAGAGCGACAGCGCCAGCATGATCGGCACCTGGATCGCCGTGAACACCACGACGCGGATCGCACCGTCGTAGAACTGTGGATCCTTGAAGAGCCGGACGTAGTTGTCCAACCCGACGAAGGATTGCCCGCCGATCAACTTGTTCTGGAACAGGCTGATGTAGGCCGAGTACAGGATTGGGATGATGAAGACGAAGATAAAGAGGAGGCCGAAGGGCGCGAGGAAGAGGAGGCCGGTC
>NZ_JAWRXD010000422.1:0-294 GCF_046535215.1 Priestia sp. SIMBA_032 | reverse complement strand
CCGCATGCACGTCGATGTTGGCGAAACCCTGTTCCGCGAGCCGCTTTTTCGCAGCCTGCGCGAGCGGCTCATAGCGTTCGACGCTGTCGACATGCAACGCCAGTCGCGCCGCGATTGCGGCTGCGTAGCCGGAACCCGTTCCGACGTCAAGCACCCGGTCACCTGGCGACAACTGCACGGCCTCAAGCATGCCCGCGACGATATAGGGCTGTGAGACGGTTTGCCCGGCAAAAAGCGGCAAAGCCGTATCGCGATAGGCAAATTCTACGACGTCATCAGGCACGAACTTGTGTC
>NZ_JAWRXD010000421.1:0-294 GCF_046535215.1 Priestia sp. SIMBA_032 | reverse complement strand
CACCGTGGGCGGCGTCGCGGTCACCGCGTCCGCGTAGGCGATCGCGGCCCGCTCATCGTCGCTGTAGGCCGGCGACGTCTCGTAGTCGGCGATCTGCTGCAACCGGTCGATGTCGAGGTCGTCGTGCTTCTGCAGCATCGTGCCGAAGTCGATGCACCAGGAGCAGCCGACCACCCAGGCCGTGCGGTACACCGCGATCTCGCGAATGTTCGGCGGCAACACCTTTCATGCCCGCTCGACAGCGGTCTCGTGCACTCCCGACGCCATGAACAAGCCCCGGTGGTGTGCCAGGAT
>NZ_JAWRXD010000420.1:0-294 GCF_046535215.1 Priestia sp. SIMBA_032 | reverse complement strand
AAGGCGATAAAATTAAAGTTTTTTCAGGTGAAGATCAGATCGATGGAATAGGAGTCTTTATTTGTATAGAGAATAGATTTTTTATTTGGGTGGATGCTGCTGGAACCCTTAACATGACAAGCCTAGATGCTATTAGTGTTCAATGAGTAGTTTAATAGAATTTTTAATAAATATTAGGAAAAGATAAGAGGAGAAGACTCTTATCTTATTTTGTTTTTAGGTATTATCATATTATGTATATTAAATGAAGTATTTAAATTTTTAAAAAAGAAGGGATTTATATGAGATAAATCC
>NZ_JAWRXD010000419.1:0-294 GCF_046535215.1 Priestia sp. SIMBA_032 | reverse complement strand
GACTTCACATTCGTTTGCCCAACTGAACTTGAAGACTTACAAAACCAATATGCAACTCTAAAAGACTTAGGCGTTGAAGTATACTCTGTATCTACAGACACTCACTTCACTCACAAAGCATGGCATGATAGCTCAGAAACTATCGGCAAAATCGAGTACATCATGATTGGTGACCCAACTCGCACAATCACTACAAACTTCAACGTTTTAATGGAAGAAGAAGGTCTTGCTGCTCGTGGTACATTCATCATCGATCCAGACGGCGTTATCCAATCTATGGAAATCAATGCTGAC
>NZ_JAWRXD010000418.1:0-295 GCF_046535215.1 Priestia sp. SIMBA_032 | reverse complement strand
CCGGATGATGGACAGCACCGGCCCGAAGATCTCCTCGCGGAGGATCTCGCTCCCGGGCCGCACATCGGTCACCACGGTCGGCTCGAAGAACGTGCCGGAGCCCTCCAGCCGCGAACCGCCGGTCAGGACGGACGCGCCGCGCGTGACCGCATCCTGCAGCAGCGAAGCCGCCTTGTCGACCGCGCCCTCGTTGAGCAGCGGTCCGATGGTCACCCCGTCCTCGGTGCCGCGCCCGATCTTCAGCCCGCCGACGCGCTCGGTCACCCTGCGGGCGAACTCGTCGGCGACGTCCTCG
>NZ_JAWRXD010000417.1:0-295 GCF_046535215.1 Priestia sp. SIMBA_032 | reverse complement strand
CGATCACCATCGACGCCGCGGCCGGGAGTACCGAGGCGCCGGCCGCGAGAGTGGAGTACTCCAGGACGTTCTGCAGGTACTGCTGGCCGATGTACATCGCACCCATCAGGGTGCCGAAGACGACGATGCCACCGAATGCGGCGACCCAGAAGGTCGGCCGGGCGGCGATCGTGAGGTCGAACAGCGGTGTGGCGGCCCGGTGCTGCCGGACGAAGAATGCGATCGCGGCGGCCAGCGCGATGGCCGCCAGGATCGCTGTGATCGTCCCGGCACCGGCCATCGGGAGGAAGTTCAG
>NZ_JAWRXD010000416.1:0-296 GCF_046535215.1 Priestia sp. SIMBA_032 | reverse complement strand
CTAGTTTGTCGCAAGCACAACGTGCTTTTGTACAGAACTGCTTAATCGTTATCGCCATGCCAATTGTTATTATGTTGATGTCAAAAGAAGCATATGGATTTTTAGCAGGTTCTATGATGGGGAAAATCGCGTTAGCGGTAAATATGTTCATTGTCTTTTTCTTAGCAACCCGTGTAGAAAAGATTGCAAATTATAACCCAACAGAAAGAGGGGAATAAGGTGGCTACGATTTTAGCTGTAGTGGTATTCGTTGTCATGTACTGGGTATTCTCTACCTTTCTACAAAGTAAAAAAGA
>NZ_JAWRXD010000415.1:0-296 GCF_046535215.1 Priestia sp. SIMBA_032 | reverse complement strand
GAAGCAAGTGGTGGCATAAATACAATCGTGTTACCTAGCGGTCGTAAAATCATACCCAGCTCTCTTGAGCGTTTACATACTTGAACACCGACTCTTTCTGTCCAGCCAAACGCTTCTTTCGTTTCCTTATTCTTCACAAGCTCAATACCAACCATTAATCCGCACTGACGAATATCCCCTACATGTTTAAATGCAAAGAGCTCTTCTAATTGCGTCGCCACATATTCTGTTTTACGTGCCACTTCTTCTATTAAATTTGTTTTCTCGTATAGTTCTAGATTCGCAATTGCTACCGC
>NZ_JAWRXD010000414.1:0-297 GCF_046535215.1 Priestia sp. SIMBA_032 | reverse complement strand
CCATCACGATGGACACCTCGCCCGCTCACCAGGCTTTCGAGGCCGGTGTCGGCGGCATGTACTTCACGGGCCCGTACAACATGGCGCGCTTTGACCAGAGCATGGGTGCCGACACCTACGAGGTCGTGCAGCTTCCCGCAGGTCCGAGTGGCGAATCCGTGTCGCTCGCGGAGGGCGAGAACGTCTATCTGATGGCCGGTTCCGAGAACCAGGCGGGTCAGGACGCGTTCGCGGAGTTCTCCGTGTCGACCGAGGGTCAGACCATCCTCATGAACGGCGATGAAGAGGGCAACATCG
>NZ_JAWRXD010000413.1:0-297 GCF_046535215.1 Priestia sp. SIMBA_032 | reverse complement strand
CATATACAGGACCGTCGCCATCGTCCTTCTCCTTCATCTCGTTGCTTCGCCCTCGAATCCGCTGAGCGCGCGGACGCCAATAGGAAAGACGGTAGGCGAGAAGTGGGCGGCTGGCACCGCCTGTCGCGGTCCCGCGCGCCACCCGACCGCGGCGCGCGGGACGTGGCGTCAGAGCGCTGCGATGCCCTGGCCGCCCACCGCTCCGGGGACGACGACGGACCCGACGAGCGTCAGGCTGCCGTCGGGGTTCACCCGGAACGCGTCGACCCCTCCGTTGCCTCCGGTCTGGGCGTAGAG
>NZ_JAWRXD010000412.1:0-298 GCF_046535215.1 Priestia sp. SIMBA_032 | reverse complement strand
AAGCATGAGCCAGCCATACACTGTGAAGTCCGCGTCGACGAATCGGGTGAGGACCCCGACGTCGAGGAGGAGTTTCGACCCAAGCTTCGACTCGTACGGGAAGTATGCGTCAACGTGCACACCGTCGGCGTTCCCGCGAGCCTTCTTACCACCGCTATGCAACTCGTTCTCGCTGTACTCGTCGAGCCGTTGAGGGAGCACCTGGCGCAGGCTCTGGTTGGTGATAATCAGGTCGATGTCGTGGCTTATCTCCCCGCCAACTCGCGCGTTGGTTGCCCAACCTCCGATGAGGATAGAG
>NZ_JAWRXD010000021.1:0-59501 GCF_046535215.1 Priestia sp. SIMBA_032 | reverse complement strand
CCCCATAAAAAATCCCCTCCATAGTAGACAGAATAGGTTGCTTTCTTTTATTTGTCTACTATAAGGGGAGCATACCAACAATTGGCAAGCGAGGTTGCTTTTTACAGCTAATATTTGTCATGAGGTAGAAATATTAGTAAATAAATAATAACACATTTTTCTATAAAGACTACATTTTTCCGATTGGGCGTATGTATAAAATGTACGCTTTTTATACATTCTCGTTTCTTTCAACTACCCAAAGAACGTAATCATATCAAAGGTGTATAAAAATCTGCATATTCCGGAAAAAGAATCTTTGGTGAATCCTTACTGCCTTAAGGGTTCTTTTACTTGTTCGGTTCCCGAAAGAGTGATTATGATAACTAGAAATACATATTGTATACTACTTACAAGAGGTTACTATTAGATTTGTTCCATTTTTTATTTTTTATCTTCTCAATAACTTTATATGACTTTGACTAAGATTCTGAGTATTAATAATATAAATTTTGATTGCCCTTAAGGGCATATATAAGGAGAGAATTTATATTATGTTTATTACTAAAGGAAGTGAATAGTTATGAATAATACGTCTTATGTTAGGACACCGAATGAGAAAGAATATAACAATATGAGGGCTGCAAGATTACCTGGATTAATATGGATAGTAATAGCTTATACTATATCTTTAATATTAAAAATTAACACTGCGCCTGTAATCGAACAATATGTAATTTTTACAATACTCATTGTACTCTTTACGACTATCTATTGTTATTCTAATTTGTTTTTACCAGGTAAGTTTTGGTTGTACTTCGTTTTACAATCATTCATTGTATATATCAGCGCCTTTTTTACGCAAGATATCCCTCTAATAATCATTACTCTTTATCCTTTATTAGTTGGCCAAGCAATAGGAACCGCGGGACGCAAAAAAAACTATCTATTTTTGATGATTCTTGTTTTATTCACTATAAACACGCTAGTTATGGTCCCAGGTAAAATTCTTGATACATTTTTGATTATTACACTACCTATCATGGTGGTTATTGTGGCTTATGCTGTTATATTTTTTAACCAAGTTAATGGGAGAATACGAACACAGTATATGTTAGAAGAAATTGAATTGGCTCACCAACAAGTTGAACGGCTAACCTTACATAATGAGCGTCAAAGGATGGCAAGGGATTTACATGATACATTGGCACAAGGGCTAGCTGGACTAAAAATGCAATTAGAAGCAACAAATGTCCATCTCACTAAAGGGAATGACAAAAAAGCCCGAGAAATTGTCGTGCAATCTATGAAGAGAGTGAGTGAATTATTAGCTGATGCAAGATTAACGATTGATAATTTACGCCTGCATACTAAGGAAGAGTATGATTTCCAACAATCTATTATAGAGGAAGTACAGTATTTTACTGCCGCAACCGGACTAGAATGTCATTTTGAATTTAGAGTTATGCAACAGCTTTCCAGTACGATATCAGAACACTCCCTGCGTGTTATAAGCGAGTGTTTATCAAATATAGCGCGTCATGCAAAAGCCACAAATGTTTGGATAAGAATTGAGGAAAAGGAAAAAGTTCTTTTCGTTTCAGTCAAAGATAATGGGATTGGTTTTAATACTGATATGAAAATAAATAATGGGAGCCACTATGGATTGTTAGGTATTCAAGAAAGAGTTCGTATTATAGGAGGAAAAGTGGACATTGATAGCGAGGAGAATAAAGGAACAAATGTACAAATTAACATCCCACTGCAAGGAGCTGAGTAAATGCAACATAGAATATTAATTGTAGACGATCACCTGGTAGTGAGAGAGGGTCTTAAATTACTTATTGAAACAAGTGATAAATATGTAATTGTAGGGGAAGCTGTAAACGGGAGAATAGCTATTGATCTAGTAGAAAAACTAAAGCCAGATGTCATTTTAATGGACTTGTATATGCCGGTGATGAGTGGACTAGAAGCTATTGCGGAACTCAGAAGAACAAACCCTGAAATTCCTATCGTTATCCTTACTACCTATAACGAGGATCAATTGATGATGAAAGGAATCGAGGCAGGAGCTAAAGGGTATTTATTAAAGGATACAGACATAGAGAATTTATTCGAATCCATCGATTCAGCCATTAGAGGAGAGACTTTGCTACAACCTGAGATTACAGAGCGAATTCAAAACTATAAAACAAAACTTCTAAAAGAGCAAAGTAAATCTAAAGTCATGTTAACACCAAGAGAAATGACTATCTTACAAGCCATCGCACGTGGTTCTACAAGTAAGGAAATTGCTTATGACATAGGGATTGCAGAGAGAACAGTAAAGTCTAAATTAACCAGTATCTACAATAAATTAGGGGTTGATTCAAGAACGGAAGCTGTAGTTGTAGCCATTCAATCAGGTATCATTCATTTATAAAATGAACCGATAAGGTAAAAGACGAAACAAAAAAAGACCTCTACATAAAGTAGAAGTCTTTTTTTACTTATCATATCTTAAGCTATGCTTTTTTTCTTCTTTATTTTTTTCTTCTTTATTTTTTTCTTTTTTTAATAATTCGTCTAGACCATGGCCCTCAATATCAACATTTGGAATAATATTATCTAACCATTTTGGTAAGTACCAAGATGCTTTTCCCATTAGTATCATAAGACCTGGAATGATGGTCAATCTAACAATAAAAGCATCAAATAGGATACCAAAGGCGAGAGCCAATCCCATTGATTTAATCATTACATCTCCTGCGAATATAAAGCTCGCAAATACGAAAATCATGATTAAGCCAGCAGCCGTAACAACAGGACCACTGAACTTGATACCTGCTTGAACAGATTCTCTCGCATTCCCTGTGTTCACATATTCCTCTCGCATACGGCTAACAAGGAAGACTTGATAGTCCATAGCAAGACCAAACAAGATACCTATTACAAGAATAGGTAAGAAAGCTAAAATAGGCCCTTCTGCTGGAATTCCGAATAATTTATCCAAATAACCATCCTGTAAAACGAAGACTGCAAACCCTAACGTAGCTGTCATAGTTAATAGGAAACCTAGTACTGCAGTCAGGGGAACGAGTAGAGATCGGAATACAACTATCAGTAATAACAAAGCAAATCCTACAATTAAACCGGCAAACAACGGTATAGCATCATTTAGTTTTTCAGCTATATCAATATTAATTGCAGTCATACCCGTCACATATATGTGTGGGCTATTTTTGCTATCTGATGCTGTAATATCTCTTATATCATGTACTAAGTTTGTCGTCTCTTCATCATTAGGTCCGGTTTTAGGAGTAATATTGACAATTGCGTAGTTTCCACTTTCACTTGGTACCGGGGAAGTTGTACTAGACACATTGTCTAATTCTGTTAGTTTCTTAGCAATTTTATTAATCGCATCTGTTTTATTTTCACTTGTATTAGATACATCAATCAACGCAACAAGGGGGCCATTAACTCCTTTACCAAACCCTTCTGCCATTAAATCATAGGCTTGCCTTTCTGGCGTACCTTCAGCCTTCATGCCGTCATCTGGAAGACCGAGTCTTAGATGAAGAGCAGGTACACTAATAGTTAATAGAAGCAAAATACTAATAATAGTAATCAACAATGGCTGACGTCTGAGAAATCTTCCCCACCAGTTAGTTGATTGCCCCTGTCTCTTTTCCCCTCCCTTTGTAATAAATCGAAAAACACCTGACACATTCTGATTAGGTTTCATCCTATTCCCTATCCAAGCTAGAACAGCTGGAACTAACGTGATAGAGATAAGCATAGCCATTAAAACACTGATAGCTGCCGTTAATCCCATGACTGCGAGAAATGGTACGCCAACTACTGTTAAACCGCAGAGCGCTACCATTACAGTCAAACCAGCAAATACAACGGCTCCTCCAGCTGTTCCCGTTGCTCGGGCAATTGATTCATGAATATCCATATCTTCGGACAGCTGTTGTCTATGCTTAGAGAAAATAAATAATGCATAGTCTATACCGACTGCTAAACCAATCATAATCGCTAGCGTCATACTTATGGACGAGATATTAAAGAAATTAGTAGCTAAGAATGTAATTCCTAAGCTTGTAGCTAATCCAATCAATGCTGTGAAAATCGGTAATCCTGCTATCAAAAATGAAGTGAACATGACAACCAACACGATGAATGCCATAACGATTCCAATTACTTCGGATATGCCACCAATCTCAAGTTTAAAAGCTGTAATATCTCCATTTAATTCTGTTTGAATACCTTGATTTTTTGTCATCTTGGCACTGTCTTTTACTAGTTCTTTAGATTTTTTAGTTATATTTTCAGCTTTTTCTTTATAAGTAATATCAGCATATGCTACAGTGCCCTCACTATTGATGGTGCCTACTTCATAAGGATTTGCAATAGATTTTACTGATTTATCCTGCGATATTTTATCAAGTGCATCCGAGATAGCTTTTTGAGCTTCTTTCGAATTAAGTTTGTCTTTCCCCTCAGCACCGAAAATCATCCGTATCGACCCAACATTAGGTGTAGATGGAAATTCTTTAGAAATGATATCAGCAGCTTTTTCAGAAGCTGTTCCTGGGATGGTCATCTCCTCACTGAACGCCGGTTTCATGGAAAAAGCAATTCCTAGGATGGCAATCATTATAATGATCCAACCACCAAGGACTTTAAATTTATTTCTGGCAGACCAACCACCTATTTTATACAACAATTTAGACATATCGTTCTCCTCTCCGTTTACTGCTCAATCCATATAATTAACCTCTTGGTCAAGACAAATCGTAACAAAGGTTTTTAATGCTGAATACGTACATTCGGGCAGATTTATTATTTTTTATGTTTTTTTTATAATAAAGGCCCTAGAAGGAATTAATCGGTATTTCCTTTTAGGACCTTCTTTAACACAATTCCAATAAACGTGGTGACATTCTTTGTTTTTAAAAAACGTAGATTAGATTAACCTTACATATGTTTTTGAAATTTCATTGTGTATTAGGATAAGGAAAGAAAAAGCTAAATTAAATACGCAGTTTGATAAGCTAAGAAATAAGGCAGTTTTATTTCTCAGCTTATTTATTTCGATAACATGTTTTGTATTAACTGATAGATAAATAAATAGATAATTTGGGAGCACTGGTAGAAAATAATTATAGGTAAGCAACCCCCTTTTATCCTATATACGATAAAGGGTTTTTTGTTTTCTGTAATGGTGATTATGGTAGCTAAGGGAGTGGTTTTATCATGAAGTTTTATGAATATCAATCAGCAATGAATAACACTAAATGGGAAGAAATTAAAAATGCAATGAATGATTGTTCTATACATACAATTTGGAGAGTACAAGATGTCAAAACTAAGTATATAAGTGATTGGGATGGAGATTGGTTTTATCATTTTAAAGGTAATTATAAAATCATTGAATAGTTAGAAATAAAAGTCAAAAATCTTGAAGAGAAGGATCGAGTGATAAATACACTTAGAACAATTAACGTACCAGGAGAAACAAAAGATAATGTTATAAAAGTTTATGGCTACGTTCAAAACAACAATCCTATAGATTATTTATAATAGCTAATGGTTCTTATAAGCCGCTTTATGGTAACTAGAAAGACAGATATAAACATATACTTTAACACCGTTATATATAGGGGTGTTAACTGTGGGAGTATCTTTTTATAATGGCCAAATATGTGATGGATGAAGGTATAATATGCGGATCATTTATAGAAATAGGAATTACTTTCATAGCTTTGTTCATTGTATATGTAGCTTACGAAACAATATACAAAACGAGATATGTTTAAAAGAAAAAAGGATTAAATATATTTTTAAAATATAAATTTAAATATTTACTAATTTATGTAATAATTGTATATATTTATTTCTTAAATGGCATTAGTAAGTAAATCTCTCTATGCATTTTAGAAATATAATCTAGGAACAGATGTAAAGGCAAAGTATAAAAAAGATGTTAGTAAGAAGAAAAGATGCAAAAGGAAGTACCTCTGAAAGGAACGAAATAATGGATAAAATAAAAAAGATTTTGGTATTGTTTTTAGCTATTCTTATATCAACCATCATAGTACTCTCTGTTATTTTTATTAACTGGGAGCATATCTTTGGTGACACTAGACCTATAGCAAATGCTAAAGCGATGTACCAATTAGAATTTAAAGATAAGAATATAGCTGAAACGACAGATGTTGATAATAACATTATGTATATAGTACCCAAAGGACATTTAGATACGTACATCGAAATGATGCAAAAGAAAGGGTACTCCTTAACAGAAAAAGACAATAAAAATCACACACTTTTATTAGAGAAAAGAAATAATTTTACAGAAATCTCTTATAAGAGCCTTACTTCAAGATATACCATAATAAGCAGCCCATTCCTAAAGAAAGTTTAACTATTTACTAGCACCAAAGTAGATATATGTAACTCTATAGAGTAATAGGAGTGTTATATGAAGTACGTAGATGTTGTTACAAAAAGTAAAGCAAGAAGTGTCTCTTTAGAATTTTTTATGACTTATGATAAAAATAAATTAAAACTAGTCGGGCTACTTTATTTGGAGCTGGAATTGGTGCTTTTTAGGCATACTGGCTTATACACACAATTGGCTAGGATAAATACACTGAAAAAAATTAGCAGCAAGGGATGTGAATGTTTACCTTGAAAGCCAAAAAAACTGGCCCCTCTCGCGATACATATAAATTTTTCGCTAAAGCATTGACTGTTATTTTTATAACTACAATTGTTATTGTTGCCGTTTCATCGATGCTAGGAGCATTTGTATTTGGATTTGTTGGTTTGTTTAAAATATTTGGAGTACAATACGACTCATTTCAATCTCTCCTAATATTTCTATTACTGTTTTTTATAATTGGATTTGTAGTTGATTTACTATCCATATTTCTTATTAATATATTTTCCCAGCAAATTAAAAATTCAAAAAACAAATTTCTCGTGAGATTGGTCATCGACTGTAGCTTTTCTTGGATTTCTATACATACTGCTGATGAATTAATTAGAAGCATTAATATTTCCTTTATAACTGAGCTCGTAGCTGTCTTTCTACTCTTCTTATTAGAAGTGACAATGGATATAAATAGCAAAGAAGAAAAGAATAATAGCTCACTGATCCCTTAAGGCCTTTAGGAATCTAATATCAAGGTTGCTTTAACCTAACAGAAAGCATTAAGTAGAAGATGTATATTATGTTTTATAGCATGGTCCCCAATTGTTTGTTTAATATTCGAGAGGAAGATGGAAATGAAAAAAATATCGAAACATCATGATGTCCAACGAAAATACAGAGAAAAAATACACCACAAACAGGCATCAAGCATATATGCTAAAGGGTGGTTCTTGTTCATTTTATTTGCCGTACTTCTCGTTCTTGTGAGCTATTTTTGGGGTGGAACGTTTATGCCTTATCGAACAATGTAGAAAAATGAATGTTAATAATTCATAATATTACAAATTAATTTGATAAAAAGCAGAATATCATCTATGATATTCTGCTTTTACTTATTTTTTCTAGTAAAAGAAGGAGTCTATACGCATAATTATCGCTCCAAAATCTTAAATAATTTTAGCTGGCGTGATACGTTCAATCCAAATAATTCCGTCATATTGTTCTTTCAGTATCATTTCTTCCTTTAAGAATCTCCAATAAAGGGCAATTCGAGGCGTGTATATCCAGGATGTTCGTTTATTATATGGAGTATGAACAAGGTCAACGAATAGTGAAGAGTAGTTTGCATACTTAAGTAGTGATTCTAAACTAGTAGGGTTCTCGGTAGAGTGCTTTTTATCAGATATGCAGCTTTTTACTCTCCCTCTTTATAGCATGTTTTCAGGCAATAAATCAGAAGACAAATGCTAATACCAAGGAATTTCTAATTGACGTAATAAACTAAGTATATCACTTTAAATATTACCTTTTTATCTATTCAATCGGAAGTAAAGTATCAATCACAATACTGTTTACAGCATTGATATACGCAAATGCACTTGCTTTCATAACATCCGTGTCTGTTGCTTTGGCAACATACTTTTCTCCTCTATATTCCACTTGAATCTTCACTTTCCCTAATGCTTCCTTCCCTCTTGATACACTGCTAATATTGTACTCAATCAATTTAATATCTAAATCACTAATTTCTGTAATAGCAGAATACAAAGCATCAATTGGGCCAGAACCGATGGCACTGCTTTTCAATATTTGATCATTCTTTTTAATCTTCACACTTGCAGATGGGAAGTTTGTGTTACTAATCACTTGCAAGTCCATTAGTTCATAAAAATGATTACTATAGTGCGTCATATCCTGGCTATGAATATCATTTTTTGCATAATAGTTCTCAACGATGACATATAAATCATGATTATATACTTCTTTTTTTGCATCTGCCAATTCAAGAAAAGCTTCAAATATCCCTTCAAATTGTATGTTAGTCATCTCATTAAAGCCTAATGATTCAAGGGCATTTTTTACCGCATGACGCCCAGAACGGGCGGTTAGAACAAGTTCCATATCATCTAGACCAACTTCAATCGGGCTAATGATTTCGTAAGCATCTCTTGCTTTTAATAAACCGTCTTGATGTATACCTGAAGAATGAGCAAAAGCATTATCACCTGTAATAGCTTTGTTTACTTGTACATCTAATCCCATTAAACTACTTACCAATCTAGATGTATTCATAATTTCTTTTGTATTAATATTTGTGTACGCGTTATAAACTGATGAACGCGTATTAATTGCCATCACGACCTCTTCTAGTGCAGCATTGCCTGCACGCTCACCAATGCCATTTATCGTACACTCAACTTTATCTGCCCCATTTTTAATTGCAGCTAACGTATTCGCAGTTGCCATTCCGAGATCATTATGACAATGGACACTTAAAAGCACTTTATCATTCAAATTTTTCAAGCGATTATTTATTTTAAAGATTAGTTCACCAAACTCTTCCGGCTCGGCATAGCCGACTGTATCGGGCACATTAATAATGGTAGCCCCTGCCTTTACAACAGCTTCAATCGTTGCCCATAAATATTCAAAATCGGAGCGAGATGCATCCTCCGTTGAATATTGTACGTCTGGTAGAAGTGTTTTTGCATATTTTACTGCATCAACACCGAGGTCTAAAATTTGACTTTTCGATTTTCCAAACTTCTTTTCCACGTGAATGTCTGAAGCGCCTAAAACTATATGGATTAACGGTTTCTTAGCATATTTCACACTATTATAAACAGCATCAATATCAGCCTTTACTGCTCTTGCTAACGCTGTGATGATTGTGTCGTCTGTATTTCCTACTTTCATAGCAATTTCTTTCACAGCATTAAAATCACCAGCTGAAGACGAAGGAAAACCAGCTTCGATAATATCGACTTTCAGCTTCTTTAGTTGCTGTGCTACTTCTAGTTTTTCATATAGATTCAGCTTAGCCCCCGGAACTTGCTCGCCATCTCTTAAAGTCGTATCAAACATCCAAATTTTTCTCGTCATTTCAGAAACACTCCTTTATCATATTAATATATAAAAAAAGCCCCGTCTCTATAAAAATATAGAGACGAGGCGTTGCTCGCGGTACCACTCTAATTGATTAATCATTACATAATTAACCCACTCATTTTCGGCAGCTATCACCACCTATCTTCATAACGGTAGAAAACCGACATCCCCTACTTATAATATTCAGGGAGTAGCTCTTGGACGAGTTCAAAGGCAATAACTACCGATTCTCACCAACCATCGGCTCTCTGAAAAGTTTATACATCCTTCTACTATTTCCAATCTTTGCTTATTATTATTTGATTACATGCAATATTATATCCATCTACCCAATTTGTCAACATATTTTTTGAATACAAAAACTATTCAGAATATAAATATATATTTTGGAAGTTATTAATCTGTACATAAACATTCACTATTTTTGTCTATGGGCGGTATCAATATTATAGACCTTTACCTTGTTAGGTGTATAAAACGTTTCAGATACATCTATATGACCTCCTGGAGAACATTTAGAAACCTCTATGTAGAGAACTTCACCCCAAGCAGTAAGTTGAAACATTAACAAATCAACACGATCCTCCAGTTTCCGATAAAAATGAGGAAAGGAACCTTTAAAACCACGATCTCTCAAAGTAGGAATAACATTTTCCCTTAAAGAATTAATCATATTATCTCTTTAAACAGACACTTTAGCACTCCCTACTCTTTTCTTTGTAATATCCCTATTACAGCCTATATACTATAAGGCTTCTAGTTACCATAAAACCTATTTCCGGAACACACCACAAAAAAGAACCCTTGTGCCGAAAGGAGTTCAAAACAGACACTTTTTACAGAGTATGCAGCTTTTTATCCATCCTTGATTTGACAAGCATCTGTAAATGGATTCAACCTTTATTCGATGTATAAAAAGTGCATGTTTTATTCATATTCAGCAACACATTAAAAATAGTCTCTAATTACGAAACATGGTAACCTAAGGGTGTTTCATACTAACCGATACGTATGAGCAAACCCTTACAAAAAAGCAACCTCGCTTAGCCAATGCTGAGGCTGCTTTTTTATTTTGTCTAAAGAATCATTAAGATAAAAGTATTAGGTAACAAGACATTTGCATTATGTTAATGTTATACTAGTAAATGCCCATTAATAACCCCCCTGAAATAAGTGCACTAAAGCAACATCTCCACTAGACAAAAAACAGACAAATAAACGACATTTTAAAGAAGATGAAGAGTATTAATTAAAGTGTAAGGAAAAGAAATCTTTGGAGAAGCTCATAGATTTATTGATAAATCGAGAGTTTTTAATTACAAAGTTTTCTCAAGCGCGAATGATGAATTAGGTAAAGTGTAAATACTTTAATCAAAATATCTTATTAACGCAATCTTTAAGGGTTAGTTATTATTGCTTCATAAAAAAGTTCAATGTTTAAATTGGTTTTGCATATTTTAATGTTCTCCAATCGAAGTAATGCCCTCTGCGAATGAATCAAAGATGGGAGTTTTTAATTTAACATGAAAAAAGTTTCAATAGTATTTTATATTTCAGTAGCCATACTGGCTCTTCTTGTTCTTGCGGGAGTTACAATGCCTGCAAAACTTGAACATGTAACGAGTAGCTTGCAAAATTCTATTACGAATACATTTGGCTGGTACTACTTAATTGTTGTAACGTTGTTTGTTATCGTTTGCTTGTATTTATTAGCAAGCCCGATTGGTCGGATTAAGCTTGGGAAACAGGAGGATAAGCCTGAGTTTTCACGCCCAACCTGGCTTGCCATGCTCTTTAGTGCAGGAATGGGGATTGGCTTAGTGTTCTATGGTACAGCTGAACCAATTAGTCACTATGCAATTAGCTCTCCAACAGGGGAAACGGGGACAGATCAAGCAATGAAAGACGCGATGAGGTTTACTTTCTTTCATTGGGGCATTCATGCATGGGCGATATATGGGATTATAGCTCTTTCATTAGCTTACTTTACCTTTAGAAAAGGCGAACGGAGCTTGATTAGCGCTACATTAAAACCGGTTATGGGAAAACATGCAGAGGGATTAGTAGGAAAAATAATTGATATTATTGCCGTTATTGCAACAGTTATTGGCGTCGCAACGACTCTTGGGTTTGGTGCTGTCCAAATTAACGGAGGATTATCTTATTTATTTAACGTTCCTTCAAATCTTACAAGTCAATTCCTTATTATTTTAGTTGTTACTATTTTATTTATAGTTTCAGCATTAACAGGTTTAGGAAAAGGGATTAAGATTCTTAGTAATGCTAATATGATTCTTGCATTTGTACTTTTCCTATTAACGTTCATATTAGGTCCGACTCTATTTACGCTAGATTTATTTACAGATACAATTGGCACTTATCTTCAGAACTTAATTAATATGAGTTTTCGTATAGCTCCACTTAATGAAGAAAATCGCAACTGGATCAATGGCTGGACCATCTTTTATTGGGCATGGTGGATTGCATGGTCCCCATTCGTAGGGATCTTTATTGCTCGAGTATCCAGAGGAAGAACTATTCGCGAATTCGTCGTATGCGTGTTACTAATTCCTTCTCTTATCGGCTTTATTTGGTTCTCTACATTTGGTAGCGCAGGTATGTTGCTCGAACATGATGGAATTGCTTCTATTTCGAAGTTAGCAACAGAAGAATCACTCTTTGGTGTGTTTGCAAACTATCCAATAGGAACAGTCTTATCAATCTTAGCTATTATCCTTGTTGCCACTTTCTTCATTACTTCAGCTGACTCAGGAACTTATGTTTTAGGAATGATGACAACGGATGGTTCTCAAAATCCAAGTAATAGCGTAAAGGTCATTTGGGGTGTGTTACTTACGGCTATAGCTCTTGTTCTTCTCTATTCGGGAGGACTGCAGGCGCTACAAAACACCATGATCATTGCTGCTCTTCCTTTTTCAATAGTCATGATCCTAATGACAATTAGCCTTCTTAAAGCTCTTAACAAAGAAGCGAAAGAATTTGGAATTGGAAAGTTAAAAAAACAAAAGTAAGAATCCTTAAAAAAAGCCCATTGATTAATCAATGGGCTTTTTCAATTTATAGGAATTATTACATTTAACCTGTATAGGTCATATTTTTTACTTCAGAATCGCTTTTAAAGAACCATTTCATCATAGGCGGAGTAACAATCGTTGTAACTAAAACAACTACGACGATTATTGCAAACATATCTTGCGTCAATAATTTGGATTCAAGTCCTATAGCTGCAATGATTAGAGCTACTTCTCCTCGAGATATCATTGCTGAACCAATCCCTAAGGAACTGTTCCAATTGAATCCAGCTAGTTTTGCTCCAACCGATGCACCTATTAGTTTAGTTAAGATGGCAACAATGCTTAAAAGAACAATTAATCCGATATTGTCCATAATGCCAGAAAACTGAGCAGTAACTCCAATAGACGTAAAGAACACCGGAACAAAAATTGAATAGCTAATGGTTTCAACTTTTTCAAATACTTCATGCTTAAATTTGGTTACGCTAATAGATACACCTGCTATATAGGCTCCAATTATTGCTGCAACGCCTGTGTATTCGGCTAGATAAGCATAAACAAAACAAATGATTAAGGCAGACGATGTTACTGCCTCTGTCACCTT
Source organism: Priestia sp. SIMBA_032 (assembly GCF_046535215.1). Lineage (NCBI taxonomy): Bacteria > Bacillati > Bacillota > Bacilli > Caryophanales > Bacillaceae > Priestia > Priestia sp. SIMBA_032. The sequence goes on along the minus strand of NZ_JAWRXD010000021.1, from coordinate 46,345 downwards.
TAATGATGAAAAACGATTTAAGAACCAAGGTACTACTTTCCATCCAACAAAGATAGCACCAGCAAAGAAGAATACTTTCTTTAGTATAACTACACTTAAATTAATGTCTCCACCGGCAAAACTCATTAAAAATGCTAGTGCAATAATGACGACTACGTCATCAATAACGGCTGCGCCAAGGATTGTTGTACCTTCACGCGATTTTAATTGATTCATCTCTTTTAGGGCCTGGACAGATATACTTACACTTGTAGCTGAAAGTAGAAGACCTAAAAACCAAGATTGCATGGTGCTGAGTCCTAGCAATATTCCGGCCAAATATCCTACTAATAATGGGAAAACAATTCCCCCTACACCTACAAAAGTAGATGCTTTACCAGTTCGCTTAAACTCATCTACATCTGTTTCCAATCCTGCTATAAACATTAGCAAGATTACACCTAACTGACTAAATTCTTTTAATGTTTCTGTCTCAGTTACTAGACCCAAAAGAGAAGGTCCAATTAGGATACCGACCAACAGTTTACCCAGAACAGAGGGTTGACCTAACTTTACACTTATATCTCCTGCAATTTTAGAAAAAACTAAAATTATTGCTAATTGAAGAATTAACATTTATTTACCACCTTTCTTCCTCCCATAACTAAACCTAAACCTCTTTAAACCAGCAAAAAGAGCCTGCTACCAAAGGACATACTTATCCCTTGGTGGCAGGCTCCTCCAATAAACAAAGACTAGTTTAGCTAATGCAATATATGTTTTGTTTTTGCTCAATGTACATATACGGATGAACTATATGAAAGGTTTCATTAAAAAAGCTTTTATCGAAGTTTTTTAAGTAAATAAGTGATAGTGTTAATTTAGGATTAAATTCACTTTATGTAGCCATAATAAAATTCGCTAGCGTACCTAGTTAAATCGTATCCCATGAATAACTAGATAGTTCTTTTACAATATACGTCATCTTTTAATTGAAAAGGAGGAAATAAATGATTGCATACTGGATTATTTTATTAGCTATTGCCGTAGGTGTTGTGTTTATTGCAGAAAAAATGAAACAACCTTATCCAACCTTTCTTGTAGTAATGGGGTTAATCATTGGTTTGACACCAATTCCTGGATTGGGAGAAATAAAAAGTTATGTAGTGAATGATGCAGTGTTTCAAACTACCGTTATTTTTATTTTTTTATCAGCCTTGTTAGGTGATGCAGCGCTTAAGCTTCCCTTCAATGAATTAAAAGAAAACAAGAAATCCATTTCATTGTTAGCTCTTTTGGGTACGTTTCTTACTTTTTTAATAGTTGCTACTTTAACTTATTTTTTACTGCACCTTTCTTTACAAGAAGCTTTAATTTTTGGTGCACTTATGGCGGCTACGGATCCTGTATCTGTTCTAAGTATTTTTAAGTCTATGGGGCTAAACAAACGTCTTTCTATTGTGGTGGAAGGAGAAAGTTTAGCCAATGACGGAGTCGCTGTTGTACTATTCCAAATTGCTGTGGTAACCACTGTTTTAAGCTTAACAGGTACGTTGGATGCGATACTTGAGTTCCTAAAAGTCGTAAGTGGAGGCATATTGATTGGAGGAGTGTTTGGTTTTATAGCCTCTCGTATTACATCTAAAATAGATCATTATTTAGTGGAGACAGGGTTATCCATGGTTCTGTTTTATGGTACCTTTCAGTTAGCTGAACACTTTGAGGTTTCTGGGGTAATAGCTGTAGTAGTAGGTGGCGTAATCTTGGGGAATTACGGAAGAAATGTTGGTATGTCAGACTTAACGCATGAAAAAGTGAATTCCTTTTGGGAAACCATTGCCTTTCTCTCTAACACGCTTATTTTCTTGTTAGTAGGATTAGAAGTTAGTCGTATTGATTTTTTAAATAAAGGATGGCTTATCTTCACAAGCATTCTTATCGTTATTTTGGCACGTTTTATAGCTGTCTATATAAGCTTATCCTTCGATAAGTCTATCCCTGCTTTGTGGAAACCTATTATAGCCTGGGGAGGATTAAAGGGATCTCTTTCGATTGCTCTTATCTTAGGTGTAACGCCAGAGTTTGCAGGAAGAGATCTCCTCTTAGCTATGACATTCAGTAACGTAGTATTCTCCTTGCTGGTTCAAGGAACGACACTGAAGAAGCTAGTTTCAATTTTGAAGATAAAATAAATATAAAAATAAGCCTCTTTTCTTGATAACAAGCGATTAATAAAATAAGTGATTTTATTTTGAAACTTATTAGCAGGCTGCTCCGTATAACCCTTTGAAAATAAATCACCCTAAAATCTCCACTTAAAAGATGCAGATATACAGTGGTGAGTTTACGAGGAGGAGACTAGGTGGATTCTAAACTAAGCTGGTTTATGAAAAATCCGGCTATCTATTTAGGAACTATACTGTTGTTAACATTTGGTATCAAACTCTCTCTAGGATACATGCGAGAACGTGAATTCTATATTCTAGACTTGATGTGTAGCACTATAGGCTTAATTACCGTGGTAGTGAGCATTACTAAAAAAGTTTCAAACAAAACATCAAAGCCCACATAACATTGCAGTTATGTGGTCTTTGATATTAATTCACTAAATTCCATAAAATAGAAATTTTTATAGTTCGTAAAAGTATACTCATGAGGTACAAAAATACCTATTAAGCTTTAGTGCTCTGTCTGAAGATACTTCCGTTGTACCCAAAGTTTTTATTGAAAGCCAGGTTTCGTTAATGTACTTGGACAATAAGGAAACTGAACAATTCACCATTTGCTTCCCAGATCAATCTGATCCGGATAAGGGAAATATTTCATTTTTATCTCCTGTTGGGAGGCAATTGGTATTACGTTCAGCTGGAGAAAAATTAGCATTAACAACTCCGGGAGGCAATACCGAGGTAATTATTAAGGAGATTAAGTTTAAAAGTCATTGGTAGATAAGACTAAGCCCTTACCAGAAAGTTTGGTAAGGGCTTAAGGAAGCGTCCATATGATGAAATCATTTCGCCTCCTGACATATGGATACTTGAACTCCTCTTTCTTATTATTGAAAAACTATTTAAGGTTTCAGCAGAGAAACTTATGCGAGTATCATTAATGGTTCTTGGAACTGCTTGGTTACTGCTATTCCTCATGATATTGATTACACACGCATATTAGAATAAAAAAAAGAAGTTCCCCCCCTGGTAACTTCTTTTTTTTGGAATATCTAAAAAATTATTAACTATGATTATAATCAAACTACTCTATTTGTTTATCTCAATTTTCTTATTGGACATTTCATTTTCTAGAGATGTTTTCAATTGTTCTTTGCTCATTATTAGCGCGGCCACAAATGCAAGCACCGTAGGAATGAGCGCCCACATAAAGGTATGAGCGATAGAAGAAGAAAGAACTCCTACAATTTTATCTAACACAGGTGCTGGGATATGAGCACGAGCCTCCGGCGCAAGAATTACGCGAGGATCGTTAAATGTTGGGTTGTTGACCATTTGATCTTGTCCTGCAAAAATTTCCTTAAGTTTAGAAGAAAACTCGTCTCGTTGAATGATTCCAAAAATGGTAATACCAAGCGTCATGCCTAACGAGCGAATAAAAGAAACAGTTGAATTCACAGATCCTCTTTGTGCCGGCTCAAAATGATGAATTGCTGCGTTACTGAGAACAGAGAATGTTGCTCCAATTCCTAGTCCTGTAAGAATCATATAGATTGTAACTAAGAAACGACTTGTATCAGGATTCAATGTTGTTAGTAAGAATACACCTGCTCCTAGAATAATCGTAACGACAATCATGATGCTACGATAGCTTAATTTATTCATTAGAAAACCGCCGGTTGTTGCTGAGACGACAGAACCTAACATCATCGGAAGCAGTACAAGACCTGAGTTAGTAGCTGTCCCTCCAAGCACACCTTGGATGTAGATAGGTATATACACGGAAGCTGTGACAAATGCCATCCCACTGAAAAGGCCCAAGAGGTTACTTGTGGTGAATAAACGAATCTTAAACATTGGAAAAGAGATAATAGGATCTTTAGCTTTTCTTTCAATTAAAATAAAGGCAACAAACAACACGACAAACGCAATGAATAAACCTAAGATTTCTCCAGAACTCCACTCATATTTATTACCGCCAAGCTCTAAGGCAAACATTAAGCTGACAATTGAGCCAACTAGAGTTATAGCGCCCCACCAATCAATTTTTTGTTTGGCATGCACAGGTGATTCCTTGTAGAAAAATACGATAAATGCTAATGCTAGAAGACCCAAAGGAATATTCACATAAAACACCCAGTGCCAGTTGATGTAATCAGTAATATAAGCACCTAACAGGGGTCCGAAAATACTCGATAAACCAAAAACTGCTCCAAATAAACCGCCTAGTTTGCCACGTTTCTCAACAGGAACAGTATCAAACATAATAGTAAAAGCGATAGGGATGAGTGCTCCGCCGCCAATCCCTTGAATTGCTCGATAGATGCTGAGCTGGATAATACTCTCTGCCGTACCACACAAAATTGACCCTATTAAAAAGACAATTAGTCCAAAAACAAAAAACATTTTACGTCCAAACATATCAGAGAGTTTACCAAATATCGGCATACCGGCCATTTCAGCGACCATATAAGCTGATGTAACCCATACAAACTTATCAAGCCCGCCAAGCTCTCCGACTATAGTTCCCATAGCAGTAGCGACAATCGTGTTGTCCATAGACGCCATTAAAATTGCTAGCAAAAGACCTGCCAGCACTAGCTTTAAATTACCTTGTTTTGCATTCATATTTAATCATTTTTCTCCTTTTGTAACACAATAAATTCTGAAAGTTTGTAAATTCTAAATAACTTAACAAGCACTAGCCAAGACTAATCCATTGGTTCTTCTTTAGAAGTAAGATATAACGATATCTCGCGTAACCATTCCCAATCCCATTTTAATTTTCCTCCTTGAATATCGTCGATGATAGATTGGGACCATTCTAACTCAGCTAGTGACATAGTTCTCAGATATTCCACCTCAAGTAAGAACAAGCGTGGAATACCCCTACTTATAGCTATTTCCATCTGTTTTTCTGCGTAAGCTAATGTTTTCTCTAAAGCAAGTACTCTCTTTTGAAGTTGTTTTCTCACGTCTTCAGGTGTTAAAAGAGCGAGAAAAGAAATAGCAGCTGGAAATTCTAAAAATTCCTGTTTGGGTGTGGAAAGCATTCCTCTTATCCACTCGTACGCAGCTTCTCTCCCTTCTTCTGTTACTTCATAAACAATTAAATCTGGTCTCCCTTCATTCTGCTTTTTTTCTTGAATTACAATCGCTCTATCGCGATGCAAACGATCAATGGTCTGATAGATGCTATTTCGATAACGAACGTTAATAACTTCATCCTTTCCTCTCTCTTTGATAAGCTGTTGCATGCGATAAGGATGCATAGGCTCTTCAATGAGGAGACAAAGTATAGCTAAAGCAAGAGGTGATTTCTTAATTTCATTTTTCATAGTTATAATATTACTATTAATAATATTACTAACGCAAGAGGAAGATAAAACCACCAAATAAGCAAATAGATTTATCATTTCTTGAAATATTTCTAACTAATTGCCTCGATGTTTTTTATTTTCAAAAGAACGTATTATATTTAATAAATCATTCTTAAACCTTGGCTGTTTCCCATAACAAGAAAAGTCTTTTTTGTTACGCAGTAAACTATATTCAATACAAGAATACTTTTATGAGTTTATTTCGTTTTTGCCTTTTGATTAAATAAAAGTTAAGAAGCAGTAGAGGAGAATATAACACCTGAGTGAGTTAGAAAAGGTGTACGTGTTAGTTCAACCAGAAAAATCCTTCGAGGCAATTTCAGCAATTGAACGAAATCAGAATGGATATTATTTTTGAAGAAAAAGTTTCTGGAGCAGCAAAAGATCGTGAGCAACTTCAAAAAATGTTAGAGGACTTACGAGAAGGTGACATTATTTATGTTAAAGATTTAATTCCGATTACTTGTAGTACGCGGAATTTATTTGAGTTGATCGATCTAACACAAAGTAAAAAGGCAAACTTAAGGTCACTCAAGGCCCCATGGCTAAATTTATAAGAAGATAACCCATACAGTCAATTTTTAATTACTGTGATGGCTGGTGTTAACCAATTAAAGTCATATCTTATCCGTATCCGTCAGCGTGAAGGAATTGAAATGACTAAGAAAGAAGGTTTTTCTATGAAATCCATATTATTAATTGGACAAATTCTTATAGAAATATCTAACATTAGGTGGACTAGTTAATTTGAATAACTGACGCAGCCATAGCACACTAGTAGTCAACCTAGAGATAACGGAGGGATTGTCCATGGAAGAAGTAGATGAAGAAGTAAGAAAAGTTTTTGCTATTACGTTAATAAAGGACGGTCTGTCAGATTCAGAAGTCAATAGGTTTACAGGTTGTTCTATAGAAGAAATTAAAAACCTTCACGAGGAATGTAAATAAAAAATGTGAAATTGCTAAGAGGCAACCCTTCTTGTGCTTGCTTGCTTTAATTTATGTATTAGCATTTACAGTGACTAATATTAATCATTAAATCCTGATATAGAGTTCATCACAGAAGACATTTCGTTTAATAGAAAAATGTCTTCTGTGATCTTTTTTAACTGTCAATAACAAATAACTAGATATAAATATATAAGCACAACTGTAATTAAACAGAATTCTGATACCACTAAAAGATTTTAAAAAAGTTCTTTATAGAAACCCCTTTTTATTTTTAAGATTTAACCTTTGAGCTCTAAGTAGAAAAATATGTTTTACTTTCGGTTTGTCTTTTTTCCTAAAATGCTTCATGGTCAGGCTGTTTAAACAATTTATTCCCTATCCACTAACCCTTTCTTTTAAATAACCTAGAAATCCATTTTGGACTTTAACTATATGGTCACCTATCCAAATACTATTGACCCTAAAATAATACCAACTTCGAGATTCACCTAAAAATTCTCTAACGCTATAACCTTCTTTGATTAAATGAGCTTGAATTTCTTCTTTCCAATCATTAAACATCTTCTTCCCTCCTATTTAAGATTGTTAAGACTTTCCTTTTACTAATCCCCATTTCATTCAAGGAGAAACCAATCATTCTTATTATTCATATATGTTAGTAATAACTATGTCATATAAGTTTTATAACAATGTCAACTACGCTGAATTGAGCACCTTCAAAAGATTTATAGAGGGTAACTTATCAAAAATGTATAAAAATCTGCATGTTTCATAATGAGGAACTTCTTGAGAACCTTTGCCTCCCTAAGATTCTCTTTTTGGTATATTCCAGAAAGAGTTTTATGTAAATTAGCTAATTTAGATTTGAATTTTAATAATAGGGATATTCCTTCTTGTTCATGATAACAGAATCCCAAAACCAGTATATGATGGCTGCACCTACTGCAAGTATAAACATTTCACGATAATCCCATATTGGATGAGACCAATTCCCTTGAAGCTTATAGGAGATATAAAGGAATAGGATTGCTACGACACAATAGGTAAATAAGTAGAGAATATTGAACTTCTTAGGCCATTTATTTAGAAATATCTGCAATGGTACGGCTGCAACAGAATAAGGAATGATTGTAATAAGTGAGATCATAAAAAATGCAATAACAGCTCTATAACTAGGCTTAATGATGATAAGCAATATGGAATAAGAGACGCTAGAGCTAATAACTGTTAATGCATGATATGGCAAAAGCTCTTTAAATTTCACTGATTGAACCCCCCTTCTTGCCTACTCCACGGATGTATATTATATAAAGATAAAAGCTAGTTAACTTTCGTTTTTTTATTGAGCTTTTTTGATAAATAAAAACAAACTAATCCAGTACCTGCTGCCTTATAAAAAGGAATAAATGCATAGGACGGTGCGATTAAAACAATAACGAACAAATAGATACCTATAGCAAATATAAGCCAACTCGTTATAAGTAAAAAGCTAGATAAAAACTCCTTCACAGACTTCATCCTTTAGAGAAGATTATATTTTTCTCTGTAAGTATTGATAATTTCAAAATCACAGAATATAATAAAAGCAACAGTTTGCCAAAGGCAAATTTTTAGCGTGCAGCAAAAATATCTAATCATTTAAAAATAATCCCCCCTTATTGTGAAATAAAAAGAGTGAGAGATAGCCTGGAACTATCTCTCACTCTTTTTATCATTATTTCACTTGTAATTCGGCAATCATATCTTCTAAACGCTCTTTCTGTGCTTGAAGCTCTTCCATAGAAGGTTGATAGGATGAAATAGTTTGCTGTCCACCATATGACTGTTTAGGTTGAACCAAACGTTGTAACTGCCCACCATTTTGTTCATACAAACGGTAGCCTACTGCGCCTACTACTGTTCCTGATACAAATCCCATTAGAAAATCGCGATTAATCATTATAAAACTCCCCCATAATCCTAAGTTTTTTATATCAATTCATACAAAAGGTATGAATGAATATCTTAAGTAATCGTAGATAACTTTTGTGATTGCACTTTCTGCTTTTCATGTAACAATTCCAAAACATTTACAATCCATGTAATCATCGCTACATATAGCATATTTGATGGCCCTAGAGATAACATCGTAACAATGCCGGTTAAAATATCTGGGTGCCTCATTTTATTGCTCGTACCATGAGATAAGACCGTATAGCCTGTTGCAACTACTGCTCCATATACGAGTGCATCTGGTTTATAAAAAGATGATTTTCGAATACCTGCCAGTAGAAGTAATCCCCCAGAAAACAATGTACGTAGCCAATCATTTCGTGTGGCAGGATCCATTTGAATCATAATATCATCTAATGGATCTAAACGCGTTTGCTGAAAAAAGATAGATACATAACGAAAGATGGTATTGCGAGAAAGTTGTGAAACATCATAGTAAATAAGCATGGTTTGAATGGTGGGTTCTATTCTCACACTCGTTATACCTTTTAAAGCAGAAAACATATGCTCTATTTCCACATGATTTTTCTTATCTCTCAATGCTGGGATATGAAATCGAATACGACCTGGTATATCATGCAGAACGTAGAATTTGGGATTCATTAGTTTCCCTCCCTAACCATAAAATTCTTGCACTATTTATTACTACACCAATGGTGGCTGCATTATGAATAGCTGCTCCCACAATTGGAGAGAAGATACCTAAAGCACCGAATAAAATTGCAATACCATTAATAGCAAACGTGGCAATAAAGTTTTGTCTAATAATGTTCATGGTCTTTTTAGATAGTCCAACTAACTCAGAAAGCATTTCTGGGTTATCAGACGTAATAATAACGTCACTGGCTTCTGAAGCAATGTCTGTTCGTTTAGCACCCATCGTTACACCTACATGAGCATGAGCTAAAGCTGGTGCATCGTTAATGCCGTCACCTACCATCATGACAGCTCCTGTTTTCCCATACTTCTTTACATAAAAGGCTTTATCATCTGGCAAAGCCTCTGCATGATACCAGTTCAGTTTTAAGCGACGCGCCATCTCTCTTGCAACCGTTCTCTTGTCTCCAGTAAGCATAATGATGTCGTTGATACCTTGATGTCGAAGATTGTTCACTGCGCGGTGCATACCAGAACGTATTTTGTCAAAAATGCTAACTACTCCTACAAGTGTTTGATCGTAAGCTACATAAATCACATTTTCGTCGTTTTGCATTTGTTGAAGTAAGTTGGTTGTTTTAACTTTTAATTCATTCATAAAGCGCAAACTTCCAACAACAACTCTTTTACCATTTAGCCAAGTGGAAATTCCTTTTCCTACCGTTGTTTCTACCTGAGCATTATTGTCTCTAATAGGAATTAAAATGTTCCAATCTTTCGCTTGCTTCATAATTGCATCAGCAATAGGATGGGTAGAATTTTTCTCAGCTGCTGCAGCTAAACGAATGACATCTTCTTGATTAAAGCCTTCAGCAGCAATTACTTGCTGAACCACAGGCGTTCCTTCTGTAATCGTTCCGGTCTTATCAAGAATAACTGTATTTAATTTAGACATCTTTTCAATATGATCACTGCCTTTAACAATAGCCCCTTCTTTTGCAGCACGTCCAATGGATGCGTATAAAGCTGTGGCCGTTGATAATTTAATTCCGCAAATAAAATCAATAACTAACATACTCATCGCTCTGTTAAGGTTTCGAGTGAAGAAAAATGTAAGAAGTGCCAAACCAAAAGAAACAGGAACCATTTTTTCAGCTACTGCGTCGGCTATATTTTGAATAGGAGCGCGTTTATCTTGTGCTTCCTCCAACAGTTTCACAATTTTAGAGAGGGATGTATCTTCTCCTACTTTTTCAACTGTTACAGTAACATGTCCACTCTGCAAAACACTTCCAGCGTACACATTATCTCCACCACTTACCTCTCGTGGCATATACTCCCCAGTAATTGAAGCTTCATCTGCCGTGCCGTTCCCCTCTATTATGATTCCATCCACGGGAATTTTTTCTCCAGTAAAAACTACAACCTTATCACCAACTTGAATATCCTCGACTAAAACCTTTTCTTCAACGCCCTTTTCCTTTACTCTCCAGGCATATGAGACATCTAATTTTAGGACAGAGTGAATATAATGCTTGGTTTGTTCAGACGTATAGTCTGTTAATAGCTCACTAATAGTAGACATCAAAGTGATAATTAAAGCCGATCCTGGATTCTTCATATACAAAGAAGCGAATATAGAAGCAGCTGTTAATGTATTAGCATTCCCTTTTCCTGCTTTTAGGACATGAACAACACCATCTTTAATTACATCATAGGAAGTACTAATAGCAGTAAAGGTGCTAACCCAATAAGAAAGTGCTTTTACTATAGAAGGATACGAAGAACGTTGAAGGTACCAATTAACTAAAAAAATAGTTCCAGAAGCTATGATAGGTATAGCCTTTTTCCATGAACATGCTGCTTGCTTGAGTGTATGTTTATATTTATGAATGAACAATTTTAGACTGTATAAAGAGAGAGTAATATGATGATAAATAAGTAGACTTCCGGTTACTTGATTATAGCTTGCAGAATATACCCCTGGAAAAGAGCGTAACCAAGTTTCAATATGGCTTGTTTCTAGCTGTTTAGTTATATAAAATCGGGTTCTTCCAGGGAGAGAATGAGCTACCTTTACCCCGAACATCATCACCTATTCTTTTCCCCCTTATCCTTAATGATGTTGTATGACCAATAAAGTAAGCTTGCAGAGAAAGCAGGCGCACTTCCAAACGTCTGAATTCCTTTTCCTAATAAAAATAGAACAAATAAACTATCGAAGTCAGCAAAGCCATTAGTTTGCTTTTTAATTCCTTTATCTATAAATCCAAGTGTGTTAGTCATGCCATTCATCAATGTAGCATCTTTGTTTAAAATGGCGTTAGCTGCTATTTGTACGATATAACTCATCAGTTCATCTAGCTCTTCCTGGTTAATATGAGGTACAACAAATTGAAGCAGCAAACTTCCGGTTAGTTCTGAAGCTTCCGATGTTAAAATAAGAGGATGTTTTTTTACTTCTTCCGTTAGAGCATGTGCAATGATACGGTGCTTCCAACTGTCACATTGTATACGCAGTCGCCCCGGCATCGCATGCAATACTTTTATTTTTTGATCACGGAATTGAGACATAATTTTTGGAGCAATAAAAGAGGCACCTAAACCAATTACAGTAGGAAGCATGCTCATCCCTCCCTTTCCTTAAGCTCTATATTCTTCTTGATATATTTGTTCAATAAGTTGAAACCACTCTTCAAGCTCTTTGTTATTTGTCATATAAGAAGCCTTATATGTAATAAGTAAACTCCCGGTATCTGGTGTAAATACTGCGTCATAGACAAGGGTTTGAGACTTCAAATTTAAAATAATTAATTTAACTAGTTTTTCATTCTCTTTCCAAACAGTTGAACGAAGTCTAATTCTTCCTGGAATAAAATGCACAAGATTAATTTGTAACTTATGTAGTTTTCTTTCTACATGCTTCATCAGTATCTTCTCTTTAATGCTCATCAATATCAGCTACCACCAATCATTTTTCTTTATTTTACCAAGTTATATATTTTATAACAATATAAGTATTAAAATACTGTAAATTTTATTACGCACAAGTAAGCAATAAACCTCATATTTATAGTTGTTTTTCCTTACGAGCATATATATAAAACGTGCACTTTTTATACATCATCCTCCCACTTGGATATCGAGTAAGCGTAGTCATATCAAGGGTGTATAAAAGGCTGCATAATCGATAAAAAGAGAACTCCACAACCCCCTTACGCCACAAGAGGGTCTTTTTGGTGCGTATTCCGGAAGGACACACTATGTTAACTAAAAAGCAACTCCTAATATATAGTAAAAAAGATGGATGTAAAATATATGTTTTAAGGGTAAAAATATAAAGAGCCTTATCTAAATACATGTCTAGTGTCTTAGTGCAAGGGAGGAGGACTTTTTTTATACAAAGATTGAGAGTGATAATAGATAATAATTGATTTAAAGATATTGATTCATTAGGGATAACTATATTCAATAAATAAGGGGCGTATTTAAAATGGAAGCTATTTATAATCAGAGAGAGAAAATGACTGATTTTATTAGAGATAACAAGCAGAATTTCCAGGATAAACTCTTATCTGAGGCGGTTAACGTAGCCTCTAAAATTAATGACATTTTAGAAACTGGAAATATTGATCTTTTGAAAAATGCTCAAAAGTTAGCTCTATACGTCGTAGAACAAAAAGAAGAACAACTCATTGCTTTTGCTCAACAAGAAGGCGTAGCCTGGGCAGAGCACTCTTTAACTCTTGCTTTTAAACTAGAATGGGTACAGGCCATTAGGCGAACATTATGGCATTTTCTCTATCAATATGATCTAATAAATAACCAATTTAATAGCCGTGAAGAATTTTATGCCTTAGAAAAACGAATTAATGATAAAATTGATCAGTTTCTTAACACTTTTTTAATTAGCTATTCAAAGTATAAAGATGAATTAATCGCCTCACAAAGGGAATTAGTTGAACATCTGTCCGTTCCTGTTATACCGCTTAGTCAATCTGTAGCTGTATTACCGTTGATTGGAATGATGGACACATACCGTATCCGAACGATTGAGGAGAAAGTATTAACTGGTATATCAGATTTAAAGATTCAAACATTAATTATAGACCTTTCTGGAGCTGCTAACATGGAGATGCATGTTATCGACCATTTTCAGAAAGTATTAACTGGAATTTCAATGATGGGATGTAAAGCTATTCTTACAGGTTTACGTGCTGACCTAGTTAGGACAATGATTCACTCAGGAATCTCCTTTGAGGACAAGGCAGAAGCCAAAGGGACGTTACAGCAAACGTTGAAAGAGTATTTAGAACTGAACCAACTGTAAGAAGAACTTAGACGTTTTCTCTATATGCTTAGATACGGATGAGTTTGTGAAATTAGAATTGTTTGAATAAGTCAATAACGTTTGTTTTGTCTGAGTAGTCATTACCCTAGAGTTTTAATTCTAGGGTTGTTTTGCTATAGTACCAATAATTAAACTTATGTTAACTTTAAAGGGAAATAAAAAAAAGCTGCCAATAAAGCTAGACAGCCCTTTCTTAAATCTCCTCAATTATTCCCTCTATTATAAACTGCAGAGGAGACTTACTTATTTCTTCTGCTTGTTTGTTGATTTCTCATTATTCTTCCCTTTTTCAGAAGTAGTAATATCCGCACCTTCAACATGACTTTCTGGTTTCTGATTGTTTACTGAGGCTGTAACCTCTTCAATCTCTTTGATAACAGGAGAAGTTGTCACTTTAAGTTGAGCTTCTTGTTTCTTATCGGCTGAAAGTTTAACTTTTTCCTCTTTTGGAGCATCAGAAGCAATTGCGGCTGCAACTTCTTGATAACTTTGATCTACGTGGTTATCCATGTTCTGATAGATTTCAGAATCAGCAAGTTCGGGAACCGCAGGGAGCTCTGACTGTTCAATTTGTGCTTCTTCCTTTCGAACAGTATCTTGCACCTCTTTAATCTCCTGAATTTTACGCTTACCAATGATCACTTCTTCCACAACCACAGGTCTCTTAGTTACTTCAATTCGCTCCTCCATAATAGGAATACGAATGATCTCGTTTTCTGTCAATGGGCTGCCATCATACTGACCGTCTATGACCTGGCGACGTTCTACGTAGACTTCCTCACGCATAACTGGAACTTGGACAGTTCGCAATTCTTCTACAATTTCCTTACGAAGTTGTACTTCCCCAGTCTGAACTCGTTCTTTCCTTACATTGAGTTGCTCTTCACGAAGTTGCACTGACCTATGCCCCTCTGTCTCGTATGGCGACTCCCTAACCGTATTATATGAAGGAATTGTTTGAGTTTCATCCACATCAATTAGGACAAGAATTTTCCCTTCCTTTACATCCATTTCACACTGTTTTGCAGTAAAGTTTTGAATCCCCATTCTAACAAGTTTTGAAGTTAGGCCACCAGCTTGGGTAGTAGAAATCATTCCACCCGTCATCATGGTAAGAAAGCTGTCCATCATCACACCTGCCAACGAACTTACAGCTGGTGTTGCAGCTTCTATCATTACATTCGTTTCAATCCCTAACTGTAAAGTATTATTGCTATCCTTTGCTACTACTAATATGTCTGTTTCACGATACCCCTGATGTTTTAACCCCTTAATTGCATGTATCGCTTCTTGCTCCGAATGAAAAGTCCCTGCAACTCGTTTTCTCGTTCCCATTTTCCCATCTCCTTAAATTTTAATTAAACGAAAACTTCTTTTCACATTTAATTCCATCCTTATTGTGTATATCATGTACCCAGTGAGTGTCTATTTAAAACTTGATACGGATGACTATGTAAATGACCCCTAAATTATAAAATGTAGAAAGATGAAGTAGAGGCAATAGCCATATTCGGGAAAACTTTAGATTTTTTATTGAAAAAGAACATTTGTTCGTATATAATATGAAAAAGGAAAAACCTCATATTTTTCCTTAATTGAAACATATAGGATATTTAATACAGAGATAATTTACAATTAGTTTTCGTGGGGGGAAAAAGCGATGAATTCTACATACCATCATTTAAAAGATACAAAAAAAGAAGAAGGGCAAAAAGAATTACTTGAGCGAAACCTAGAAGCTCATAGAAGTAGAAGATGGGTAACCAACTCTATTTATGCTATATCCCTACTTGTACTCGTACTTTGTTTCTATTTTCATGTACCACAGGCTGCAATTATTACTCTAATCTTATTTTTGATATGTGCAACTAGTGAAATACTGTATAGAGCGTTAGATAAAAAGATGGAACTACGGTTAAAACGGATTAAACAAGAGAAAAGAAAAATCATATTTAAAGGAAATAAATCCTAACAGCTTTTCTATAAATTCCTTTCTGCTATACAGATTTGAAATTATTTTTCACATGAGAACGAAGAAGAAAGAGTTAGCTTCGTTATAGAATAAAGTAAAAAATCATCCTTGATAAAGTTTGTGACTATGCTGAATTTTCTAATAAAATTAGTGTCCGATACGATAACTGCATTTCATCTTACTTCAAAAGTTCTATAAAAGGTGGCATTTTTCTACGTGAATGTCGAGAGTGTGGCATGAAGAAAAGCATTTAGGTGGTATTTAGACTATAAAAATAGCATGGTTTGAAGCGCATGTGGTATTTTTAGACGTTTATACAGAAAATAAGCCACCTAGGGATATCCAAAGTAGGTGGCTTATACGATAAACTTAATATGGAGCACGCTTTTAAAAATTAATTTCTGTCAAAAAGAGAGCTGCCAGATATACCTGGGTTCGTCATTTCATAGGGATTTAAAATTAATTCAAGCTCGTCCTCAGTCAATACGTCATATTGCAAACATAGTTCTCGTACCGACTTTCCGTTTAAAATAGCCTCCCTAGCAATTCGCGCTGCTACTTCATATCCGATATGTGGATTTACGGCTGTAATAATCCCTACACTTTTTTCTACATACTCTTTTAAACGTCCCTCATTTGCTTCAATGCCTCTTAGACAATGGTCTGTGAAGACGTGGAATGCGTTATTCATAATACTGATTGACTGAAGCAAGTTAAACACAAGAACAGGCTCCATCACATTTAGTTCAAGTTGACCTGCTTCCGATGCCAGGCAAATTGTATGATCATTACCTATAACTTGAAAAGCTACTTGATTAATCATTTCAGGCATGACAGGATTGACCTTTCCAGGCATAATAGATGAACCAGGTTGACGAGCTGGTAATATAAGTTCAGCTAATCCTGCACGAGGACCAGATGCCATTAATCGGATATCATTCGCAATTTTAGACATATTAATCATGCAAACTTTTAAGCTAGCAGAGACTTCTGTATAAGCATCTGTATTTTGAGTCGCGTCTACAAGATGGTCGGCACCTCGTAATGGTAACTCACTAATATGAGCTAGATGTCTCACAACACATTCAATATAACGAGGGTCTGCATTTAAACCTGTTCCTACGGCTGTGGCTCCCATGTTGACTTCATATAAGTGTTCACATGATTGTTTAATACGTTTCATATCACGCTCTAAAACACGACTATAAGCTTCAAACTCTTGACCAAGTCTGATTGGAACAGCATCTTGTAAATGAGTACGTCCCATTTTTATGATGTGGTCAAATTGTTGGGCTTTTTCTTGAAATACGGATTGCATCTCACTCATCGTTTTTAAGAGCTTTTCTAATAAGTTGAGCGTTGCTATATGAATCGCTGTTGGGAATACATCATTTGTAGATTGCGACATATTCACATGACTATTTGGACTTAATTCCGAATAGGATCCTTTTGGATGGCCAAGCAATTCTAAAGCGCGATTTGCAATAACCTCATTTGTATTCATATTTATTGAAGTACCGGCACCACCCTGTATTGGATCAACAATGAAATAATCATCTTTTTTCCCTTCAATAACTTCATCTGCTGCTTTAACAATTACACTTCCTAACCCTTCATATAAGCGTTTAACATCCATATTAGCAAGAGCAGCAGCCTTTTTAACGATTCCTAATGCTTTAATAAGCTCGGGGTGAATTTGATATCCTGTTATTGGGAAGTTTTCAACTGCACGTAAAGTTTGAATCCCATAATAAGCATAAGTAGGAACTTCTTTTGTTCCTAGGAAATCTTTTTCGATTCTTACATTTTGTTTTTCTGGTATTTCTATATTTGTCATAACATTGATCTCCTTCTTTACATAAAAAGAAATTTTTTTATGCTACGTCCGATTTTCTAATAGAATCTGTATAATGCTTTGCTTTTTCTTTGTCGAATCCGCCTTCCCACTTAGACATCACAATAGCAGCTAATGCGTTACCTACTACGTTGACAGATGTACGAAGCATATCTAAAATGCGATCAATACCAGCGATAAATGCCATACCTTCTAGAGGTAATCCCATTGAGCCCAGTGTTGTTAATACAACAACAAATGATGCTCCTGCAACTCCTGCCATTCCCTTGGAAGTCAACATCAACACAAGTAAGAGTGTAATTTGTTCTATGAAAGATAAATGAATGCCATACATTTGTGCAATGAAAAGGGCAGCAATGGCTTGATAAATGGATGACCCATCAAGGTTAAAGGTATATCCTGTCGGAATAACAAATGATGTGACAGCTTTCGGACAACCAAAGTTCTCCATTTTAGTCATTAACCTTGGCAATACTGCTTCAGAGCTTGCGGTTGTAAACGCTAAAATCAACTCATCTTTTAAGATTTTTATAAGGACTAAAACATTGGTTCCAGCCATTTTTGCAATAATACCCAATACTACAAAAACAAAGAAAATCATGGTCAGATATATAACGAGTACTAACTTTCCTAAAGGAATTAATGAACCAATTCCAAACTTCGCGACATTCAAACCAATTAAAGCAAATACGCCAAATGGAGCGAATTTCATAACTAAGTTTGTCATCCAAAACATAGATTCTAGTACGCCTTCAAAAAAGTTTAAAACTGGTTTGCCTTTTTCTCCAATTGCTGCAACTCCTAAACCAAATAAGACTGAGAAAAAGATAATCGCTAATAAATTCCCTTCAGTCAACGATTGGAATATATTAGTTGGGATAATATGAACGATTTGAGCTGCTACACCTGTACTCTCAGTTGTTTTAGATGTTTCTTCATATTTAGATATATCACCTTTCTCAAGGTTCCCCATATCTATACCACTACCTGGATGGAATAAATTTGCGGCTAATAAGCCCACTGCTAATGCAATTGTAGTAACAATTTCAAAATAAAGAATGGTTTTTCCACCTAGTCTTCCTAACTTTTTAATGTCACCTACACCAGCTATAGATACGATGAGTGCGGATACAACGATAGGAATAACAATCATTTTAATTAGGTGAAGAAAAATATCCCCTAAAGGTTGAAGAATGGCCATCACTGTATTATTTCCATAAAAAATAGCGCCTATAGCAATCCCGAACGCAAGTCCAATAAATATTTGTGTAGCTAATCCCAATTTCTTCATAGTTGTAACCCCTTTCAATTTGCGGTTCATTAAAACACTTAAAGAGAGCCTATGCTTAGGCTAGCGTCTATAAAAAAGACAATAATCAAAAATAAGTCCGATGTGTGAATAATCTTTAAAATAAATGGTAATCATATGATTTGAAATTAACTCCCCCCTTCAGTAAAGCGTTTTCGAAATCTTCATTGTAAAATACACTTTTTCGGCTCACCTTATATACCTGAGCATACAGTATCGTTTATAAAGAGATTTTCTATTATCCTTTTAACCTTTTTGAAATCCTGTTTGTTGTCTAACATCCATATAAATTTAGTAACAGTCACTTCTAGGTTTATATGAATGTTAGACAATAATATTCTAATCTATTATTCCCTCATTTCAGATAAAGAAATATCCTCTTCTTTATCTAGTGTCTAGAGATAAGATAGCAATAACACTAGATATCTCTAGACCTTGTTAAAATAATTAAATCTCTTAAAGTGTTTTTCTTCGAATGAAATGATATCGCTTTCAAAAAATCTCAATCGTAGTGACTACATATATCTTCTCTGAAAGCTAAAGAAATTTAGGATTTATTCCATGTGTAACTGAATTAACGAAACTACAGCATTAAGTTGGGTTATCTCGTTTAATCTCTTCATACTGTAATCTTATTATAATAAACATTCGTTTCTTGTATATAGGTAATGACTGGAATCAAAAAAATGATAATAACGAAAAGTATATTTTAAATTTCATGTTCTCTTTTTGCGTACTTCAGTTACATTATATTTATATACGACGGATAAATCAAGAAAATTATTATTCATTTCGCGTACATTTTATTTAGACAGGTCTCATAGAAGTGAATGATATTTTAATAACGAAGAACTGTTATTGAAATATTAACCTTTCGTAGCGTGAAAGAGCCTATGCCTTTAAGAAATACTATAAGCAAGGTCATTGTATAACAGAGACAGGATTCATTCAGTTTGTTGATTCTCTTGGGGGGTTATTTATTTTTATTGATGAGGTATTTGAGCTAAAGAATAAAATGTAAATATATAACAACCAAGCCCGTCAGAATTTAAAGGGACCTTTTGTTTATATTCAATAAGGTTGAGTAATAGATACTTCAGTTTAAGTGAGGAAGCTAATTCCCGCCCTATAAAAAAAGCGCAGATTCTAGGGCCGTTTACTCCTGACCTACTGAAGTAAAGAAGGATATCTGCACTTTATTCTTAAATATTTTCCATAACAATAAGCGACCCTATATACCGTAACCAAAGTTACCAAGGTCGCTTATACTATATTTTGATTTATTATTTTTTTGTCTGTTTCTTTATAATAAAATATCTGTAATCTCATTAATCTTCTGACAGAATTTCGCTATCATTATTAATTTGATTGAACAAATAAGTAAGATAAGAATCTAGTTCAAATTGATTACCTTCAACAAAATCATATAGCATAGAATTATTTTCTTCTCTCATTTTTAGTCACTCCAATTTAAGTTTTTTCAATTTTATACATGATGACCATGATTCTTTTTTTGACCCATTTTTCTTAAAAGAAAGCTTACAATTAATACTAAAATGATTGATCCAATAATTGCTGGGATGATTGCAAAACCGCCAATGACTGGCCCCCAACTTCCCAATATAAGGCCGCCTAACCAAGAACCAATAAAGCCGGCGATAATATTACCAATAATACCTCCAGGAACGTCGCGTCCTGTAATTAAACCGGCGAGCCACCCAATAATTCCACCTACAATTAGCATCCATAGAATCTCCATTACTACTTCCCTCCTTTTAAATTATTTAGTTAACTTTACCCCACACTAAAACTCATTAATCTTGTTATTTTTTTCCTGATCAGAGCTTTTCTCGTATATAAAAGGATTTCTTCTCATTTCTCGACTGTTTCAGGAAAAAGATAAGCGATTAGGACAGCCCTCAGCATACAAAAAAACAGCACCTCCTATATAAACATCTACGCCTTACCTACTGCAGTATGAGCTCCTTGTTATCTTTTGAGTAGACAGGTAAGTTTAATGCAGTAGCTACATCATAGCATCTAAAGAATTACGACTTGATTACTAATCAGTATCTATTTCAGTACCGTTGCCGCGTTAACACACATTGTGGATGTACAGTTTTAATTAGCCATTTTTCTTTCCTTTGTTAATCCGGATTACACGTTATCTTTCCATATCTCAATGCATCATAGATAGCTCGCCCATCACTTAAGCTCGTTTCTGAATATTCAAAGGGTAAGAGCGAGAAAACAATATAATAAAGAGAGAAATAAACAAATTGGTAAGAAAAGAGATTTTTTGAGAGAACACCCAACATAATTAAACCATACACAAGAAGGATAGACGCTACATTAGCTATGGTACCTCCAGCATAAACACAAGCATGAGTAAACCGGTTATCATACTTTAATTTTTCGTAAATACAAAAGGAGTGCAAAAAATAAATAGATTTTATTTTAATTTTCTTCCACCTAAAAATCGTTCTTCCTTGTCCAATGGTAAAATCGACCCTTCCTCCTAAAATAATAGCCATAAGTGAGTGCCCCAGTTGATGAATAACAGACACAAGTGGAATGACAATTAAAAAAGAAAATAATAATTTCGGCATATCACTCCATCCAAACATACCTGTCTCCCCTTCATTCTAAAATAATCTTACATTTGATATTCGACATTTTCGTCTATCAAAACCAGTAATTTTATGAGGTCCGTATAAGAGAATGATGCTTTTCTATGCTTTGTGTTTATGATTTCCATTAGGTTAACTAAATAATTAAACCGGACTTTCTTTACAATAAAAAGAGCTACCTCGAAATAGAAAAACTAACCAGAAGAGACATAAGAAAACGAGGAAAGAGCTTATGGTGGTAAATAAACTGAATGGATGAAAAGGAACCATTGATTTCTTTAAAAATAAAAAACGCTTAGTATGATTGCTTAAGCGTTTTTTATCTTTATTCCAAATCATTTAATGGCCGGTATTGTTTAGAAGTAATTAAATCACCTTCAATGAGAACATAAGGATGTGTTTCCATCAGAATAGTTTTGAGATACTCTGGCATCCTCTCTCCTTTGTATGCACAAATTAATGGGAATGAGAGTTTATTTACCGCACTATCCACTATTTTTTCAAAATCTTCGATTAGATGTAAAGGATCTTCCATTGTGCTCCATTCTACATGTGCCCACGATCTGAAAGAAATTCTATTTTCTAAGTAGGGCTGAACGCTCTTATTAAAATAATTAAGAATAGCAGGAGAATGATAACTACCACTTGAATAATAGAAATCAAAGTTGTTTATACGATGTATCATTTTCATTTGATCTGTGGTCAATAGTATGTTCAAATGGTCATGAATAAAAGGATAAAAACGGTCATTTTCAATAAGAAGAATGCAATCTCCAGCAAAAATCCCCTCTTGGATATAACTTACAACTTGTCGTATATAATTTTCTTGCTGGTCGTAGGAATACAGTATATGAATACTCTTTTGTTCTGCAAACAACTGATTCATTTTACTTTTCAACACATAATCCCTTCTTTCTTCTCGCTCTCTCATTATACTTGAATTATGTAAACAAAATATAGTGGTAACTTATTGAATTTTCAAAAAAATAGACAAAACCACATACAGAAGGTGCGCTTTTTATATACTTCCCTAAGCGCTGTCTCAAAGAGAAATCTTGTTAAATCAACGATGTATAAAAAGATGCATAAAGTAAAAAATTCTTCTTCCTGCGAACTCTTTTCTATCAAGGGTTCTTTTTTGTGGTTTGTTGCGAAAAGAGTATGTAAACTAGCTTTGTATATCATATTCAACTTAAAATAAAGATTTTATTTTAAGTTTTTCTATTTTATGAAGTAATTGTATGGTTCGTTTAAGACAGAACAATTAAATCTATAATGATAATGCTCGTCAATCTAACAATACTTGGTTTAGGAAAGGAACATTATGTTAACTCAGGTTTTATATCTTATACGCTTCAACCATACAAAAAACCCACCATTTTCCAGTTGAAAGAGATAGGTTTTTTCGTGACGTAATTAAAAATTAATCGTGATGATTTTATTCATCTTGTGCAGTTTGCTCTAATTATGGAACATTATTTTTTATAAAAAATTGAGTTAAACAATAGTGATATTTAAACACTAAGATTTCCCTCTATAATTTTTCAAATTTCTTTTAGAAGCTATGTAAGATGCAGCTATGTAAATGACAACTAAAATAGGAAACGAATAAATGTATCTCCAGTGTAGTGGTTTATAGACGCCAATCCAATTAAGCAGTGGAAGACCAATAAAAGAAGCTAATGCTGAATAAATTAGTGCTTTGATTACAGGTTTAATTTTAGGCTTCACTTTTATAAAAAACATCATGGAGATAGGTAATAGAAATAAGTCCCAAGGTAAGTAGTTAGAAGTTAACGGAAATACTTCATATCGGTAATCCCATAGTCCTGAAAAGTCTCCAATCATGTCAAGAAATGAAGAAAAGATAGCTATATTTTGTCTATTGCTTATGTAAAAATGAGTGGGAAATATAAAGTTAATGCTAAATAGTTCAAGATTGTATCTTGTGAAGTTCAGTATAATTTTTTTATTTTGAATGAAAATAGCTCATAGAGTAGATAATATTTATTGTGATTTAATGCTTTGAATCTTTTAGTTCATTATAGTGAGGGAGTAGTCAGGTAGTTCATCAGGCTCAAGACCCAAAGGCCACAGGTTCAAATCCTGTTCCACAACCATTTTATTGGGCTATCTCCAAGCGGTAAGACAACGGATTTTGATTCCGTCATGCGTTGGTTCCAATCCAGCTAGTCCAGCCATTCGTCTATATTAATTAATGATATAGATTCTCCATATGTTCTTCTTTTTACTATCTATAAAATGACTCCATCTTTCTCCTTGGCAAATATAATCACTAAACGTAGCATTCTTCATTACAATATGACCTCCACATTTATCTGCCAATTGTTTAGCAGACACTTCATCTACGGGAAATGCTAACGATTCATCATTAGTAAATTCGTAACTGCATACCTCTTTCTTTTTTACGTTCTTATACGAATGATATACGTAATATAATGTACCTAACTTTATAAAATAGTATGGATACTCTCTGTTAGGCAATTTACCTCCCTCCATTTCTGGATCCTTCTATTGCTTTATAAGTCACTATTACTATCTTACTTTGACTTAAAAAGGTAAAATCCTTCTACGTCAAAGGTTTTCCTTTTTCATGTGTGCCGGAAAGTTCTATTATGGTAACTAAGGTTGTAAATCATATGCAGCATTCTTACCAGCCAAATGTATAAATATTTTAGCTAATTCAACCGGTTTTTCCCAATGCGCGTTATGTCCGGCGGAAATTTCAATGTATTCCCATTTTTCTTGTTTAGCTCTATTCGCAAATTTATTGATGGACTCCAGAACAGGATGACTACTCTTTTGGGTGCAATTAATAAATACACGCGGTATTTGTCTCAGTTCTGCTTTATTCATTAATTTAATCTTTTGTTCAAATGCTTTAAAAGGATGATGTGTGTTATAGATAGGTCCACTATCAGGTTTTGAAAGTCTGAATCCATCTCCTTTTGATTGAACAATCTCCTTCTTTTATTTTACGAATGATTTTGAATATAGATCATTAATTGATCGATTATCTTCAAGTATTAGAGCGTCAAAAAAGATGAGTGTGGAAATCCTATTCGGTAGTTGATCTGCAGCACCAATAATAACTCCACCACCGTAGCTGTGCCCTGCTAAGTAAATGTTGTTTAAATCCTCAAAGAGTATGGTGTTTACTACGTCAGTAATATGGGTTTCTAAGTTAATATCAGGTGTTAAAAGATGATTTCGATCGCCTAATCCAGTTAAAGTTAATGAAAAAACTAAATGTCCTTGTTTTATCAGTTCTTTTTCAACTTCTCTCCATGCTCAGGCTCCATCAAAAGCTCCATCGCAAAGGAAGAAAGTACCCATATATTCACCTCACCTATTATTTCTTATAGCTACCTTATGTATTCATTTTAAAATAATGATAACCTGTTTAGTTTGATAATAATTGGTGCCTATAATATACAGGTTAAAAACAGAAAAAAGCTACTGTCCCCAACAGTAGCTTTTTCTGTTCTTGTAAGGAGACTGGAGAATTACCATGATGATGCTTCCTGGACCGACTACCGTTGACAATTGTGTACTCCCTACTTTGAAGATAAATCTTCTCTATCCGCAGCTTCGGGTGGTGTTTCCATCCATTCATTTTCTATCATGATATCCGCTGCATCATGAACAAATCCTGATATATCCTTTAAAAAATCTGCATACATTAGCGCTAAATCGCGTCTTCCGTTTACTGCTACTGAATTTCCAAAATTTCTTACTCTCATTGAAAACATATCCATCTTATGAAAAACCATTAATTTCTCGGAAAAAGGAGAAGATGTTGAAGTTGTCACTAAATGATCAATTAGTCCTGGGGAAGGCAAGTTATCATCGTGAAGTTTTTTTATATAACCTTCAATCGCTTTATAAGTAAGTTCTTCTCCTTTTATAAATAAATTTCGAATTTTTTTCGTTTTTGTAACTTGACTAAATGCCATTACTAAGGCTTTACTTGCCACGTTCGTTTCTAAATTATCGTATAAATGGGCAATTTCTAATGCATGTAAAGGTCGCACATCTCCAATAAAACCTTTTAAATAGTTTTTGTGTGCTATATTTACTTTTTGTGGGGTCGGAATAATAGGTGATTTA
Source organism: Priestia sp. SIMBA_032 (assembly GCF_046535215.1). NCBI lineage: Bacteria > Bacillati > Bacillota > Bacilli > Caryophanales > Bacillaceae > Priestia > Priestia sp. SIMBA_032. Next base: position 21,030 of record NZ_JAWRXD010000021.1, on the reverse strand, counting down.
ATAACCCACCCCTTATTTATTGAAAGATCTTTAATCTTTTCCCCCAATTTTATAGTTGACTCCATACAATAAAGGGAAAATTCCCTTATATCCCCTCTATACATTAACGGTATTCCTACACTATAAAGACTAAGTCCTACTTTAGTTACATATCTTAAATAATGTACATAGAACTCGTCTTCAAATAATTTTGGAGCAGCAAGATTAACATCGTCTTTTGTAAAACCCTGTGGAATAGGAATGTTCTCTTTTACGAAAGTATCTTTTATAGTACTCTGGAATTCTTTACTCAAATTTAATGCATTTTCTAATAACCTCTTTACATCTTGATCTTCAACATGCTGGAGAAAATAACTTAGAATACATGTAGCCATACTATTACCCATATATGTAGCCCAAAGTTTACCCATTTCCGCAGAATTTAATTTTTCCATATAAAATCTCCTAAATCGATTTTTTCTTAGATTTACCATTAAAAGAATATCTATTCTTCTACTCCCTAAACTATAGTTTTTCTAGAAAAAATCATTTAAATAAATCTCAACCTGTGCATTGGTAAAGTAAGATGCTGGATTAACGTGCTGATGTCTTTTTCTAAACTTTAATTATGAGGCAATTCCTTTTGATCATTTGCTTGAGGGGGTTTCTCTATCCATCCTCTTTCAATCATAATGTTTCCCCAACTTGTAGTAAGTTTTAAATCCCTTAGAATAGATGCTTCACAATGTGTTATTACATCTACCCTCATACTTACAGCCATAGCATTAGAGTAATATACCATTGCTAAATTAAACATAAACCCGGCATGAAATAACATTAATTTATCTGAGAAAGGAGCTACTTTCGAATTTGTAACTTGGGTGTCTAATAACCCTGGGGAATGAAGGTTGGCTTCATGTAATATCGAAGAAAAGATACCAATATGTTTGTTGCACAAATTTAAAGCATCACCCATAAATTTATGTGCTTTTTTATCCTTAGTTACTTGCTGAAAACCAAGAATAATCCCCTTTGCTGCAATACTCTTTCTCAAATTAAAGTATATATTTGAAGCCTCCATCGTATTTAAAGGCCTCTTCTTCCCTAATATGTCCATTGCATATCCTAAGTCCGTAATGATTTCACTATTTTGTGGCGTAGAATAATAAGGGTCTCTTTCATAAATTCCTTTAGATAAGAGAATATCAATTGATTTATTATAAACGTCCATCGCATCAATATTACATTGATAGTAATGGTCGCGTATATCTTTTCGAACTGAGCCACTAAACGACATACCATGTCCTGATAATCCATGAATTGTCATATCATGTATGTACTGCAGCCAAAAGGAATCGGTAAATAAAGAAGGAGCTTGCAGGTTTACATCTTTATCTGTGAAGCCATTTGGTAGAGGGAAATTCTCGTTATTTAAAAGCTTCGTTAACATTTTAAGATGCTTTTCAGATAATCCTAAACAAAATTCAAAAAGGGAACGGATTTCGGAGTCTTTAACGGTTGCTAATACGTATTTGCTAATGCAAATTGCCATCGTTTCCCGAATATATTGGACCCACAGGCTTGTAATTTCTGAGGAAGTTAATCTACTATCGTTTCTGCCCAAATTTGTTACCTCCTATAGGATATAAATGCTACAAATAGATTATCCTAGTATTTTACATTTATGCATTGTGGTAACAAATTGCATTTATAGTAAAGACCACACACTATTGAATCTCCCCCATAGATAGACATAAAAATCTAATGAATATCTAAAAAGCTGCACAATCCATAATAGAGACTCTTATGAAATCCCCCGTTGCTGAACAAGGAGGTTTTTCTGGTTGGTTCCTTTAAGAGTGTTTATGTTAACTATGTACATATCATATACAGCCTAAAAACAGAAAAAACTCCCCTATCTAATTGTTCAGTTAGTTTTTTGGGGGAGTTTTTTCTTCTACATAAATTTCATTAAAGGATTGAAACCTTATCAGCTACTATTTAACTAAGTTAGCGCAATCAACGAATACAGCAAAACCATCGTGTGACCCTACGTCATCTCATTTTAAATAGGCGTCAACTCTCCCTTTGCATTTTACGATTTTAGGTAACCTAGAGTTACGCAATTAACTCTAAGATAAATCTATATTTGCGAACTATTTAAATGGAGAAACATAGCTAATTCTATAAAAAAGCTATCCTTTTGGTTATTTCATTTTACAAAAAGGATAGCTTTCACACGCTTGAGCATTATTAATTCCTTACTTTTATGTCTTTTACACTCTTTATGCCTGGAGTATTCAAAATGGTTTCTTTGTACTCTTCTAACTGGTGTTCGTCGAAACCATCGATTAAATGATGAGAAGCTTCTTTAAAAATGTCCCAGGCTATTTTACAGATAAGGAATCCTACAATAACAGCCTTAACAGAGTCTAACCAAGGAAGATGAGTTCCAATATGTTTCTTTATCTTTTTGATGTATTATGAGCTAATTATCTTGCATTTTATCAATATATAAAGTGCCATCAAGTAATATACGAGCTTTTGGAGACTTTAAATTCATATAACTTACTAGAACAGTGAGCAGCGACCAAAAAACCATATTAACGAAACCATCGCTCATATCAATACTACTATCAATCGTAATGGAAGCAGCGACAGCACCAATTGTGTCCCTGTAATGTAGTTAAAATAAGTTAACTAACTTACTTGTTTTTTCCCCATAATAGGAGTCATCAATAGTAAAACACTAAAAAAATAATTACCCTGCCTATAATTTCAATAAAACTCATTGCTCATTCTCCTTCAGTATGTTCGTATCAGGAATAAAAAGCCCTCCTTTTGTATCATCTAAATTTATTAATTAGGCTAGTAATTTAATCAAAAAGTGCCATTGAGCTTTTAATGTATTTTTATTATGTGTTAATACAGATAAATTATATAAGGCACCTAAGTATAAATCATGTATAGATGTGAACTTCATTCACTTCTATACATAACAACAGATAGTGTTCTTTTCCCATCTCTTTCTGATAATAAATTTTAAAAACCTAAATAGCTGTCATATATAATATAGATGGCTAAAAGAGTACCTGTCTTCAATGACTTGCTATATATATTAAATTTTATAAAGATAAAAAAGAGCTCTTTATCTATGTTAACTATAAATAAAGAGCTCTTTTTTATTGTTTTATTTTAAATTTTGTACCTCTGTTAGTACACTGTCTAAATCTGTTGCTGCTTTGTCTAACGTTTTTGTATCGAGGGGTTCAATCTTTGCTCCTGCTTCAATTGTATGAAGTGGCGTTTCTACCTTTTCATATAGATCGGGACTTTTATCCTTTACTGAGTCCTCAAACACTTCCCATTTCTCCTCTAATTTCTCTCCACTATCTTTTACTTTCGTAGCGTCTTTTGCTGTAAGTTGTGTTTTCATATCCGCAAGTACTTGTTTCATGTCTTTTGCACCGTCAGCAATCGAAACTGTTTTTGAATTTGAGGATTCCTCTGTTGTTTTTGAAGCTTTTTTCTTTGTATCTTCTTTTGCTCCGCAAGCTGCTAATGTTAATGACGTTGCTAAGATGATTGGTACAATAAGTTTTTTAGAGCGCATGTTTTGATTCCCCCTGATTTGTCTGTTGTAAATTTGCTTTTTTATCTTTTTTTCTATTCCATATCATTGCGACAACTGCAACTATAAATAGAATGATCTGTGGAATTACACTTTCCCATGTTGAATAAATCGCAAAGAAATCTATAGTAGGGATTGGAGCTTGTGTAGCTGGTAATAATCCAGCAAGTTGTAGCCCGTGAATGCCCATACCTGCAAATTTGAAGCATAAGTAAAACATTAGAATACTGGATACTAGGAAAAACGGGCGCATTGGTATCTTCAATCCAACTTTTAAAATTAAGTAAGAGAGAACGATCAATAGTACTAATCCAATAGCTATCCCTGTTAAAAGTGTAGGTAGCTTAATGGATGAAGCCATCCCGATAAAGAATAACACGGTTTCTGTTCCTTCCCGGAAAACTGCAAGGAAAGAAAGAATAGCTAATGACCATAGACTTCCTTTATCAATAGCCTTTGTACTTTGAGCCTGAATGTATCGTTGCCATTCTGCCGTACTCGATTTACTATGAAGCCAATAACTCATATACAGAAGCATCATGGCAGCAAAGACTCCCGTCCACCCAGCGATTAAGAAGTTATTATTCCCAAATGCTCCGGCAGAAAACAACATGTTTACAATAATACCTAAGATAATACTGGCTCCCAGGCCCGATCCAACACCAATCCAAATCCATCTACTCTTATCTGCATGACCAGATTTTTTTAGAAAACCTAAAAGTGCTACTACAACTAGTAAACCTTCTAAACCTTCACGTAAAAGGATTGTTGTAGCATCTAACATGTTATAACTTGTTTTAGATGCAAGTGGAGAAAGATAATCACGCATTCCTTCAATTGTTTTTTTAGCTCCCTTTACGTCAGGGTTCTTAGAAGAAAGCATTGCATACGACGTTACCATGTCCCTCTCAGCGTTTGTATAGATTTTAGAAGACTGTGTTAATACTACGCTTTCTATATCCAGCCAAGAGGAGCGGAACTGCTCAATATCCGTTTTTGCACCATTCACATCGTTATGATCTAATTTAGAAAGTGACTGATTTAATAACACAATCAAATCGGCTACGTTACCTTGCTTTGTTCCCTCATCTTCAGTTTTTGCTACCGTATGAGGGAATTTTCCAGAAATAAACTTTTCATTGGTTTGTTTTAAATTTTTGAGAGAATTTTCTAAATTCTCTTTTTTAATAGGTTGCTGAGCCAAAGCAAATTGTATCTGTCCCATCCCGTCTTCTATTTCACGATAAGCATCCTGAGACTGTTTTTTTATACCACTTTCAATCGACATCCATGTAGATGAAAATGTTTCGTATTGTTTTTTGGCTCCTTGCATATCTCCACTTTGTACAGATTGAATCGCTTCAATAATGTTTTTGTTTGCATCTTGCAAGTTATCTTCTGCATTTGCCGCAAAACTACGAAATGGGAATGCTATCATTGCAATTGCAAAAATAATTATGTAGAGGCTAATCCTACGTTGCATTATTTTCCCTCTCTCTCAAAGAAATAAATAACTATTAATTGCATGAATCGAAAATGAAAATCATTATCATTTATAATTTCTATAAGATTATAAATCCTTTTTAACTGTAACGTCAATAACAATTTGTTACATTTTATATAGTGATGGAAAAAAAGATATATAGATTTTATTATAAACTGTATATTTTTCTTATATCCCAATTCTATATGATTAATTTCTTTCCCTTAGATGTTCGTTTTAATTTGCATGCTTGCTTACTTTTTAGCTTGGTTCCACATGTACATTAGCATCCACTACATTATGTTCTTGGGCTAATGCACTCTCCACTTTAGTTGTTATGATTAGGGTCTATTCCTATAAAAGTAGATGTCACTTGCTAATCCTCCTCCCAATTTCCCGTATATTCAAGAGCAATGCTATGGTCATAAGACACTTCGAAAGATAACAACAAAAGGCTTCATTAAAATCCGAAGCCCTTTGAATGTAAATCATTAAGATTCATAAAGAAGAAAGTTTAAATTTAACATCAATGTATTATTTATGTGCTTGAAGACTCTTTTCAAACATATCGATAATATGAAGGAACCTTTCAGCCTCTCGAAAAACATGATCAGCCAGAAGAGGATGGATAATACTTTTAATTCTACATTCCTCAATTAAATCTCTGGCTGTTTTTTTAAAGTCCCGAAGAGAAGCTACAGAAACACGATTCTGATCAAGAAATTGATCTAAAAGAGGAACTGTTTGAGATTGTGGTTTCATAGACTCTAAATCTCTTGCTTGAAAAACCAATTGATCAAAATCATGGCTGAAGTTTCTGGCCATATCAACAAGTTTTCGTTCGGATGGATCAAGAAGATGACCTATAAACTGGGCATGATCAGCCATAATCCTTAAAAAGAAGACATTTTCCTTTATAATGGCATCAGCAAGTGGCTTCAATTTCCCTTCGTTTAATTCAATTAATCGTTTTCTAAAATAGTTGGCTTCTCTACTAGTATGATCAACCAAAAGAGGAAAGTTATTTGAACCCGGTAGTTTACAGGTCAGAATTAAGCCTAAAACTTTTCTCTTAAAAGCAAATATACCTGTAGCTGCTTGTTGGACTTCTGAATTGAATCTTTTTATTTGCTCCGGATCTGTTTGATTATTAAATGAATGAGACCGTTGTTCAATTTCTTCAAATAATTGATAAAATTGATTCGCTTCCTGAATTAATTGTGTATCCTCACATCTAAAACCTAATCGAAGAAACAATGAGTGTTCCTTCATAATCCTTGACCAAAAACGAATTTCGTCTAAAGATTGTGCAACAAATGCGTTAGTCATTATTATCCCTCCTACAATTGTAAATTAGTTTCATTCTAAGTTATTCTGCTTTATGCCTGGACATGCTTAGGCTCACATAAAAAAGCTCAAATCTTTTCAGACTTGAGCTTTTTCAATATATTCTTAAATCTATTATATTATTTAGATGAATGGCACTGCTGTATAAAAAGAAGGTATATTAATTAGTTCTCTTTGATTTTTAGCCCTAAATATCAGCACCTCAAAAGAAGTCATAACAATTTATTATTCCAGTGCTTTCTTGGTTAAAAGGATTTCTTGCTTGTTTGCTTCTTCTTCTTCTTCTTTAGAAATTATATGATTTTCTTCCATTAATGAAAGAACGATCGAGCGTCGTTCTTTTGCCAGTTCTATATTGTTACGAGGAGAATATTTACTAGGTGCTTTAGGTAAACCAGCTAATAAAGCAGACTCCGCAATCGTTAAATCTTTTGCATCTTTCCCGAAGTATTCTTGTGCGGCTGCCTGAATTCCATAAGAACCACTGCCAAAATAGATATGGTTTAAATACATCTCTAAAATTTCATCTTTCGAGTATTTTCTCTCTAATTCTATGGCATACACAATCTCTTTCGACTTTCTGGTAAAAGTTTTTTCACTGGAAAGAAATACGTTTCGGGCAAGTTGCTGTGTAATCGTGCTGGCTCCTTCACTTTTACTTCCTTCCAAGACGTCTCTATATAAAGCTCGAAGGATGCCTTTCGGGTCAACACCCTTGTGTTCATAGAAGCGTTTATCTTCAGTTACAACAAAAGCCATTTTAAGATAATCCGGTAATTCCTTTAAAGTAGCAACTTTCTTGTCTTGAGTTGGAGAAAAATCCTGAATGCCAGCCACATTTACTTTGTCTAATATGACTCCTTGTACATAGTTTTCAGCTGAACAACTAGTTAACAAAAAAGTGCATAATAAAAGAATAGAAAACTTTCCAATTACTTTCTTTCCTATAGAACCCTTAATCATGATATTCTTCCTCTTTATGTTTTATTTAAATAAATTAAATGCTTATTACACATTTTTTTCTTCGACAAGTCCTTCACATAGATATAACTTCTCTGTAAATTCTTCAAGTACTTTATTGCACTTTTCAAAGAGATCCGATGCCTCTTTATTTGTTTCACATAAAAAATAATCTCTTTTCTTTATCTTTACTAACCATTTTTTCAACCTTCTTAATTCAGCCTCGTTTTCTTCTATTTCTTGTAAGAATTTATTTGATTCCTCAATAAATTCTTTGTATTCCAAGGTCCGTTCCTGATTAAACTTGGACGTTACCATTTGCTCCGAAGAAAGCGAAAGTCTTTCAATTTCAAGGATAGAGGGCTCCCCCCACTTTCATGGATAAATTTAAGATGGTTTCTTGTTGTTCACGACTACTTTTTTTATTTAATGCTTCTTCGCAACCTTGTAGTAACAAAATAACGGACATAAAAAATGGAATACATCTTAATTTATACAAAATCCCCTCCATAAACTAAATCAGAAATACACGATATACCGCTAAAACCACGGTACACACAAATGAGTTATCGAAAACAGCTTGTTAATAAAAGATACTCGTTTCATATAAGTTAATCTCAAAAATTGAACATAACCTCACCAATAGTATTTGGCTTCCAATACAAGATTTGCTCTAACTCACTGCTGTTCAGGTTATTCTTATTTTCTAAGCTTACTTTTCCTTTGCTGTTTCTTATACCTAAGGGTTCATTAAGTTCTTCTTTACTTAGAACTTTATAGAATGGCATAAAATCCTTTGAAAACACAGGATCATCAATAAAATTAATATGTTTAAATCCAACAGTAGAGGCAAGAGCTAGAAAGGGATAATATGCATTGAGTAAAATATACATCTCTCGATTAGAAATATCTACTTTTACCTTTAAAAAATTACTTGTTTAATTTCCCTTATCAACTTTTAATATTTTCCCTTGATTTCTTCTGACTAAATCGAAGCATATACTTTTAAAATGGTTCTTATCTATTTCATTCGCTTTATTATCTATTGAATGATAAAAACCAGTTACTCCGTTAAGAAGATGCATTAAGCAAATAACTCCTTTCAGAATGCTTAGATATTTGTATTTTAAGTGTATAAAGCGTGCAATTCTAGTTACCACAATGTGACTAATAGGTAAAAGGATATGAAAACACTAATTTATACTCACTGACTAAAACATTCGGGTTGAGCTGTGCTAGCATCGTCTTTCCCACCTACAAAAAAAGTAAAATAGTTTCCGTTGTAGTCATCTTCAGCCGTCATTTCCCAATTAATGTCCCTCTCCCAATTTAATTTCTTCACTTTTTTTCCCTGATCATTCACATAATAATATTCTGAATTATGCCAACCTGAATCTTCCGTAGAATACCAACCAAAAGATTCTGGTGAAGATGTTTCTAACTTTCCATCCTTAGAAATTTTATGAATAACTTTATCATTCTGAACTTTTAAAGGTGGCTTTCCTCTTACGTTATAAAAGACGCCAACACAGCCTTTATAGCCATTTGGTATTAAATATACTGTATCTATTCCTCTTCGTTCGTGAAAAAATAAAAAATAGATGGTACCAACTAACAACAATATTCCCACAAATATGTATCCGATTTTTTTCATTCTTTACTCCTTCAATTTCAGTACAACTACTTGATGAATTTATAAAAAATACAAAGTTAGTTTATATGACAAACGTTATCACTAATAAAAAAGACTCCTCTTAAGAGGGCTTCAGTCATATCAAGTCCTTTTCCATACCTTTACTTTATTCACTGAGGTAAGATTCATTATCAAAAGTAGATAAATTAACTTCCCTAGAACCTTTTTTATAAGCTTGATCTTCCCCCATTGTTTCTCCCTTTCTCCGTCCCCATAACCAAATACTTACTTGGTACCAAGGAGGAAGATTTCCTGCCTCAGAAGCAATAAACCATTTGTATTTTTCAGTGATATAGCCCTCACCTACAGTTGTTTTTACTAAGTGAGCTTCGCGAGGTATAGGAAATTCTTCAACGTCATGAGATGAAGTATAAGCTAGCTTAAAATAATTGATTAATAACAACGCGATGATAACAACAGCAAAAAGCTTTTTTCTTTTCTTCATGATAAAATGTATACCTTTACCTTTTTGTTGCTAATATAGCACTGTAAATAAAGAAAATATATGAAAAAATAATAGATATATATATAGGTAGTATGCATCTTTTTATTACAGTAACCTGTTTTAATTCAATCTCTAGTTAGCATAATACAGCTTATCAGCACCAAAAAAGGCTCTCTGCAGAGCCTTTTTAGTAATTAAGTATGTCTTCAAAGGTCATAATACCTTCAACTTCACACCTCAATTTGTAAAACCCTAAAATTAATGGGTGAACATCAGCACTGTATTTCAAATTTTTTAACTTTCTCTTGCCTAACCTTTTATCTAACAGTGCGATAGCTTTGATAATAACACTTTCAGAATTTAAAGCATTGTCAATGGATAGTTGAGGATACTGAGTAAATGTATCATAAACCTGGTCGACATTAAAGATACCTTTATCCTCTAGAATCACTGTAGTATAGTCTAAATCATTTGTCCTGCCAATAAACTCTGGAAAACATTCATATAAACAGTCGGGAAAAGGTTTGTCTGTTTTCTTTTTTATTTCCGTCCAAAGTTTATCATGTTCCATTAAATAATTTGCGGAAGACGCATTGAAGACTTCTTTTTTATCTAGAGTGATCCATATACGCTTTTGCTCCCCCAGGGAAACATTATATTGGGTCAAATGGATATTTAATCTGTGCTTTAATTTATCACAAATTAAACTCTCTATATTTCTTTTTACTTTTGTCCATTTCATAGCATTATTTTACTCTTAGTAACGACAAATACCTCCTTAATCATCATTTCTTTAAGAAATATCATTTAGGAGTTGTTTTTGATATTTTTGCTCAATCTCCATTTAAAGTTATAAATGCTGTTTATCCTGTAATATTTAAGCCCTGACAATTTATTATTAGCAATAAAATTTAAAAGGACAAACAGCCGAAAGGTTGGCTGTTCTTCAAAAATGACATGTCAGATAAACTAAAAGGTAAACTTATATAAACTCACTGTAAAGTAATTTTTCACCTACCGACAAAAAAGACACTCTTTATGGAGTGTCTTTTGAATATGAATTTGTTGGGTCAGATATAAAATCCTATATAAATAAAAAAATTATATATTTAATTTTAGATAAATCTTTATGGAATTCTCCGAACAGCTTACGTATTAATTTCACCTACAATTAAAAGAATGTTTGATAGACTATTGACGATAGCTTATGAAGCTAGCGCCTCAAAGGGAACAAAATTTCTAGATTTCTAAGAAATTTTTTTAGTATCAGAACTATTACCTTTAATATACCAAATAAATTTCCCTGTATAGCCATAAATAATAGCAAGTGCGATGGAAACAAAGCTTAACCACATGAATGGAACGTAGGAGAAGGTAGAGATACCTAAAATTCCCGCCATAAAAATTCCATTATCAGACCAGGGAATCATCCCAGATGTTAATGTCCCACCCACTTCAGAGTTTCGAGCCAGTACTCTTCGGTCAATGTGTAATTTATCATAGCTTTCTGCCATAATTTTAGGGGTTAAAATTAATGAAACGTACATAGCACAACCAAATACATTTGCTAAAAAAGCAACGATTAAAGTAGATAAGGTCACGTTCCCTGCTGATGTTAGGCGATGTTGAAACTTAGAAACAATTACTTTTAATACTCCTAAATGCTCCAACAAGCCTCCAAATCCTAACCCAAAAATAATTACGACCACTGACCCCAGCATTCCTTCGATTCCTCCCCGGTTTAGGAGAGTATCTATAAAGTCGATCCCAGTATTAATTGAGAAACCTTCATAAGCAGTACCAAGAGCATCGGCAATATTCATGCCTTGGAACACAAAAGCCCAAATCACTCCAAGAAAAGCCCCCATAACAATCGTAGGCATAGAGGGTTTTTTTAATGCAAGCATAAGAATTACAAATACGGCAGGTATCAGCATCCAAACATGAATATCAAAGGTTTTAAGTAATGAAGTCTTTAGAAACTCTACTTTTTCTAAGTCTGTATTTTTACCTCCATACATAAACCCTGTGACAGTAAAAAGAATAGCCGTGATAACGTATGCAGGAATATCTAAATATAACATGGCACGTACGTGTGCAATAACATCCACTTTAGACATTGATGCTGCAAGCACCGTACTGTCAGATAGTGGAGATAACTTATCTCCAAAATATGCACCAGAAAGAACAGCACCAGCTACAAGTGGAAGAGGAATACCAAGTCCCTCTCCGATTGCTATCATAGCAATTCCAGCAGTTCCAACAGTTCCCCATGATGTGCCTGTAGCTAAAGAGGTAAGTGAGCAAATAACGAGTGTAGCTAATAAAAAAATACTTGGATGGATAAACTCTAACCCATAATAAATAAGTGTTGGTACAACTCCTCCTGCAATCCAAGTCCCAATAAGAGCACCGACCGAAACGAGAATCAATATAGCTTCAAGACCATTCGAGATGCCACCGGTAATAGCTCCTTGTAATTCTTGGTATCGGTGTCCCAAACGTAATCCAAGTAAAATGACAAGGAACCATGAAATAAACAACGCTAGCTGTATAGGTAAGTCAAAAGTTACAGTAAAAGAAAAGACAATGCCTAAAAATAATCCCAATGTGCAAATAATCTCTAACATAGATGGTAATCGTACGTGTTTCATAGTAGTTCCCCCTTAAATAAAGCGTTTTCATAATTTGTTGTAAAAAATATACTTATTTCTTTGGCTTTCTTCCCCTAACCTTCTTGGAATCCGGTTTTTTGTCTAACATGCATATCAATTTAGAAACGCTCACTTCTCTTGTTCATGCTTCTCGAATGTGTAATGATAGCCTGATGTATTTTTTCTTCCTTCCTCCATTCAATGCCTTATCCTTTGTTCAAACATGAGGTAGTAATGACTGTAGACATTTATGTATTTTTTGGAAATACTTAATTGTTTCATCGTGTTTATTCTTTAAAATAAAATGATACCGTTTTCAAAAGATGTTAATTAAAATCTCTCTACATATATTCTCTAGAAATTTAAAGAATTCAGGCTCTATTTCAAGATGCAACTTCATTATATTGTATCTCTTTCTTTTGTAGAGAGGAAATACATTGAATATAATCAAAGAAAAACAGAAAATTATACTTCTAAGTTTTATGTACTCCTTTCGCGTACTTAAGTTATATTATATTTATAACATGAAGATAAATCAAGTAATTTATTATTCATTTCGCGTACAATACAGTTGGTTTTGATATAGAGTTAATTTATACAAACGGGAAATAAGCCGAAAAATTTATTCTAAAAATAATTGATAATATTGATTAGGATATATATATTCAAACAAAAGTAAAGGTAACAAATCTAAAGAATTATAATTCTTAGATCTGTTCTTCTCACCTCCCAAAAAATCCAATATGTTAAGTAGATCGTAAAGTATTTTATAAAAATAATTGATTTAAGTATTTACTCTAACTGACGATAAATACATAGTTTCACTTCTCATTAATAATAATATTCGTTACGTATTCTCAATGAATACTATAGTGCTTGGGCATGTTTTATTGTGAAAGAAACAAAAACTCGTTATACTGTATACAAATTAGGGAGGAGTTATTATGGATAAAAGACAGCAGTTAATGAGTGAACTTATGGATTTATGTAATGAGATAATCTGGCGTAATAAACCGGAAGTAGAATTGGCTTTAAAGGACTATAAGTTGAGTGAAATAGAATTAATCGAAAATATTGCTCTAATCCCGAATGCAAATGTAACAAAACTTGCAGCTGCAAGCTACATGACTCGAGGTGCTATAAGCAAGCTTACCAAGAAGCTAATAGCTAAAAATATTATTGAGAGTTATCAAAGTGTTGAAAATAAAAAGGAAATATATTTTCGACTAACAACCCATGGACAAAAGATAAATGATATCCATAAAGAATTACACCAATCTTTTCTTAAACGTGATGCAGAAGTATTCAAGCACATGACCGATGAAGAATTTGACACTATTTTTCGTTTCATTGGTCGATATAGACATCATCTGAAAAATATCACTGAGTAAGTGGTGTTTTTTTATATTGTTTTATTGTTGACGAGGAAACAATAAAGGAGTAAACTTATATTTGTTTCTTAGGAAACAATAACCTTAAAGGAGAACGATCATGGATACTTCAATAAATAAACATTCCCTAACGTTTGGGTTTATCACTGTCTTCTTAACGGGTCTTGGATTGACTATAGTTAGCCCTGTTTTACCTTTTTTAGTAAAGACTTATACTAGTAATCCCAGCGGTCAGGCTACTGCAGTGACATTACTTACGTCTATATACGCTCTTTCTGTCTTCTTGGCTGCACCAGTCTTAGGTGCGTTAAGCGACAGATATGGTCGGCGTCCAGTATTAATTAGTAGTCTAATCGGCTCTGCCCTTGGTTATTTTATTTTTGGACTTGGAGGTGCACTTTGGATTCTCTTCCTTGGTCGTATCATTGAAGGTTTGACAGGTGGCGAAATTTCAGCCATTTTTGCTTACTTTGCAGATATTACCTCTTCAAATGAACGCACTAAGTACTTTGGTTGGATTAGTGCTGTTGTTGGGGTGGGCACTGCTCTTGGCCCTATCATTGGAGGTGTACTTGCAACTTTCGGAAACAGTGTTCCTATGTATGCTGGCACGGTTATCACATTGCTTAATGCCATATATGGCTATTTTTTTATGCCTGAGAGTCTTGAGAAGTCCAGACGCTCTTCCAGTATTTCTGTTAGAGAGCTTAATCCATTTATACAATTATCCAAGGTTTTTTCCTTTAAATCTGTTAAATGGCTGCTAATTGCTGGGTTCCTCATTTGGATGCCTAACGGATCATTACAAGCTATCTTCTCTCAGTTTTCAATAGATACCTTTGCTTGGCAGCCTATATTTATTGGTCTGACATTTTCTATAATAGGTATACTTGATATCTTTTCACAAACAATCATTATGCCACGATTACTCAAATTTTTGACAGATAAAAAAATTGCTCTTTTAGGCATGATAAGTCAAATTATTGGTTTTATCCTTATTTCAATTTCAGCCCTTACAGCTTTTTACTTAGTTTTTATTGTTGGGATGATTTTCTTCGGCCTGGGTGATTCGGTCTTTGGGCCATCATTTAATGGGATGCTCTCAAAATCTGTTAGTGACAGTGAACAAGGGCATATACTAGGGGGGGCTCAAAGTATTCAATCTTTAGCCCGGTTCATTGGACCAATTATTGGCGGTCAGTTGTATTCAGTAGTTAGCCACACTACTCCAGCCATCATGGGTGTGGTATTGATTGGTGTATCTGCTCTCTTTTTGTCAAAGCAGCATCAATATATTTAACAAAAACAAAATTCCAAAATTATCCTTTAGGAGATGATATGAAACTATAAAATGTTCATCAAATTTTTGAACAAACTATCAGATAATGTTTCTAAGAAGTCTTTCAAAATAAATATTCCTAAAGATTGCATAACTCGTACGCTCTTTGAATAAACTATCCGAGATGCTGCGAAGCATCACTTTGAAAATCCTCATTGTTTCGAGTTGACAACATATTACGAGAAAAACCTACTGATTCATTTCGTATCAGTAGGTTTTTTTATTCTTTTCAGTTATATATGATATTAAACCAATCTTAACACAATTAAAATATAAAATTGATAATACGTATATAGAGCTTTGTTACATTTAAATTACTGTCTCAGGGGATGGTAATGACATATATACAAGGAGGAAAAGTACATGAAAAAAGCAGGAAGAAAAATAATTTCTTTTGCCTTAACTCTAAGCATTGTAGGTGGATTTGGGGGCACACTCTCTTTCGCAGCAGAAAATTCAAATTCTACTAATGTGAGCAAGGTAACAGTAACATTTTACGGTGATTCTACTAACTCTAAAGGATTCACTTGGTATACCTCACTTGATGCCAAGAATAGTGATGTACAGATTGTAAAAAAGACAGGCACAAAGAAACCCGATTTTAAGAAGAAGCCCTTACTTTTTTCAGGAAGGCATACCGTATCTACAAATTCTCAAGGAGAGTATGTACATAAAGCCGTAGCAACTGGACTTAAGGCAGACACTGAATATTACTACTGTGTTGGAGATGCATCATTAAATAAATGGAGTGAAGTAGGTTCCTTTACAACCGCACCTAAAAAAGGGGCTTTTACATTTATTGATTTAGCTGATACTCAGGCTAAAGCAGAAGATGAAGCAATTCTCTCATCTCAAACGATTGCAAAAGCGTTAGATACTGTGTCTAATGCCGAATTCGTAATGCATAACGGAGACATCGTTGACAATGGAGTCAAAGAGGAACAATGGAATTGGCTTCTGGGTCACTCTCAGAAAAGCTTGCTAAACACAACAGTGGCTCCTTCTGCAGGAAATCATGAGGATGAAAATTATGCTTTTATTGATCACTTTAACTTAGATGTTTCTAAAAAATCAGCTGCCAAAACAGGCGCTTATTATTCTTATGATTATAGTGATGCGCATTTTGTTGTTCTCAATAGCAACGAGGATTCTGAGAAGCATGCCAACTTTTCGGAAGATCAAATCAAGTGGTTGAAAAAAGATGTTAAGGCAGCAAAAACCAGTGGTGCTAAATGGATTATTGTCAATATTCATAAAGGTCCTTATACGACTTCTAATCATGCAACCGATGATGATATCATGGGTCCAAATGGAGTTAGAAACCAGGTAGCGCCACTTATGGCTGAACTTAACATTGACTTTGTTCTTCAAGGGCATGACCATATTTATGCACGTACAAAACCGATAAAGAGCAATGGCTTGGCTTCACAAACAGAAAAAATTAAAGAGACTAAAAAAGGACAAACCATTGAATATACCGTTAATCCGGACGGTTCGATTTATTTAATCCCTGCGACAGCTGGGCCAAAAGTATATTATAAAAATCAAAACCCTTTACTTGGAGAGTCCTACTATAATCTTTTCGAGGTCGCCGATGAAAATCATGCAGCAATTTATGGTCCAGATCCGAACGATAATAGGCGTCCAGTACGCGGGCAAATTCAGAACTTCGTTGGTATTACTATTAATAAAAATAAACTGACTGCCGTAACTTATGAAATTGATCAAAATAAAAATCATGCAAAACCTTATATCATTGACCGATTTGGCATTATTAAGAAATAACATCTTTTTAAGGAATCAAAACTCATTTAACGTCTTGCAAACAAGCGCCGGCAATGCAATGCCAGCGCTTGTTTATTAAGCTTTATCTAACATTCACTCTAATATTAGTTAACATAAAACGTATTGTAAGAAGTATCTAAAAAATAAAAGACCCGCCTGAATGAAAGGTGAGTGCTTTTATTTAATCTAATAATTCCTGATTTAATGTTTATGCTTTTAGTTGCTTGACACCTTCTTTTACGTTCCATAAAATAACACCAAACGTAATTAGAAAGATTACAATTGTACAGCCACTAGCTAATACGGAATTAGGTGTCTTTGTTCCAGCTAATTTAGCAGATATGTAGTAACTGATTGCTATAACAATAAGAGTTAAAGTCGGTATTAATTGAAATATAAATGCTCTCTTTCCATGCTTCTTCATTTCCTTATAACCAAATATTAGTGTAATAAGTGGAAAAATAAGTGGAGCGAAAAACAAACTAAAATAGTTTAATGCCGATAAAAGACTACGATTAGAGAACATACCCGTTCCTCCTTTCACTTTGACCTTCCCTTGTAAAGAACGATCTCCTTTTATTAGCTCATCAAGACTAATTTCAAATAGTTCACTTAGCATTGTTAGGTTTTAAATGTCGGGGTATCCTTTTCCACTTTCCCATTTATAAATTGCTTGTCTAGTCACATTCATTTTTTGACCTACCTGCTCTTGTGAAAGATTTTCGTTTTTACGTACATTTCTAATCTGTTCAGCAAGTTTTATCTTAGCTGCCTCCTTTATAATCAGTGTATGGTTTTAATCAATATAAAGCGATAAACCCCTGGTATACATACGACGACACTCAGTTTACATTGAAAAAAAGCCCACTTTTCATTGAGAATTTTTGGGTGAAATAAAAATATGATTTAAAAAAATTGTTTTTCACAACAACTTTTTTAAATCATATTAATTACCTTATTGCACCATTTTAAAAACTACTATATGTTACTTTTTTAGTAGAATGCATTATGTATTTTTAGTTACCATAAAACACATTCATTATGGTAATTAACGGTGTATAGAGCACACACTTTATATCCCCTATTAATAGTTGAAATTACAACCACCTAAGTATGAGCTTTCTCTAGAGCAAGTTTTATACCAAATCCTATTAATATAGTCCCTGTTATTCCCTCTATAACCTTTTGTATCTTAGGCTTCTTCATAAAAGCACTAATCTGGTTAAGTAAATAAATATAAAATAAATACCACATGACAGTTAATACAATATAAGTTATTCCCAGTATAAGAAACGGCATAAAAGTATGGCCTCCAGGATTCACAAACTGTGGTAGGAAGGTTAAGAAAAAAACAGCTATTTTTGGATTTAGTAGATTGGTGAGGAAACCTTGTTTAAAAGAAGACCTATTTTTATACTTATTTTCGACAACTGTTTCAGCTTTTTCTTGATTTCTCAATGTCCATAATGACTTGATACCTAAATAAATTAAGTACACTGCACCAATATATTTGAAGATAGAAAATAACAGAGCTGATTTCGCAATAATCGCCGAAAGCCCTACAATAGCAGTTAATGTATGAATAGATAATGCGCAACAAATTCCAATCATTGTTTTAAAACCTCCCCGTTTCCCAACAGTAAGAGTATTTTTTGTCATGACAGCAGTGTCTGGACCAGGTAAAATAATTAGAAATATACATGTAATCACGAACAAATAAAAGTTTTCCATCTTATTATCGCCCCTCAATTAAAATAGTTCTGTATCTACAATTCTTACATTGTATTATAGGTTAATCATTTTATTAATTGAAGATAAACACTATAATATTTCTTATTTATTTTTTCAACTAATGGATTCTTTTTTATGAATTCAAAGAAACATTATGTTAACTAAAGATGTATATCTTATAAAGTTTAAAAACAGAAAAAACACCTCCAAGTAACAATAAAGAAAGCAACGATTATTCGATGAATATAAAGCTGACCTAAACCTGGCATAAATAAGGACCATATGATAGACATAATAGGATTTCTTTTATCCAAGTAGTTAATCTCCATAGATCCCATAGCAAAGGAATTAAAAGTGTGATTTTCTCTTTCAGCTAAGAGATATATTTTATTTAAATCAACAGTCGTTCGATAACTATCCCATATGGCAAAGATATATACGGGAATATAAATGAGAAGCCATCTAGTGTTTAGTGACTCTTTCGCCATGTCTATGTCCCCAGGAATGAATCATAGCCACGTTTATATTTGACTGAAGATTAATAACAACTTCCCAAATAAATAAAACAAATCCTCGAAGATATTTGGATAAAAGTAAATGGCCGAAACCGGGAAAGGCTGCAGACCACCAGGCTATGATGTAAGGATTTCTTAAGTGAATCTGAGTGGTTCCAAATATACTAACGTGAGCTATATAGCGTCTTGCTGTGTTATCGTTTGTATAGTTTTTCATGTATGTTCTCCTATGGAATGATTAAGGGTGTGAAAAAGCCATTTTTTTATATCTCTAATCCATAATTAACATACTTTGATATCTTTATTCTGTTTTACACGTTTAAAATACCTAAAAATCCTTCATAAGATCAAAAGGGTTTTTAGGTATTAGGGTTCTAGAAAAGACAAAAACTTAGATTTTTCTCATATTAAGTTTTTTAGTAACATTGTTTACATGCTTCTCTGATTGTTCTAATTGTTTTTTAGTATTTAACATGGAAGAAGATATTCATGATTAGATTACTTGCGCCTATAAGAGTGAATATGTTGATTTTTTAACCAATTAGAATCTTTTCTTCTGCATACCGAATTTTAGATTGTTTATTTGAACGAATCGCAAGCACAAAACCAATGGTAAGAGGTCCTACCCTGCCAATAAACATCATAATAGTAATGAGAATACGTCCAACAGGACTTAAGTCGCCTGTAAAGTTAGCACTTAATCCAACTGTTCCAGAAGCAGAAAATGTTTCAAATAAAAGTGTAGACATATCTACACCTTTTTCTGTGATTGTGAGTAGAAAGAAAATAATTGAAACAAAAACAATCCCAGAGGTAGCAATAGAAAAAGCTCTATAAACAAGCGATTTCGGAATTCGGCGTCGAAAAACATTAATTTCTTCTTTATTCGTCAATACCGTCCATAAAGCAAACAATATTAAGACAAACGTAGTTATTTTAATTCCACCGCCTGTTGAACCTGGGGCTGCTCCAATAAACATAAGACCCATCATATACACTTTTGAAGGTAATGTGAGCGCCCCAATATCCAAAGTATTAAAACCAGCAGTACGAGGAACTACACCTTGAAAGTAAGATGCCCACCATTTATCACTCATGCTTAATTCACCCAAAGTATGAGGGTTATGATACTCTAAGGCGAAAATAATGAGTGTGCTCACCACATTTAGTGCAATGGTCGAAACTAATACAATTTTAGTGTGAAGAGAAAACTTCCTTATGTTTCGTTTCTGAAAAATATCTGCAATGACAAAAAAACCAGTTCCTCCTATTATGAAAAGTAACGTAATCATAATATTTACGGTTGGATCTCCTACCCACTTACTTAAATTATCTGATTTCAAACCAAACCCTGCATTGTTAAAAGCAGATATAGAATGAAATATTCCATAATAGATAGCCTTTCCCCAGCTCATTTCTTGAGACCAACGGATAGCTAGGATAAGGGCTCCAATGCCTTCCACAGCCAGTGTAATTAGTACAACACGTCTGACTAATGCAATAACGCCTTGTAGCGAGAAAGCATTTAAAGATTCCTTAAGTATTAATCTTTGTTGCAATCCAATTTTTTTACCTAGTACAATAAACATGAGTATACCGATAGTCATGAATCCCCAGCCACCAACTTGGATGAGCACAAGCAGAATGAGCTGTCCAAATAAAGTAAATGTAGTACCGGTATCTACCACAGCTAGCCCTGTTACACATACAGCAGAAGTGGCTTCAAAGAGAGCATCAATAAAGCTTAAATGATGCCTATCACTTGTAGCAGCAGGGATCATTAATAAACCGGTTCCGACCAATATTAATCCTAAAAATCCTAAGAACAAGATACTTGCAGGTTCTAGATGTTTCATTTTATGTTTTTTACGTGGCTTAGAAATTAGCATATTACATTTCCCTTCAGAATGTTTTGAGTAAAAGTTTATTATATAATATACCCATTTATTTCAAAAGATGGTCATTAATTTTATTGCCCCCATAGTTTCCGAGAAAGCAGTTTATGTTAATGTAGTGTAGTGTTTCTCCTCAAAAACGGAAATCCATTTTTGAGGGAATCACTCTTTTTATGTGGAAA
>NZ_JAWRXD010000411.1:0-298 GCF_046535215.1 Priestia sp. SIMBA_032 | reverse complement strand
AAGAGTAATCATTTAATTTCTCCTACAAAACACCAGATATCATTTCTCGCAACTCAACTTCCAATTTCATCGCTCGCCCCATCATACTACTTCTGAAACCAGGAACAACATCTACTCCACCTTTTTATACTGAGCCCATTCTGAGTAAGTTTTAGCGCCGCGCGAGGTATTAGCAGTCTCACTCAACCCATGAAAACTAGGCTTGTAATTCAATATCTCGCCTTGCTGTTCAAATGTCAATTTATCAAATCTTTTCATTTCTGTAATCGTCTTCATCGGGACGATATGATCAGCATGC
>NZ_JAWRXD010000410.1:0-298 GCF_046535215.1 Priestia sp. SIMBA_032 | reverse complement strand
ATCGCGAGGGCGAGAACGACCACCGGCGAGGATCAGCATCCAGTCGGCAGACGGCCGCCACACGCATGTGCCCTCTAAGGTGCCGAAGAACACGGGGTCCGGGTTCAGCGGCAGCCCGGCATTCAGGCCGTCGATCTTGGAGCCGGGCGCAGCGGCCGCCGGCCAAGTACTTCTGAACGGCGGAAGCGAGAGGCAGGAGGAACCTATCAAGAGCGATCAATAAGGCAGCGAATACCAGACGGAAGCGAAAAGCGCGACGGAAGGAGGCAACGAAAGGAGGAAGGCAGGAGACGAGCAG
>NZ_JAWRXD010000089.1:0-569 GCF_046535215.1 Priestia sp. SIMBA_032 | reverse complement strand
TTTACAATAAGGTTTTCTGAAATATGCCTGCTGTAGACACCTCATCCCAAATGTAAGAAGCTTTGTAATGATTAGTTTAATCAATAACTTGTTTTCCCTCTTCCTTATATAGAATGTCTCAATAGCCTATTTATAATTCAGTAAAGCTAATAGAGATTTTTTGGGATACATGCACTCTTTATTTACAAGGTAGTTTAACTAATGAAGTCTTATATATATAGAAATTAGTCTTATTGATTAGTGACTAATAAAATGTATGCTAAAAGTATAATGAAATAAATAAAAAAAATTCGAGAAAATGTATTGACCTTTTAGTGAATATATTTTATTATTATAAAGCGTCGTTGAGACATACCAGTAACAACGAAGCGAAAAAAAGTTTTTCGAAAAAGTTGTTGACATTAAGTTGATAACTTGATACAATATAAAAGTTGCTCAAGAGCAACGCTTGAACTTTGAAAACTGAACAAAGCGACAAACGTCAACGTTAAATTTTATTTTTTAATTGAGCAAGTCAAACATTTCTTCGGAGAGTTTGATCCTGGCTCAGGATGAACGCTGGCGGCGTG
>NZ_JAWRXD010000409.1:0-299 GCF_046535215.1 Priestia sp. SIMBA_032 | reverse complement strand
CCCACGGTGCAGCAGCAGTTGATGAGCAGCGCACCGCTTTCCGCCGGGGGCGGTCATCGGGGTTTTCATGACACGTTCTCCTGCCAGACCGATTATTTGCCCACGAATGGAGCATTTGTTCAAATGGCTGACTTAAATTCGATGTCGGATCACCGCTCAGAACGCGAAACTGGACACAGTTGATTGCCGACGCGCTTGGGGTACCGATGCGCCGGCCGCCCGACACGAAAGCATCGCTGCGCTCGGGCCCGCACGTTTGGGGTGGTTAGCGGCCGACGGCGATTTTTCGGTCGTTGTTC
>NZ_JAWRXD010000408.1:0-299 GCF_046535215.1 Priestia sp. SIMBA_032 | reverse complement strand
GGCACAAGAGTGCATACGGCGAAGAGGGTCAGCGCCACGAGATAAACGCCGGCACCGACGCAGCCGACAGCCTGAAGCACTCTGTCAGCGAGCCGCAGGACGGCGAGGCTCACTGGCCGATCTCGGCCGCTCACCAACGGAGGAACGCCCATTCGCGACCTCCAATCACTCCTCTGTTTTACGCCGACGCCCGATGTGCGCTCGGAAAGGGATGCCCTGCGCTCGGCATCATCCTGATGGCCAGATTCTAGGTCAGCGGCGATGAGAGAGGGTGGCAGGTCCCCCCGAACCTGCCCCCC
>NZ_JAWRXD010000407.1:0-299 GCF_046535215.1 Priestia sp. SIMBA_032 | reverse complement strand
ATCACACCGCGCACAACAATTGGCATTCCAGTCGTCATACCGCCTTCTAATCCACCTGCATTATTTGTTCTTCTTGTATATCCATGCTCCTCATTCCATAGAATTTCATCATGAACTTCACTTCCCGGTCTATGCGCTGCTTCAAAACCAATTCCAATCTCGACACCTTTAAAAGCATTAATACTCATAATTGCAGCTGCTAATTTCGCATCCAGTTTTCGATCATAATGCACGTAGCTACCTACTCCAATTGGCATTCCTTCCACAATTACTTCAACGATTCCACCAATTGAATCACC
>NZ_JAWRXD010000406.1:0-299 GCF_046535215.1 Priestia sp. SIMBA_032 | reverse complement strand
CGTCCATCGGGAGGAGCTCAGGGAGCTTCGTGACGTATTCCTCCGCGACGGCGGTGCGAAGCGTCAGCCACGCGTTATTCGTCTGGGTTGGGCGGTGTGGCATGGTCGTCTTTCATTCATTCCGTCGGAGCCGCTGATCGGTCCTCGTACAGAGGGACGCATCCGGGCCGCCGATATGACGGGTATGGAGGTTACTGTCAGCCGGAGACTGGACTCGTCGCCCCGTACGGGGCTGAATGGGAGCATGTCGACCCCGGTGCTGCTGTTCCTCCACGGTCGCTACGGCGTCCGCGACGACC
>NZ_JAWRXD010000405.1:0-299 GCF_046535215.1 Priestia sp. SIMBA_032 | reverse complement strand
ATAGAAACGCAGGGAGTACAAGCGGAGCAGGGAATTGTGATAGGTGATGTGCCTCTTACTCCAATTCAGTGCTGGTTCTTCGAGCAAGCACATCCACATACAGAGCATTGGAATCAATCAATGCTTTTAAGAGTAAAAGAAAGATTGAATGTGAAATTACTAGAGGGAGCGATATTAAATTTACTGAAACATCATGATGCTTTACGTTTCCGGTACGAACAGTTACCAAACGGAACGTGGAGGCAGAGAAATGAAGGGACTGATGAGCTGTCAGTACTCCATGTTGTAAAACGTAATCA
>NZ_JAWRXD010000404.1:0-300 GCF_046535215.1 Priestia sp. SIMBA_032 | reverse complement strand
CCGCGACGTACCCGCGTGTCGCCGTCCGGCCGTAGCCTGGGGTGGTGCTCGACCGCTTCTTCGACCTGATCCGCGCCGTCCCGGCGCCGGACGACGCCGAGCTGCTGTTCGGTGACGACGACCTCGGGCGCCTCCGTGAGCGCAACCTCCGCCGCTACCTGGAGGCGCCGCACTCGCCGGTCCTGCTGCTGGGCGAAGCCCCCGGGTGGCGCGGGATGACCGTCACCGGGGTGCCGTTCACGTCCGTCCGCGCAGTGGAGGCCGGTGTCCTCCCGGGACTCGAGCTGCCCTCCGAGCCGC
>NZ_JAWRXD010000403.1:0-300 GCF_046535215.1 Priestia sp. SIMBA_032 | reverse complement strand
GCCAAGGCGCAGTCCCAGGGCCGCTCCCTCGCGGGCTACCTGACGATGTTGAACAGCGCGCGCAGCGAGCACCCCGCCCTGCGGCAGCTGCGCAACCTGAGCATCCACTGGAGCGACGACGACAGCATCCTCGTCTACTCCAAGTACCTCGACGGCCGGTTCACCCGGAGCGGGAAGGCCGACGCGGTCATCGTCGTCGCCAACGTCGACCCGCACTCGGTGCGCGAGACGATCGTCCACCTCGACCCGTCCCAGTTCGGAATCCCGTTCGGCGCTCAGTTCGAGGTGAAGGACCGCGTG
>NZ_JAWRXD010000402.1:0-300 GCF_046535215.1 Priestia sp. SIMBA_032 | reverse complement strand
CATGAGAGTACAACTTTTTTCCTCATTAGTTACACCAACCTTGTAACATTATGTCCCTAAAAATGTATCATACAATAAAAGACAATGTCAATGACATGCATTTTGTACTGTCTACAAAAGAAAACAGGTGATTTATTTTACACCTGTTGCACTTGTTATTTGTTATGAATTTAAAGTTGTACTTTCTCGCATTTCCATATATCGTTCCAATTTCCTCTTCACCCGCTGTAAAGCGTTATCAATAGATTTCACATGTCTGTTTAACTGTTCTGAAATCTCTTGATAAGAACGCCCATCTAG
>NZ_JAWRXD010000401.1:0-301 GCF_046535215.1 Priestia sp. SIMBA_032 | reverse complement strand
CTACAATCTTGGTATTATTATTAAAGAACTTAGAAAGAAAAAAAACATGTCACAATCTGAATTATGTCATGGAATATGTTCACAAAGCCAAATTAGTAAGAGAGAAAAAGGTATTATTTATCCATCTAGCATATTGTTGTATCAATTATCTGAAAGACTTGGTATTGATCCAAATTATATATTTGCGCTAACGAAAAACAAAAAAATAAAATATATTGAAAATGTAAAATGTGTAATGAGAGATTGTGTGAAACAAAAAGAATATAATGAGCTTTACGAAATAGTGAAAAAAGAGAAAAAC
>NZ_JAWRXD010000400.1:0-301 GCF_046535215.1 Priestia sp. SIMBA_032 | reverse complement strand
GTAGCTAGACTAAAAAAAGCAACTTTTTTACTTAACATGTGAATTTCCCCTTTCAATGTCTTTAATATTTTTCAATTAGCTAAAACAATACAGCACTTAATCTTTTGTGTAAATATTAAGAAATTTATAAATATTATTTTGAATTTTAAGTTTGTTTAAAATTCAAAATAATATTTACTAGTACTAACATTGTAGATATTGATTTAGCGGTAAATGAAAAATCTTTTCAAAAAAACTTCCCCTTAAAAAAACACCTCAAAAGGTACACCTTTAGATATAGTATATTCTTTGCAGCATAAAC
>NZ_JAWRXD010000399.1:0-301 GCF_046535215.1 Priestia sp. SIMBA_032 | reverse complement strand
GATTCGAAGGTCATCCCCGCCGAACACCGCTTCATCCCCGAAGCGGGCCCGCTGCATGCACTGCGGATCGTCTACCGTGCGAGCGTGGTGGGAGGCGCCCTCCGCAACGAGCGGGACGGCAGCACCGACGAGGCGGCGTGGTTCCAGCTGAACAGCATCCCGAAGCGCCACGTCGAGCTGGTCGACATCGCGCTGGGAATGGCCGGCTTGACCGCAGCCGGTTAGATGGTGGTCCGACGCTCGCCAGGGATGATGATCCACAGCAGCAGGTAGAGGAAGGCCTGCGGCCCCGGAATCAGGC
>NZ_JAWRXD010000088.1:0-575 GCF_046535215.1 Priestia sp. SIMBA_032 | reverse complement strand
GCTCTTAGCTTCTGTCCAAAGTTTTCTCCAAAAATTTCATTAGTAAACTCATCCAATTCAAAATTTGAATCCACTAGCGATGCGTCTCCCTCATTTAGCATACCTTCTGCAAATAAAGCAAGCTGCGCTAATTTTTCCTTTTGATCAGGCATTATATCTTTCGTTTGTAAAACCTTTTCAACAGTTTCAATAACACCTTCATAATCATTTGTTTGAACTAAAATAGTTACGTACGTTTCAAGAATATCACCAAATAAGACAACTCCTGTTTTAAGCAACTGTTCACATTTGTCTTTCGCTTCTTCCATACGTTTTAATTCGAGTAAACAAATAACTGAAGCTAATTCCGTTTGTTCCGTTTCCGCATTATACTGACGTAATATTTCAAAGCAACGCAATGCATCTTCGAATTCCCGCTCTTTCAGCGCTAAAAAACCTTCATCAATATAGCGCTCTGATAGTTGTGGAAACAATACGACCGTATTTTCTTTTTTATCCATACGTCCGCCTCTTTTTCTTGATTTTAATTATGTTCAAAGTAAATATATCAAATGCGTAATGAGAACACAACATCC
>NZ_JAWRXD010000398.1:0-301 GCF_046535215.1 Priestia sp. SIMBA_032 | reverse complement strand
CGAGTCCGGTCTCGTCTGTGCGGACGTTCTCGACCGGCTGGGCAACGACGAGTTCGCGTTGCTAGCGTCGGATAAGGGCGTACGGGCTGTCGCTAGAGGGTTTATCGCGGCAGCGCAGATTCGCCATCTCGATTCGATGCTGGCCGTCTACCGAGGTATCAAACCATGCCGGCTGGGTATTACCGCGATACGGTTTTGCCACTAGTGGAAAGAATGATCCGGGCCGGCGGCGACGTGAATGCCTCCTACAAGTCAGGCAAGATAGCGCTGCACATGGCCGGATTCGCGCCGTTGATGGAGG
>NZ_JAWRXD010000397.1:0-301 GCF_046535215.1 Priestia sp. SIMBA_032 | reverse complement strand
CATCCTGAGTATTCACTGAACCAAGCTATTACAGAAAGTCGTCATATGATGGATGGACATAAGATGGAGTATTTCATTTTATGTTTAAGTTTTATCGGTTGGTTTATATTAAGTTGTATTACGTTAGGGATTGGATTCTTATGGTTAATTCCATATTTCTACACAACATCTGCGGCTTTTTACGAAGAGATCGCAGAAGAATATTATGAGAAAAATATTTAGCACTATAAAACCCCCAGTATGAATTATTTGTTCATACTGGGGGTTTTTTGTAGAAACTTTATAAATTGATTGCTAGTAA
>NZ_JAWRXD010000396.1:0-301 GCF_046535215.1 Priestia sp. SIMBA_032 | reverse complement strand
ATACGCGGCCGGGGCGGCGAGGGCGACGGCGAGGACGACCGTCCCGAGCCCGATCAGCAGGCTCGTCCCGAGATAGGGGAGTTGCTGGCTGAGGACGGCCTGGTAGCCCTCGAAGGTCGGGTGCAGCGGGAACAGGCTGGGCGGGCTCTTGCGCATCTCCGTCGTCGGCGTCAGCGAGACGTTGATCATCCAGTAGACCGGGAAGAGCATCAGGATGGTGAGCACGACGCCCACCACCGTCTTCCACCAGGGTCGCCGGCCGTTCATGCGAGGTCCTGCTTTCGCTGCGTGCGGATGTAGA
>NZ_JAWRXD010000395.1:0-301 GCF_046535215.1 Priestia sp. SIMBA_032 | reverse complement strand
TTGCCAAAAAGTTGTTCAGGTAGTTGAATATGAAGAGGCCCTTTGTGAATACCCTAAAGTAAAAGAAAAGTTGAATTATCTAAATGAAATTGTTATAGATCACCAAGAAAACCTTAAAGCTTCGAATGATCCTGATGCTAGAATGGGGCATAAAACAGCTGATTCCTCTTTCTTCGGATACAAAACTCATTTGGCAATGAGTGAAGAACGAATTATTACGGCTACAGTGATAACAACTGGTGAAAAAAGTGATGGGAAATATCTTCAGCCATTGTTTGAAAAGAGTCATAAAACAGGAATG
>NZ_JAWRXD010000394.1:0-302 GCF_046535215.1 Priestia sp. SIMBA_032 | reverse complement strand
ATACCAACACGTTGCTTTTGTCCCCCTGATAGCTGTTCTGGATAATAGTTTGCTTTATCTTCTAACCCTACAAACTTCAGCAGTTCATTCACTCGTTCCTTTATCTCGTTCTTTGGCAATTTCGCTAACTTTAATGGATAAGCAATATTCCCAAATACTGTTCTTGAATTAAATAAATTAAAGCTTTGAAAAATCATTCCGATTCTTTGTCTTAGTTTGCGTAATTCTTTCGTCGATAATGATGTAATATCTTTATCATCTATTGCAATCGTTCCTGACGTTGGTCTCTCTAACATATTTAC
>NZ_JAWRXD010000393.1:0-302 GCF_046535215.1 Priestia sp. SIMBA_032 | reverse complement strand
ACTTGCGCCGTGGTGCCGAGCCTCGTACGGATCATTCGCTTTCATAACAGAAACGCCAACTGTCAAACTTGCCAGTTGTTTAGAGCACTTCGCTATGGCCAATACAGGCATATAAACATCCTCATTAGCCCTTCGAGCGCCGCGTCTTTTACTTGTGAACGGTAACGCATACCTTCTGCACGCAAGTGCCGGGATTGAAGGAAACTGTGAACTTACTGGTGCTCTCATCGTTGGTGGCCGCTTCCACTGTTACGTCCTGGCCATCGAGGGGCAGCTCGAGGGTTTTTCCTGCCGACACTTCG
>NZ_JAWRXD010000392.1:0-302 GCF_046535215.1 Priestia sp. SIMBA_032 | reverse complement strand
CCGCCGCGGGTCTTACTTTAACCTTAGACATAAGTAAAGAGCCAGTGTGGTGTGACCCGGGCCGAATACTGCTGGCACTTTCAGCGCTATTCGAAAATACGCTCAGGCATAGCACTCCCGGCAACGTGACGGTTCGGCTTATCAATAAAGACAGTTTTAATATACTAAGTGTTTCAGATGATGGTCCGGGGATTGAGGAATCTTATCTAGAGAAGATTTTTGATCCCTTTCAAAGATGTGAGAGGTCACGTTCTCGGGCCAAAGGAGGAAGTGGTCTAGGTCTCGCTGTAGTCAGAGCCATC
>NZ_JAWRXD010000391.1:0-302 GCF_046535215.1 Priestia sp. SIMBA_032 | reverse complement strand
CCAAAGGTTGGACGTTGGTGGCTGTTGTGCAGGGGACCGTGCCTGATGCTCAAAGCCACATCAAATACGTGTTAGGTCGCAAGAAAGATCTAACCGATCCAAAGGCGGACACGTCCCGCGACAGGTAAGGGAAAGGGTAGTGAACAGATCCGGGTCTCTGCTTCACTTCCAAATCCAAGGACACTGATCTCTGATTTCCGAGAGAGAAAGTCATAGGTTTTGGTTTCTAATGCTCTCAAATCGCCCCCTGGTACTTCCGCGGAGTTGGCGCTCAATTGAGTCGGTTTGGATGAGTCTCAAGC
>NZ_JAWRXD010000390.1:0-303 GCF_046535215.1 Priestia sp. SIMBA_032 | reverse complement strand
CATCTAAATTCTCTGTATCGTGCCAAACGTAATCTACTTCTTCGCCAAGCTCATCTTTAATTGCATGGAACATATCGACATCACAGTTCGAACCTGGAAATACTATTACGGCAAATTTCACTGTGCGACAACCTCCTCAACTTCATAACGGAAGTCTTCCATTACAACGTTCGCTAATAGTTTTTCACACATTTCTTTTACCTTGCTATCTAAGTCAGATACAGATTTATCAATTGTTAGTTCCATGTACTTTCCGATTCGAACGTCTTGTACTTCTGTGAATGAAAGACTATGAAGAGCTCC
>NZ_JAWRXD010000389.1:0-303 GCF_046535215.1 Priestia sp. SIMBA_032 | reverse complement strand
CTGGCGGCGAACACCGGAATCGTCGGCATCGCGGTATGGGCGGTGAGCCGGTTGCTGGTCGTCCTCGCTCGGACGGTCCGCACCGTGCCCCGGGACTTCGGCGCCGCCTGAGTCCCGGAAGGCACACCCTAGGAGCTCTGCCCCGACCTTACGGCCATACCGACGAGGCCGGCGGCGATCGCGATCGCGATCAGCGCGCTCGCGACCATGGCGACTGTGACGATGATCGGTGCGTGGGCGATCACCACGACGGCGAACAGGACGCAGGCAACCCCCGCGATGATCGCGGCGCTGGCAGCATAC
>NZ_JAWRXD010000388.1:0-303 GCF_046535215.1 Priestia sp. SIMBA_032 | reverse complement strand
GAAGGCGAAATAAGGCCGAGTCATAAAAGCATACCAAGATGGCAACAGATCTGTCCTGATTGTGTTCGATGGGGGCATGTTCTACAAATGATTTAACCTTCGCTGTTCGATGAAAAACTGCGCTATGCGACCAATGCCGCCGCTGAAGGCTCTAATTGCGTTTGAAGCAGCAATGCGACTTGGCAGTTTCACTCTTGCGTCGCAAGAACTTAACCTTACGCCCGGTGCAGTCGGTCAGCAAATCCATAAGCTTGAAGACTGGCTTGGCATCGCGCTGTTCGTGCGACAGACGCGGCAGGTAAC
>NZ_JAWRXD010000387.1:0-303 GCF_046535215.1 Priestia sp. SIMBA_032 | reverse complement strand
GGCGCATACATCGGCGAGAACCTTCTTGCGCGATCGCCGTTCTGCTACGACCCCTGGGAGGCGTACGCGTCCCATCTCGTCAAGAGCCACTCGATGATGTTCCTCGGTGTTAAAGGCTCGGGGAAGTCGATGCTCGCGAAATCGTTCTCGAGCAGGCTTGCACGGCTCGGCCGGCACATCGCTGTGCCGCATGATCCGAACGGCGAGTGGGGCCGCGTTGCCGAGTACGTCGGAGGATCGACGATCAAGCTCGGTCTCGGCCTCGGTACCCAGATCAACCTGCTGGATGCCGGCGTCCGCGAC
>NZ_JAWRXD010000386.1:0-303 GCF_046535215.1 Priestia sp. SIMBA_032 | reverse complement strand
AATAAAGAGGTCAAAATCTATGAACAAAAAATCACATCTCATTGATGTCCAACCCATCCGTAGCAAAGAACAAATCGAAGATATGAAATGGGCTCTTAAACGTCACTGTTCCAAACGAGACTATATTCTCTTTCTAATTGGGATCCATACAGGATTACGTGTCAGTGATCTACTCCAACTCGAAACACAAACCATAATAAAATTAAAACGAAAAAAGAGAAAAGAATTTAAAATCAAAGAAGGAAAAACAAAGAAAGAACGCATAATTAACCTTACTTCCATTTTTGATGAGGTATACTCTTA
>NZ_JAWRXD010000385.1:0-303 GCF_046535215.1 Priestia sp. SIMBA_032 | reverse complement strand
ATTCTACTATTCAAGCTAACATACCTCCGTTTTGATAAATAGTGAAAGCAATATACACAATTGCTCCTAATAAAATAGAACAAGCCCCTGGAAAGCTCTGTATCAGCTGTATTTCTTTCTTTGGCAGTTTTGCCCCAAATATAGAAGCAGCATGCTCCAATTGGTCTTTAATCGCTCCTACAAACCCTAAAATTTTAATTAATCGATACACACTAGCAATCCAAAAGAATAGTAAATGGAAAGCTGTTAATGTAATAGCGGTAAGCATAGCCGATTCCTCTACTACATTACTAACATATAAAG
>NZ_JAWRXD010000384.1:0-303 GCF_046535215.1 Priestia sp. SIMBA_032 | reverse complement strand
CTTTCAGGCTGACCGCCACCGTTGCAGGTCACCGTGATGGTCGCACCAGCGATCCCGGTCGTCAGGGCCCCAACGACCACAACAGCGAACAGGCCGTAGAAGGCGATGTGGGTCCAGGACGAGTGGTCGTTTCTCATGCTCGCTCACCACCCATGGTGTCGGTGCGGAAGACCCCGAGTTCGTAGTCTGTGCAGATGTTGCGCACCTTCGCGACCCGGTCTTGGCCGATTTGCCAGAGCCCTTCGCCCTTATGGAGCTTCCGGACGAGGTCCGCCTGGGTGTCGTTCCAGCCCAGGATCTCCC
>NZ_JAWRXD010000383.1:0-303 GCF_046535215.1 Priestia sp. SIMBA_032 | reverse complement strand
AATGATTCAAGTTTGATTTTATCGTAACAACTCTAAAGGTAGAGTGCAATAATGGAAGTTTTCCAATTTACGATATTTGTTTTGCTGTGGAACGAGAAAATAGTATTTCTAGCAAAATGGCCATTACAGATCCAAGAACGAGACCGTTACTTAAAAACGATGCTAGAAATGGTGGAAGTGTGGAATATGCTCCTGCTGGAAAAAACCTAACTCCGACTCCTGTGAAGATTGAAAGACAGGATACTTTAAATAATTGTTCTTTATCCTGGACCGTTTCGTATTCTCGAAAGGCGAGGCCAATCA
>NZ_JAWRXD010000020.1:0-60477 GCF_046535215.1 Priestia sp. SIMBA_032 | reverse complement strand
ATCTTCAAATGTATGTCTTGACATAAAAGCACCCCAATCATTAGAGTTTCTTTGTCTAACAATTGGGGTGCAGTTCAATCCTAACTCGAAGGTAGTTTTTTCTCTTTTTCAGTCTGTGTATGATATACACCCATAGTTAACATAAAACGGATTACAGGAACAAAAGACACCTTACTAAATAATTAGGTGTCTTTATATATTTTTATCAAATTAATTATACCAACCTATGCTATTGAGTGTTATTACCCCTATAAGAACTACTAGTACACCTGTTGTTAAGCTTATAAAGAGTGTGCTCCAACTTTTAGTCTGAAACCAAATAATAAAAGCTAAAAGGGCTATAAAAATCAGTCCTAACAATAGTGCAGCATAAGGGTTTGTTGGAGTAATCCAGTCATACCAACTTAAAAAGTTCATAGGCTTGCTCCTCCTTAGGTATAAACTAATTTCTTCCTATTAGTTCATTTAAAAAATCATCTGTATCTCTTCTCCAACCATTTGATAAGCAGAAGCTTCACCTTGCAAATATCCACTTCTATAATCAGTCTTATCAAGCTCAAATTTTTCTTTAAGCATGTCCGCCATTCTTTGATAATTTACGGATAACCTCTCTGTATGGCTCAACTTATCAACGTCTTCTGATTTAAGAATCAATCCTAGATCAATCATTATTTTCTCATATGCAATAGACATACCTTCAAAAAGACCTTTTTGTAATTCTAGAGGTATTTTTTTTATTTCTTCTTTTGCCTCATCAGGAATTTCATCATAAAATCCACCCTTTATGTATCAATGTTTCTCTCTAGGCTAAATGATAATGGAATGAATAAAAGTCCTATCTTATATACATTTATAAAAAGTTCGAATAAAAATAATCCAGTAAATATTGAAGATACAAATTGAATAAACATTAGCAAAGACTAAAAGAACAAATCAAATTTACCTATTTTGGAATAAATCCTTACGCATTTCTCTTGTTCGAACGCCATCTTCAATCTTTTCTGCAATGTCCATCAACCTTTCAATGTCGGAAAAGGAATACATTCGGGTACCTGAAGAGTTTCGTTTTGGGAAAATAAGCTCTCGCTCTTCATAATAACGAACTTGTCTTACTGATAAACCTGTCATTTCAGTAACGATTTTTATAGTCATAACTTTCTCATCTAAATATGAATGATTTTTAGTCAAGAATATCCTCTCCTATTTCCATTCTTTATCAGTATATATGTTATTAACTTTTGGATTGTATATAGAAATGAAGTTCATTAAATATAGCGCGTTATAAATACTTCTTGATGAAAAGCGTTTTTAGTTCTTGAGAGTGACATTAGGGTAACTAAGTTTAAACAGATCGATTTTCAAAATCAATAATAATAAGAAGAAGATAAAAACTTCTAAATTGATAAAATTTGCGGCGAATCATTTATTATATGTAAAACCAAAGTTAATTTCCTCAGAGAGCGTTTCTCTGTATATTTGAAAAATATTTTAGTCTGATTACTAATGAAATATGTTGATACCATGCAACCTATATTATTTTAGTCATTTTCATTCCGGTAAATAAAAAGACTTGCTTTAGATAGAAAGCAAGTTGAAAGAAGGATAATCACTTTGGTAATTCCATTATAATTCAACGACTGTAGTGAATCATTAAAATATGGTTAAAAATCAATTAAAAGTAAATTAATTCATAAAAAGTATTAATTACCCTTTTATTTGAATTTCGTTAAAGTAATTTTATTAATTTAATGTTTTAAAACGGCATAGACTTATATGTCCGTAAAAGTATACTTTATTGTATATTCCTTGAGCACCAATGCACACATTTTGTTTTAGTTTTTGCTGAGAGAAAGAGTAACTTTAGGGTTGCTCTTTTTTTTGTTAAATGGTATAATTTCCAAAATATAAAGATTCTACATGGTTTTAGTTTTGTAAGATAAAACTTATCGGAGAACCGCCTTACTTTTGTAGGGCGGTTTTTTCGTGCTACTTTTTTGGATGGTATCCGAGGTTTGCATTTACTTTTCCAGTTAGTCCATCGTTTTCAGCAGGAATTTTATTTCCGACAGATTGGGGTACATCTACTGGTTGGATACTTCCACCGTTTGTATCATAACTATTGCTATGATTGTTATTATCATGTGTTTGATTGAAACCGTGCTCTGGCATAAAAACACCTCCTAAACGTATTATTTGATTTGTGTTGAAAAAAATAAGAGGTATTATGAGGGAATTACTAGTACAACTTACTCACGAAAAGACTTTTAATTTTGCGTATGAGTTTGCTAGCAACACGATTTTAGGCAAAAAAAAAGAGCAATCGTGATTATTTCGGCTGCTTTCATTAGAGCTCATATATATTTGATGTATGAAATAAGATATTTTCATCTTATTCTTCGCATATAGGCAATTTTTTGTAGGGGTTAACATATGTATAAAAGCTGCATAATGAAGAAATCTCTCTTAGCTTGAAACCCTTGCCTACCAAGGGCTCTTTTTTGGCTTGTGTTCCGGAAGAGGTATTATGTTAACTACCTTTGTATATCATATACAGCGTAAAAACAGAAAAAACTACCCTGGTGTGTGATAGGGTAGTTTTTTCTGTTTCATGAATGATAATCAATTGTTAGCTGACGTTGCAGAGCGTCTTGGGTAGTTTGCTCTGGGTACGATTTTTTAATTCATATAAAAAACAAATAACCCACGAATAAATGTATTCATGGGTTATCTACTAGTTCGATTTATAAACACGCGAGGACTTTATAAATCATATGTCTGTTTTTAAAGTTCTATCACTTGTTTCTTTCCAAAAAACAACCTACCCCTAAGCCGGTTCGAAAGGTGGCGAAGTAGTTTGTTAGGTGTAATGGAGTAGAAAGTGTAACGAAGGAACGCTACTCACCTTGAGTAGTTTGCTCAAAAAAATTTTTTTATTCCTAATAGGCAAGTTACCTCAGAGAGAATGGAGACTATAGTGTAGGTAGAATGATTTCACTTCTAGATCGGTATCCTTTATAGTCTTCTTGATTTACATAGGTAGAAGGCCCTTAGAATAAACTATTCTAAGGGCCTTTATGATAATAACTATTATATTCATTGGATTAAAAGTTAATATTATGTCCTTTCATGAAGCATTCTAGTAATGAAAGGAGCTGCTTTATGAAAGGGCATAAATTTGAAAAACAATTCTTGCGTATTTTATTTATTCTAAACGTAGGGCTTTTAGTCCCAATATTATTTAGAAAACCTCCAATAAAAGATTTGGTTATTGGTTTATTTATTTAATGCTTTTACTAACAGTATTATAGATCATTTTCTTACTTCACATAATATAGTAACATATCCAGTTCGTTTTTTAAGAAAAACCACGAAAATTCATGTTCTATTTGATCTCCTATTGTATCCGACCTTTACAGTCCTTTACAATCAAATGACGGAAAAAGATAAACCACTTTCTACCTTTTATAAGCTCGTTTCTCTTGTAATCCCCTTATTTTTTATTGAATTTTGGACAGTGAGAAGAACAGATTTAATTAAATGGAAGAAAGGATGGAATTGGTATCATACGTTAGGTAGTATTATACTTAAATCTTTAGTAACTAGATCGCTGATTGAAATTGTACGAAAAATATCAAAACACCAAGTGCAATGATTAATTAATAATTAGTTCAGAAAATAAGAATTTAGCAGTAAAAAAGCTCTTGCATTAAATAACAAGAGCTTTTTTAACATATCTAGTTCCTGTAACACGTTTTATGGTAACTAAAAAAAAGAAAAATAACATTAGATTATTTGTGTCAGACATCCTAACAAAGTTATAGCTTGCTTATATCAGTTTCCGGTAATATAAAGTTAGTTGATTGAAGATTCAGAAATCCTTTTTTGCATAAAGACAGCACCTAATTATTTAGGTGCTGTCTTTATGCAGATTGGACAGACATTTTAATTAAAAGACAAGGTATAAAAGTCGAAAAGAGTCTGCTCTCATTCTTCATATTTGAGTTATAAATTTACTTCTAACTCTCTAAGCAGTTGCTTTACTCCCTCACGGCTTAGAATTATTTTTCCTTTTGCCAAGATTAGATTATCTTCGGAAACTTCACCTGTTAATTTACAGGCTAAATTAGGTGAATATTTTTTCAACACAATGTTCTCATTATCTACAAAAATTTCAACAGGTTCGTTCTTTTTAATATTTAATGTTCTTCTTAGTTCGATGGGTAAGACTACTCTTCCCAGGTTGTCTAGTTTCCTAACGATGCCAGTAGCTTTCAATTTAAAACCTCCATAAAATAGTACTTACATACCCATTAAGTGTACAATATGCTTTTTATTGTTTTCATTAGTAATATATTACATTTCAGTGAGAGAGGATATTTCAATATGATAAGGTTAGAAATAAAGGTTGCATGGAAGAATTATAATTGTTTTTTCTACAAACTATTCAAATATTAAAGTATTAATAATAAAAGTATTTTATCTTTCACTTCAATTTATAGGTCCTTGATCAACTTTTCTTTTTATCTTTTATATAATTGATTAACCTTCTCCTTGATAAATCTATTCTAATCCCCATGATTTAGCGTTCTGTATTTCTACAATCTGAGAACAAGTTGAAATGTTAGATAAAAAGCAGATTTAGCATGTTATAATCAACTTTCTAAAATGAATCTATAGAAAATACTAGCATTGCCAAAAAACTTTATAGAAAAATGTTAATTCATAAAAAAAACTCTCCAATAAAAATATAGAGAGTTTTTAACATGTATTCTTTTATTGTTAACAAGGTGGCTGGATTTCAACTTACTTGCATGTAAATACACAGCATTTAGTTTCTGTGGTTTTACTTAAGAATAAACGCTCTATTTATCCGTATTCTGCTCCAATGTTTTAATTAAATGGTCAATAGATTTAAGTAAATGATTGTTAGCTGTTATTAATGCTTGTTTGGCTTGCAATACCTGTTCCTTAGCTTTTAACTGTCTTTCAGCGTTCATGATTTCAGCTGTGGTTTCTGTACAAATAAGATGGCCAATTTCATCTTGCCATTTAACCGTACATGCAAACAAATCATATAGATCATGACCAATAGCTAACTTTAGATTGACCTTTATGGGAAGAGGTGAAGTAGTCTGTACAAGTAGCTGTCTAGCTAGGAGCCGATCATCTAGATGAACAAGGTCTAAAAAGTCATTGACCAGTGTGAAAAAATTCATGGCTTCATCCGAATGCCCAATGATCGCTCCACTGGAATTTAGTTTTAAATATGGAACCGGAATCAATTTCATTTCATTTGTTTCCATATATATTCTCTCCTAAATCAAGATATGATAGATCATTTGTCTTGGATGGCATAAAAAAAGCCAGTTTATTGAGCTAACTGTAGCTTATTGTTCTTTATTGGATTAAAACTGTTGAGATAGATCTTTTCTTGAACATACTTGAAATAATACCCAAGTTCATCTTGGTAGATTTTACGAGTAAAGAATCTTTCAAGTGTAGTGTTCTTAGCACAGCCAAAGAGGTATTCTCCTGTATCAGAATAAAAGATGTCAATAGCGTAAATAGAAAATTCATAAACATATGGAAAGTTGTACACAGCAAACTTACTAGTAATACCTTGCTCATATCTCTTGATGTGCTCTGTTTTTTTCACAATATTTCAACTCCCTTGACTAAAGATAATAGTACTCTGGGGAGTACTTCATTGTTTTTATATAAAATAAAAAGAAGGACAACAAATAATGAAATCGTCCCTCCAAAGCAGAAAATGAACAAAACATGCTGCATATACAATGTTTTGTCATTAATCGATAGTATACCATGAGAACGATGTCCTAAAACTTTTGATACCCGTATATATAGAAGCTGAAACATCTTGTAGTACTACCGACACATTATTGATAAAAAAAAGCATCATTCCGTCATAAAAACACGGAATGATGCTTTTTTATTAACTATTTTTCAACTTATAACCTTTAAATTTATAACCATAAACGCTTGTCAAATCTACAAAACTCTTATAGGAATACGTTATCGCAACAGGTGTGCCTACTTGAACTTTATCATAAAGCTTTTCAATATCTACATTATGCATTCTCACACATCCTTGACTCACGTACTTTCCAATGCTGCTTTCATTGTTGTTGCCATGAATGCCGTATGTATCGCCATACGTACCGTTTGCATTTAATCCTAACCAACGTTTTCCTAACGGATTGCGAGGATCACCCCCAGGAATATGTCCTGTATAATAAAGACCGTTTTTAATCTTGTTCACGACTTAAAAAAAGCCAACAGGTGTTTTATCCCATTTTTTCCCCGTTGCTACTGAATCAACGATTCCAATATAACCATTGTGAAAATAAGCTAGTTTATTATAATACTTATTGATAATAATTAAATCTTGATTCTCTAGTTTGCTTGCTGCCTCTGTTTTTCTACAAAAGGAGTAATGGTTAAAATACTTTCCAATATAGAACAACTGTTTTTTAATGATTTTAGGTAAACCACCTTTATCGTTTGACAAAGGCTAAATTTGCCATTATCATCAACTCAAACTTATTTACAGGGAGAGGTTAAGATGAAAATTTATGTTGATGCCGATGCTTGTCCGGTAAAAGATATCATTATCTCTGAAGGTACGAATGCTGAAATTCCTGTTATCCTTGTTACTAGCTTTTCTCATTTTTCTAATGTGGAACAACCATCAGGAGTGGAAACCATTTATGTTGATTCTGGAGCAGATGCTGCGGATTATCGTATTATGAGGTTAGCAGAAAAAGGAGATATAATCGTTACGCAAGATTATGGTCTTGCTTCGCTAGGTTTAGCAAAAGGTTGTGCGGTACTTCACCATAATGGGTCTAGTTATACAAATGAAAACATTGACCAATTATTACAAACACGTTATTTGAGTGCAATGGCTCGAAAAAGCGGAAAGCGTACAAAGGGGCCAAAACCATTTACATCAGAAGATAAGGAGAAGTTTAAGGAACTTTTTAAAAGAGCGATTACACGTTAAAAAAGAATCATCTGTTGTTAAGAAAAACCTAGAAAAATAATTGTCCAAATATTAAACTAACCTGCTCCGTTAGCTTAAGTACATTTCTTAACAATCTTCTCTATTTACTTCAACAAAATATACCTAATTCGCTCATTAAGTGTTATTCCACAAAAGGGCCCTTATCAAAAAGAAAGAGGACAATTCCTGTTAACATAATATCTCCTTCCAGAGATAAGAAAGCAAAAGAACCCTTGGAGCGGTAGGCTTCCACCAAGGATTCTTTACCCGGATCGTGCAACTTTTTATGCATCGTTGATATGACTACGTTCTTTGGATAGTTGAAAGAAACGAGAACGTATAAAAAGTACACCTTTTATACATATACTTATACGGAAAAATATAGTATCTCCAACAAAAATGTGCTATTGTTTATTTGCAGTTATTTCTTTCATATTCACCTATGTGTGAACCCTATTAAAAGCAACCTCGCTTGCCAATGCCTAGGTTGCTTTTTATTTTGTTAACGATAATAATGACTTTCACATCGTATAATAGATTTAAATATTTTGTACGTGAAAGTATATTTTTCATTTAAATAGACGTTTTTCGAATCATTTTTTCATTGCCTAAAAAGGTGTACCTTTTTGAACTATTTATATTAGATAGCTTTAACTTTTGCATATTTTTATAAATGTCAGAAAATTCATAGTGACATGTCTGACAAAAGACCTTATAATAGCAATAAGACATATTTTTTTAAGAACACCTAAACCATCAAAAGAAACCGAAAAAGGCTATCTCATCTTTGAGATAGCCTTTTTCGAGAACTTTTCTTTATGAAATTTGTATCTATATGCCCTATATTAATATAAAACAAGGCTGTGATTTGTCGTACAAATATTAAATAAAAAAGTTACCTAAATATTATCATAGAAATGAGGCAGTATTTACTCCGATTCTTCCTGTGATGTATCATCTGTTTTGTTTTCTTCTTGTTGCATCATTTTCTTATTCTTACGAATAAACGAAGGGATTTTGCTAAAATAGTGTCTCTTCACTTCACCATAAAGTATCCAGATTTCTTTTTCCTCAATAAGGTCATACACTTCATCTGAAATTTGATCTCGTTTCCTGGGGTGTAATTTGATATGAGGGTAGTTGATTGTACTAATATAGCGTTGTCTTAATTCGTTCGTTATCCATTCTTTCTGCTTTTGCTTTAATGCTGAAAATTTTTTATTCGTTTGAATTAACCGTCCATTTTGATAAACATGATTTTTCATATGGCTTCACCCCTTTTCTCTATATTCCCATATAAGGTTGCTGGGCTTCCTTTACCTTTTAGGCTTTTTTCTTAAATTGTTCTTTCACATAGATGCAATTTCGTTTATGCTCACTGGAAAAGAAATGATCTTGCTTATAATACACTTTTACTTCACAAGAAGGACATAGAAAGAAACCTCTTTTTATTTTCTCATTACTCACCTCATGAGCATAAAACTCTCCTGTTGCTTCAAACATCCATACATGTTTAGCCTTTTCAATTTTCGCTCGCATAATCATATCCTCCTTCACCATATTTTTCATCTCTTTCTATGATAAGGGCTATATGGAAAGAAGACAAAGAAAAAACAGCATCCCGTGATGAAGGAATGCTGCTTAATCATTAATTATTTTTTAATTTGTAGCCTTTGAACTTGTAACCATATACTTTCGTAAGATCAACAAAGCTCTTATAGGAATACGTAATGGCAACCGGTGTGCCTACTTGTACTTTATCATAAAGCTTTTCGATTTCTGCATTATGCATTCTCACGCAACCTTGACTCACGTATTTTCCAATGCTGCTTTCATTATTATTGCCGTGAATGCCGTACGTATCGCCATACGTACCGTTTGCATTTAATCCTAACCAACGTTTTCCTAATGGGTTGCGAGGATCGCCCCCTGGAATATGTCCTGTATAATAAGGACGGTTTTTAATTTTGTTTACCACTTTAAAAAAGCCAACAGGTGTTTTATCCCACGTTTTTCCCGTTGCTACTGGATCAACAATTTCAATATATCCATTGTGAAAATAGGCAAGCTTGTTGTAGTACTTGTTAATAATAATCAAATCTTCATTCGCTGGCTTACTTGCTGCTTCTGTTTTTCCCTGATTTACTCCACATAATGTGACCATTAGTAATGTAAGAACGGTCATTGATTTCATAAAAATGTTCTTCATAAAAACTCTCCTCTTTTTTATATGTTTATAAGAAACAAAAAAGCACCTTCCAAATGAAAAGATGCTTATCACAACAATTATTTAAGAAATAAAGAGACCAACTTTTCTTTACAACAAATTGACCTCTTTTTATTTTTATTTTCTTTCCCTTAACAAACGGTTATTCTGAGAAATTATAACACTGCTGAAAACAATGGTTGCAACCATACCCAAAATAGAAAAGAATAGCAGCACCACAAAATTATTATTTGAACGCATAGTAAACCTCCGGTTATTTGTGAATTATCAATATTATTTGAAATCCACCTATTTTTATTCTCTATTAGGCACTATTTCAGCTCTATTCGTTACAGAGAAACGCTCTCTAACGAAATTAACTTGTGTTTTGCGTACAACTGCTCATTAGATGCAAATTTCAGCACCTATTTAGAACAAGAAAAAACAGACCTTACTACACTGAAGGTCTGCTCTTACTTACTTCCTTATTAATTTTCTCTGTATGACGACAAGAAGGGAAAGAGGAACAGCAAAAAAAAAGAGTACCATTCCCATCTCGTACGACTAGATCTTGCCCACACATTGGACATTTACGAGGTTCTGGTGTGATATTTTCAAAGATTTCCCGTGCCTTAAAAACGGGATTTACTTCATTAATAAACTTTTGAAGATCCGCCCGATCCAATAAAGTCACATCACATGCAGCTGCAAGCTCTTTCGCCTGTTTCGTAAAATAACTATTGGTCACAACCCACGCTTGATTCGCTTTATAATACGCTTTTGCCCCATAAACTTCTTGTACAGCCGAAAGACTCACCCGATTTTTAACTCCATACCTTTTGGCTTGAATGACAATCTTATCTTTGCCTTTCATCACCAAGTCAGCTCCAAAATCACCAGACTTTTGCGTGACTTGAGGTTTATAACCTAATTGCTGAAAAAGTGCTTTCAGATAGATTTCGAACTGATAACCATCCATTTTATCAATATAGGGCATGCCTGATTGGGCTAGCTCTTTCATATACTTCCGTTCACGAAAGACACGGTAAGCAAATTGAGAAAGCTTAAATAAAATGATGACAAGAAAAAGATAAAATACACTTTGAAACACGTTATCCATTCATTGAAAGCTCCTGTTCAGTTTGTTTATTCGGGAGACGTGATGCCACAGGTTGAATGCTTTTTCCATTCTTCTTTAATTCTTCGTTCCAGTCTTTCGCTCCCTTTGGAATATCTG
The DNA here is from genome assembly GCF_046535215.1 of Priestia sp. SIMBA_032. NCBI lineage: Bacteria > Bacillati > Bacillota > Bacilli > Caryophanales > Bacillaceae > Priestia > Priestia sp. SIMBA_032. Next base: position 50,010 of record NZ_JAWRXD010000020.1, on the reverse strand, counting down.
CTCTTATTAAATCAGCATTAACGATTTGGTTCATTTTGTCAATAAATTCTTTTCCTCCTTGGTCATTATCGACAGCTAACACCATTTCTTTAATACCTAAGCCTTCTTTTCGAGCTTCGATATAAGACTGTGCAACGGTTTTAGGCTTTAATCCATTCATACTAATGAGTCGTGTGTTTTGTAGGCTATTCTCCTGAATACTCCAATAAGAAAGCAAATCAATTGGACTTTCAAAAAAATGAATCTTATTTGGGCGACCAACATCAATTGAAAAGCCTGTATGTCGGTTATCGTTCGGTAAGACTTGTTTAAAGGAACCACGCTTATTACTTATAGAAGCTGTGCCTTGCCGATCCGCCCCAATTACCTTTCCTTTACCTCCATGTTCACGCCATTTAAACACGACATTGTTTCGTTTGTCCTGGGCGATTAAATCTTTTTGAAGAAGCCAGTCAACTAACCGAGAATCTATTTTACGTTCTTTTATGAGATAACCTTTTATTTTGTTTTGATCCTTTACTTCTAACTCTTTTGGATAGCGAAAAGGCTCTTTTGATGGTGAAACCGACGGTTGTTCATGCGACTGAGAAAGCTCTTTATAATTGCCTTTGTTGATATCTAATACGGCTTGTGGAAATGACATTCCATAATACATTCGAGCGAAACTAATCGCTCCATATCCTGTTTCATTCCGGCTGTTCCAAGCGTACATATTTCCTTTGATGAGTAAGCTATCATGTTCCGTATGACGATAATACTTTCCTTCTTTTACAAAGGTTTCGCCTTTGGCTTCTAGATACGACAACAAATCAACATCCCGTGCTTTCATGATTTCCCCCTCATTGACGTGTTTTCGTTCCCCCACCTAATCCCTCCTTCTCTTTCACCCTATGAAAAAAGAGGGCTTTTCAGCCCTCTCATTTCTTTTCACCTTTTGCTTGTTTTATCGTTCCATTTCTTGTGTCTGGTCCTATTTCTTTGAAAGAAATGCTCCACTGTTCCGTGCAAAAAACTTGGTAAATCCATTTTGCGATTTCTCTTCTTTTTTCTGCTTATCGTGATCCTTTTTCTCTGTGTCCAACGCCTTTTCAAGCTTCGTTAACTTCTCACGTTGAGAATCAGTCAAATTCAGCTCTTTTAATTCCTGCAGCACTTCTTTTTTTAATTTGTACACCTTATCAAAGGAATGCTTTTGTTCAAACTCCTTCATTTTGGCCAAACGCTGCTCTTTCTCTTGAGGTGTTTCTTGCTTCAGCTGCTTTTCGACAGGGGCTTTTTCTGCTTCGGCTTCTTTTTTCGCTTCTTTAGAAGAATCTTTTTCATCTGATATGCCTAATTGGGCTAATAAGTTTTGTTTAAATAGCTGCTTATACTGTGTTTCTTCACTAGGCTGCTGCATAACTTCTAGTACTTCTTGTTTGTAATCTTCTTGATATCGATCCTTTTCTTGTGTCTGTTTACGTGCTTGAAACTGATGAGAAAGCTCATTCTCTATACCTTTCAATTGGTCAGAGGTGAACTGCTTTTCCTTTAAGGCACTTGATTTCAACATGACATAATCGTTTTCTGCATTCACACGGGCTAACATGCTATCAATATCTTGAGGTTTCTCTTTGTCATGAGCCTGTAAAAACGTAATATAGCTCGTTTTGAGCTGCGTTTCTCGATCTTTCTCTAAAACAGGGTTCACATCATGACTCTTTAAAAAATCAAGTGTTGTTTCACTTTTGTAGGCTTGTTTTTGTCCTTTTTCATCCGTAGAAACAAGTAAAACCTGCGGTTTTTCTTCCCCTAGAGCTGATTGTGTTAAGTAAACAGCACCAGAAGGGATGTCTTGCAGCTGTTTCTCACTGATGTTCGCCCAATCTGCCTCGATTTTTTCATTTTGTGGGTGCTTCATAAACTTCTTTAATTCACGTTTATCTGCAATAAGCATGTTAAATTGGTCATTTGAAAGAGATGTCACTTTTTTCATCATTTTTCCCCCAGGTAATTAATATTTAGATAATAAATAAAGTAAAAGTTGCATAAAAAAAGCAGAGGAATGAACAACCTCTGCTTTTTTTCATTTAATTTTATTAAGTTCCATCTAGATGTTGGATAAATCTTGTTAATTTCTAAAGAGGAACCTTTAACTAACTCTCTTATTCCTTACTTGAAGCAACTGATCCAACTTCCTTGTCAGGTAGACCAATTATGTCTGTATGTTTAGGTATATGACCCAATAAACGTAACATGGCTACAATTTGCCCCTTATGGTGAAATTCATGTGTCATTGTATGCATGAGTAATTGTCGCGGAGTCTTTCTTATACTATTAACCTCTGGTCTCCAGGCAAGTTCTCCTTCAATAATGTCATCGAAATTATCACTAAATTGTTCGAATACGGTATCCACATATGCATCTGCTTGTTCAAAATAAAGTTGAATATCACTTATTTGCATATTATTAATTACTTCTTTTGGTAAAAGAGGCGATTTCGTTCGTAGGAGAACAAAAGACCCCAGCCAAGCATGATAGCAACCTGCAATATGAATCAAAGAATCTCTTACACTCTGAGAACCAAATCCTAGTTCTTTTGTAAAATCATCTTCATTCAACTCTTTACATTGCGCTAATAAGATTTGACGTGTTTGTTTTACCCATTCGTACTCTTGTTTTTCCATATTCTCCACTCCTTTATTTGAATATTCCCACTTATATTATTAGATTCATTGTACAGCAAATAAGAAAAGCCAGCATTAATAAAATTTGATGTAGGACTCCCTCCATTTAATGGGTAATCGACCAATAAAAAAGAGAGCTTTATGCTCTCTCACCATTCTAACTTTCGACTTCTTTTCTTTTAGATTAGTAAATAATTGAATAAAGGTTTAGTTATTTTGAACGAAATTTATTTCTACCAAAGTTTAAATCCACACATCATTTTCTGCTGTTTGCTGAGTTGTCTTATCACCCGTATTAACAACACCCTTAGGTTCTACAAGCATAATTTTACACTCTGATTCTGCGTAAGGCTTATGTTCAACGTTTCGCGGAATGACAAACATTTCACCTTGATTTAATTTCACTTCACCATCGCGAAATTCAATTATTAAATGACCTTCAATCACCATAAAGACCTCATCTGTATCTTCATGCTTATGCCAAACAAAGTCCCCCTGTACCTTAACTAGTTTAAACTGATAATCATTCATTTCAGCAATAACTTTTGGAGACCATAACTCTGTGAATTTAGCTAATTTTTCTTGTAAATTAATCGGAGTATATTCCATTCTTTTCTCTTCTCCTTTTTTATCAATCTATTAAATACATAACTAACAGAAAACCATCGTTTGGGTTAATGATAACCAAAAGGAGTAAATTTTTACAAATGTTTTATAAATCTTGTATCTTTTGTAGATATTGAACCCTTACTTCAAAACTTTATTTTCTTGATAAGAGATCTCCTTTAGTTCTTTTAGTTCTTGTTCATACCAAGGTTCTTCTAAATCCACAAAAAGCTTCTGTGTTTTAATATTCATGGGCACTAACATATTTTCTTGATGTACAACATATTGATGAAACTCTTTTGCTTCTTCTGGACTTAAATTCACCTCTACCTCTTTGTCTTGATACTGTACAATGGCATGATCCTCTCCTACAGCTTTAATCGAAGCTAACACTAAATCTTTGTTAAAAAACATGAATAATTCCTCCTTTAATTTTTAAAATCTATATTTATATAAAACCATCATTAAGATGGTTGTTTCCCTTTGGACTCTTCCCAATCAATCCGTTTTTGACGTTGATTTGCAATACGCTTCTCAACAGCTTCCTTTGCAACCTTTGTGCTATCTAACTCTTGTAAATCGGTTGTCATTAACCCATCAAAACCATGATGGAAGAATAGACCGTTCATATATTCAATTAAAATTTGTGTATTTTTATCAGCACTATTTGCCCCAAGACGAATCTTCGTTAATTCATCTTTTAAAACCTGATGTAAGTTATTGCTGACCACTTCCGAAATATATTGTAATGACCATTCCTTTTCCTTGGTTTCTTGATACTTTTGGCAAATATCCATAATCGCTTCCCCTGGAAAACGAAAGTGATGTTCTTCCATATAAGCTTGAATATATTCATCCGTTTTAGTGTCTAATGAAATGGTACGTCGGTGTTTCTCCATCATTCATAACCCCTTTCAGCTTCTCGATTATGTTCAATATCTTTTTGCAATTGCTCATAATGTTTTTGGTTCTTCCAACTGTCATATTCTGATTTAAACGCTCGTTCCATCTTTTTTAATGCAAAATGCATGGAGACATGTTGATTAAAACTTGCAGGACGTTTCGATTGTTTCCTGCTTTCTACCATTCTTTTAACCTGTTGCTGTTGCTTATCATAATCTTTCATTTCTTTTAAGAAGGCATTTCCCATTCGCTTATAAAGATCATCTATTTTTGTTTGCTTATAATCCTTGTATCGCTTCTCATCTCCTTTTCCTTCTCCATACGCTTTCTTTAATTCCTCCACTTCTTTATCTAATTTTCCAAGTAATTGCTGATAATCGTTGCGATGATACTTTTCAATATATTTTTGACTCAGCACATCAATAAATGGCTTCATTGGTTTTAATGTTCGGTAGCTATATTGCCATTGCCTTTTATCTTCTGGAAGATGATTATAGATTTGGATAAATAATGGTTGAATGTGACGGTTCCTCCACCTTAATGAAGAATCCTGTTTCTTTTTCCCGACCATATCATTTCGGATTAACTCATTTATTTTCTGATGCTGCTCACTCCGATTTAAAATTTGATTCACGACTGTTGACTTCATCGCATCCAATGTTTTAGGCTTTCTTTTGCCTCGCTCACGAGTAGGTTGTGGTTCCACTGTTGCAATATGAATATGAATGTTCCCTGTATTATAGTGTATAGCAGCCGACCAAATAGCCGACTCATTTAACCTTTCCCTTTTAAGCATTTCTTTCATGGACTCACGGGTAATCTCCATTAATTTTTTCTCATCTACTGTATGAGTATGAGCATCATATAAACCATTTTCTTGGAGCCAAGGATTATGAAATGTGATGACATCTTGCCACATAATACTGTTATTTTTTTGAGCTGTTTCAAACAACTTTTTTAATTGTTTTTTCTCAACATCATTCAAGTGATTGGATTGTTGAGTAAATAAAGAAGACGTTTTATCAGGGTTATCCATATAATCTTGATAAAGGGTAAACAGTTTCTCATGTACTTCTTGTTCTTTTGTCGCCTCATCACGATCAACATAATCTTGAAAAGCCTTTTTATCAGATGTAACAAATTTTGTTTTCAACACTACGCCTGGAATAACAGTAGGCGCACTCATTCCTCATCTTCTCCCATCATATCTCGAATAAATCCATTGATTGTTTCAATTGCTACTGCACACCTTTCCATCATCTTTATATTTCGATTAATGAGTTGTTCTAACTCTGCTTCACGATCTTTTTGTTCTTGAAAAACGGCTAGTGTTTCAATCTGACCTTTTAAGAATTCTTGCCTAGAAATCTTTTTTTCTTTTGCGATTTTATCAATTTTTTTAAGTGCAACTAGATCAACATATCGAATTTTAATTTCCATTTTATCTAACCTCTCTTTTGTAGTAGTACTCTCCCCCCTAAAAAGAGAGAAGAGCATAAGGGGTTTTTGCTATCACAGGGTGTGATGGGCTAGGCAGAGCCTAGCAAAACCGTGATATCAAAGAAAGTCGCTTAATGTCCCCTTTACGTCCCCTTTTTTGGGTGTACGTCCCTTTTACGTCCCCTTTTAAAATCCCGATGTCCCCTTTATGTCCCCCTGTTTTGGAGCCATGTCCCCTTTGCGTCCCCCTGTGTTTTTTCACTTCATGGCTAAATCTTGTTGCTTTTCATTCAATTTTTGGAGCTTTTCTTGTAAACTTTTTTGTTCATCTTTATAGAGCTGAATGCTTGCATCACTCGACTGAATCGCATCTTTTTTCATCGCAATCTTTGATTCTGTATCAGCTTTTTCCTCCTTCACTTGGTACTTCATATCACGTTGTAACTCGTTCACTTCTTGTTGGGTTTGACGCTTATGTTTGGCTTCTACTGTGATTGCTTTTTCATAGTTTTTCATTTTCTTTTTAACAAATTGTTTTTCTAACTCATTGACCAAAAGCGCATATTCTTGTTTGTTTTTTGTTCCTTTTTCTTCTTCACTTTTCGTTTTTCGTTGGTCAGAATAGAGCGTTGTAATTAACGCATGAGCGTCTACTTCCTCTGTTGAATCTGTGCCACAAAATAGGGATTGCATTCTTTTTTTTGCTTAATCTCTTGGGATGTTTTCTCTTCTTTACGGAAAGGTAAAGTCATCATCGATTTATCATCCTTTCTTATTGTTTATTGCCAAGCTTGGCGTTTTGATTGTAAAGTTTGTAAAGAAGATTAATTTGTTTTCATCCGAAACAGGTAACAGAGGGACAGCCAGTTGAATATCTCGCATAAATTGGTCTTTTCGCTCTTTTACAGCGAGTTCAGTCGGTCCACATAGGAAAAGAAAGTATTCTCGATTGGTTCGCCCCCATTCTAAATATTGAAGTTCTTTTAATTTTTTTCGTAAGAATCGAAGCGATAACGCATTGTTGGGTTCTCGAATCTTCTTCTCAGGATACTGTTGTTGCTTTTGAGTTGAAACGGGTAAGTTTAACGAGATAATTTTAAACGGATCTTTGTCGTCCTGATATGTTTTGGCCAATGTATAAATGTTGCGCCCTGCCTCTTGGTCATGCATGGCATTGATATCTGTACTTTGAAGCTGCCAGATTCCAAAAAAGCCTCCATCATCTTTTAGCTGAAATAACCCACTATCTTTTTGATCTATAACGGGAATAATATCAGCCACACTTTTCTTTACCTCCGGTAGTTTCTCTTTCTTTTTTTCCTTTCTATCCTTTGGAGGTTGTAACAGAGAAAAAGGATTCTTTTTCTTTGCCCGATCGATCTGTTTATCCATCTCTTTTTTATCAAAAAGAAGAGTTTTACTTCTCTATTCTTTTTTTTAAGGTATTTACCGACTTTAATTGATCATTTTTCAATACTCTTTCATCGAATACCACCATCTTACTTATCCTCCTTTTAACTCCTGAATAGGATTTGATTAAATTATGAGTAGTAGCTTGTATCAATAGACAAAAAGAAAGAACGTGTTTCAATAAAAACACGTTCTAACTATAGATTTTTACACTATTTGTTTAGTAAAATGTTTGTTTCTGCAAAAATAAACTAACTAATAAACCATGGTTCCTTTAACTTTCTGTATTCTTACGTATTAATTTATCACGATCAATAAATTGAGGAGGTTTCTCCATCCAAGAACGCTCAATTAACATATTCGCTCCATCCTCAGCATAGGCTCCTGATTTCAAAATAAATTTACTATAAAGAGCTGCTAAGTCATGTCGTATACTTAGGGACATGGCACTTCCATATGTTGCAACTCCAAGGGTACATAATGCATTAACAAAACAAAGCATAATCTGCTCTGAATAAGGAGCGATAGTGGAGTCCGTAACACACGTATCCCAAGTCATAGAAGCTGGAATATCGCTTTCATGTAACGTCTTATGAGTATGATAGAGAATATCTGAAGTAATTTTCGTGCCCCGTATAAAATGTTTTTTTATTTCACTATCCTTCACTACTTGAGAGAAACCTAAAAGGACATCCTTCCCTAGTTCATTATTAAGTGATGTCATATATAAATGAGAGGTTTCCAGTGCAAGTAGAGATCGTTTGTGTCCAAACCATCCGGTCAGAAACCTCTGCTCTGTCACAAACTCTACTTCCTTTGGATAATCCATATAAGGTGGCCGAATAAAGACACCTTTTTCCTTCATGACTTCTCGTGTAGCACCATTAAGGAGAATCGCCTCTTCCACATATTTATGGAATAAATGATGAATATCTTTCCGACAAGCCAATGTAATACCACCTGCATGTGCGGTCATCCCAAATTTACTCATGTGTAGAAGATAGGCCATATAAAAAACATCTGTAAAAAGACGTGGCGCACTTAGTTTAACGTGTTTTTCTACTGGATACCCAACTGGCTTAGGAATTCCCTCTCGTTGAAAAAGCGTTTCTATTTCTACTAGGTGCCCTTGAGCTACGTTAATGGTTTCCTCTAAAAGAAGTTTTACATCAGAGTCTTCCACCGTTTGTAGAAAATGTGTAACGATACAAATATTTAAACTATCATTCATATAGGTATTCCAAAGGTTTGAGATTTCAGCGCTTGTAAGACGCGAAGATTTATTCATTTCTACCATATATTATCCTCCATTCACGTTTATCTTTTACATAAATTGGTAACAATAAACGTGAAGTTTGAGAATGTTAACTTGGACTTTCCATTCAGAACCATCCTATCTACCAGGGATGGTTTTTCCTTATTTTTAATATGGCTCTCTTTATTCTTGTTCCCTATCTACCGCACAATAAGTGCTCTTCTTTCGTACAAGTGTAAGCAATAACGCTTCATACATCCATTTTGGAGGATTCGTGCTTGGTCTAACAATCATCAATAAACCAAATATGCCCATAAAGACGTAAAAAGGAGTTTGAATTATAGGATGAATGAAAAAACCTAACATCATCATGACTATAAGTAAGCAAATAATGAACAACAAATCAAAGAGATAAAGAGATTTATTAATCTTTAATTTCGTTGAGATTTCTTTCGGAATATTATAGTTTCCCATGACTCTTCCCCTTTCCATAAAAAAGAGGAGTAACGCTTGTTACTTCTCTTCTGGTTTATTCCGTTTCTTTCATCCAAGGTTTTGTAAATCTCGCCCTGTATTTCGTCCAATTTGATAAGAGCGTTTTGTTTTATGGACCGTTTGTGAATGATCAATACGTTCTTTTACCTTTCCTATGCTCTCTTTGACGTTCTCCCGTACCACTTGTGCTTGATCCACCCCTGTCGGCATGGAAGCAGAAGGTTCTCTTGTTGGTATAGGGTAACTTATCTCTATAGAAAAGCTACCTTCACTTGTACTCCCACCGTAACTGGAAGTCTCGATTTCCTCATGAACAGGCGTACTCGCACTTCCTACAGAAGAGCTGCCTCCATTTGTACTTCCATTCTGACCAGAGGCTTGCATTTCATCATGTAGAGATGTATTTCTACCTTCTACAGAGGAAGTTGATCCCTGACTATGATTAGAAACACCTACTGCTTGCATTTTATCTTGTAAAGATGTGCCTTGACCTGATCCTTTTCCTTCTGAAGTATTCCCTTTATTTCTAATATATGAGAACTAAATAATCTCTTTTGGTTTACATTAAAATAAATAAAACTGCTTTTTTACCATTTTTTGATTCAAATGATAGTCTATAGTTTCATTTTTTATAAAAAAGAAGTTTTTGTTACTCTAATCAATCCTAAATGTTCCATGAACTCAATAAACATTTTCTACATTTGAGATAGAAATTACCTTAATTCAATTCTTAAAAATAGATAATAAATGATATTGGTTCATTGTTGTATTGTTCTCTCCTATTTTTATAAAACAGAGATTGGTGTTAACAAAAACAACAAGTTGATCTTTAGTCTAACTTAACGATCGCCTTTCTGACTCCCAAAACTTAAGTTAAACTAAAAATCATATAAGTTCACCATACATTCACCACAAAACACACCACCATTCACGTAAGTAGAACTTAAGTTAAACTAATATCTTAATAGTTCATAATATAAACCATATACACAAATTCGAAACAGGAATTGTTGATTTTTTGTCGAAATCATATAAAATTAAATGAATAGATGACTGTGAACTGGGTGAACAACCGCAAGCTCAACAGGTGAATGACTGTGAACCGAGTGAATATAAGTAAACAAGATGAGTAATTAGCCGTGAATCAAATGAATTCTCGTAAAAATCATATGTGAATGACTATGAACTGAGTGAATGCACATAAAATATTATTAAACGGTGGTGGATTGAATGAATATTTCTGAAAGTGCAAATTTTATTGGTGTACCAGAAGCATCTGAGTATACCAATATTCCTCCTGAAACATTAAAAAGATATTTAATTAATCATGAACAGTTTTTGAATTTCAAAAAAGAAGGTAGACGCTATAAAATAAGTATTGAATCACTAGATCTATTAAAAAAAATCCGTGAGCTCTATAGTGAGGGATTACTAAAAGATGATGTAAACGATAATTTGGCAAGTGATGGGCTTCCTATAACTATTACAGTCAAGAATCAAGAAGAGAAAGGCTCTATCTCTATAAACGATGAGCTGAGTGAAATAAAAAAAATGTTACAACAACAAGAACAACAAATGACACAGCAAATGCAATTTAATCAAAAGTTAGTAGAAGAGTTACAGAAAGTTAGCCAAACCAATCAAGAATTAAAGCAAATGATAAACAGAAAAGATACTGAGTTGATTGGTGAGTTAAGAAAAGGATTATCAGAAAGCAAAAGAATGATTGAAGAAGCTTCTGCTAGTGCAGAGTTAGAAAAGAAAAAAACATGGTGGGAAAAATTAATGGGTAAATAATAAAAAGCTTCTACTATCCTAGTAGAAGCTTTTTATTATTATAGTGTTGTAAGCTCATTATAAAAGTTACTGACTATAACATATTTTCAATATATTGAGGAGGGGTATTTTTTTGGCCCTCCTCATTTTTTAAAATGAATTGTATAATAAAACAAATTTATTGTTAGGGAAAAATAGTTAAAAAGAATTCTTTTGAGATATATTACTAATTTTTATTGAATTATGAGATTAATTAACGCTATAATAAAACTAACAAAAATGTCCGGAATAGAAAAAAGACTTCAACTGTTTAAGTAGTGCGACCAACACACTTAAACCGTTCCCCCTAATCACAGTAGGGAAAACACTTGTCGAAGTCTCTTGTTAATAGAGTTAGTTTTTCTATAAGATAAAACTTATGTTTTTATTTTATATGAAATTGACAGCTATTTCAAGGGCTTAGTTCATCAAAATCAAGACATTGTTTTCCTTTTTCCAGGGAAACAGTGTCTTTTTTTATGTTCCTTAAAGGAGAAGATGAACAAATGACAAAGATATTAACTTGCTATTTAAAAGATGTAGATACCTTCAATGGACGGTTCAAATGGTTATGGACTAATAAATCCATACTTCGCAAAAAGAAAGAAGAGTTTTTAGACATTCTTCGTACCCACTTTAAACAACAACAATCTGCTATACATAAAGAATTTCCTAAAAAAAGAATGGAAATGCTCGATCATGTCATCTATAACCTAGTGGCTACGGGCATTCAAGCGATCCGTTCTGAAACACTTATGAAGAAATTTAATGTGTCCAAAAGTACCGTTTCTCGTTTTGTACGCTCGTTAAAAGCGACACCGTTTATCATTGTCGCTCGCTACATTAAAGAAGATACAACAGGTACTCATCCGGACAGTTATGTATTTATCCTTAAAAGCCATAAAAACTTTCATCGCATTTGCGACGAAATCTTTTTTGCCCATGATACAACAGGAATACAAACGCTTCAACAAGAAGAAATGACCACTCCTGTGACACGTCCTGTGACGTCTCCAAAAAGTGCTGAAAACGTTGATACAACAAGCTTAGAGGCCGATAAATCATCTGATGCCTTTATTAACCTTGATTTACCTGTAAATCATATAAATAATCATTTAATATCTGTTTCACAGTCATTCAGCTATATCAAAGGTGTTCCCAAGAAAGTCAATCAAGTCTATGCAGGTAAATATGGACATCAACTACAAGACTTTTATGCTCGTATTCAAAATGCTGCAAAAGCTGTGAAACGAGATACAGAGATTGTGATTAAAAAAGAACAAGTTCATGAAATTGCGTATTCAACCATTGTTGGATTAGACAAATATGTCCATGAAGCTAATCAACAAGGAAACCCTTTATCCCTACGGGATATGTGTCGATTAATCTATCAAATTGCAAAAAATCAATTCTATGAATTAACAAGGCCTAAAAGTCAGGATTATTCATCAGTATACGCAAATCAACAAGAAGTTATACATAACGAAAGTCAAACAACAACATTGGCTACACCAAAACGGATTATCCGTAAAGAAGTAGTTCCAGATTGGTTAAAAGCTGAACAGAAACAAGAAGAGTGTACACAAAAAGCAGAGGTTTATCTGGATCAGCAACTTGAAATGATCCAGTTAAAGCAAGATTTAGGGCAAGAGCTAACACTAGAAGAAGAGAACTTGCTGGAGGAGCACAGCTCCACGTATAGCTTGTTAGAGATAGCTCAGGTAAAACAAGACTTAGGACAAGCTTTAATGCCAGAGGAACAAGAATGTTTGCGTCAACATAACCAGTTAAAAGACACAGCTTCCTAATCAAAAAAAGTAGAAATCTCTTAGAAGCTGATGTTTTAATAGAGTATGTTTATTTAGAACTTTGTTCTAAATAAACAGTAACTAATAATCTACGCAGGAGGAGACTATTATGCCACATAAAATTACGTTAACCGGATCAGCTACAGGACCACTACGAGAGTATGATCGCTACGTTGCCTTTGATATGCGTGAAAAAGGGTCACCATCTGCGCCGAAAGGTCTGAAGAAAAGTACGTTTATTTCGTATACAGTTTTTGTTGCGAAGAAAGCCTTTAATAAAACCGGACTCACGAAGAAAAGTATCATGCATGAAAAAATCTTAATTCAAGGGGAACCAACGTTAGACATTCCCATGGATGAATGCCCTGGTGAAGTAGGGGTCATCTGTTTCCAGATTACCGTTCTCCCGAACAAAAATGATAAAGAGAAGAATCAGTCCGAAGAGAAAAAAGAACCTAAACAAGAGGTTTCTGCGTCTTCTGAGGCCTCGCAGAACACGGAATCTAAAGAACAGGAAGAAGAGCAAGCACCTGTTTCTCAGCCTGTAGCAAAGGAAGAGAAGAAAGAAGTAAAGCCTATTCAGCCAGAAGTACAACAAGCTCCTACGGAAGAGAAAAAAACTGAGGAAGAAAAGACAACATTATCTAACCAACCGAAGGGAACTCAGGACCTATTGAACTTTGATAATATTATCGTTCCTGAAGAGTTCTTAAAGACACGCCCAAACCCTGAAAAAACGCAAAAGGTGATCGATTTTGTGAAGCGTACGGGGCGTTTAGATGAGCCGTTGACGATCGAAAAAGGGTCAAAGATCTTAAAAGATGGATACCGTCGTTATGTGGTGGCCAAAACAGTCAAAATGAATCAAGTTCCTGTTGTATATGAGTATAAAAAGTAAGAACTCAAAGAAAAAGTAACGATTGTTTATCGTTTCACTGACAAATCAGACAAAAATAGACTAAATAAAGTGATAACCTGTGTCCAATGGATAACAAAGTAAATGAAACAGGATTTAATCTCTGTTGAGGAAAGATGAACATCTCCACTACTATTCTCTATACGTAGCTTTCTATACATCTAAGTCGCGAATCGGAGGGAGATATAATGACTAAAAATCAAAAACTGTGGACAGAGGAAGAAGATTTATTTCTAAAAGAACAATATGGGCGGATGACACTCCAAAAAATTGGTGAATGTTTAAATCGTAGTAAAGAATCGGTTAATAAACGGGTCTCACGACTACAACTTCGCAACAACCAGAATGGCATACGCAAAAAATGGTCCCCTGACCAAGATACGTTCTTAAAAGTAAATATTAATAGGATGAACAATCGAGAGATTGGAAAACATTTAGGCAAGAGCCCTTCTTCTGTTGCAAATCGAATTAGACTGTTAAAGTTAGTACGAAATACATCATTACGTAGATGGACAAAGAAAGAAGATGAATACTTGGTAAAATGGTATGGAGTCAAGTCACTTGACCAACTATCTAGACGCTTACAGCGAAGTACACAAGCATTAGAGTCTAGGTTATATCGTTTAGGTATACGTGGCGTAAGAGCTCATCTAGGAAATGTTACAGTATATGAACTAGCAGAGTGCCTGCAAGTTGATGTTCATACCATTTATAACTGGATTCAGAAAAGAGAATTGCCCTATAACATCTTGAGAGCAAACACACGAACATTTTTAGGAATTGACGTAGCAGCCTTTTGGAAATGGGCACAACAGAATAAGGAACTGATTAATTTTTCTAAGGTAGCCCCAAATACTCTTATTCCAGAACCCGACTGGGTAAAGGAACAAAGAAAATATGATTATTTTAATCGGCCTAAATATGAAAATAAAAAGTGGACTGAAGAGGAAGATGCCCGTCTATGGTACATGTTTTACCAAGAAGGTCGTACTCAACAAGAAATTGGCCAACTAATCGGTAGATCAGCCCATGGAATTCAACGGAGATTGCACCGACTGCGGAAAAAGAAGTTACCTCAATAACTCCTACTTTTTATGATTGTTTTTACTGGTCCCACATACTAGTCCTTTCCATTGCACATTCATTTTGTGAAACAGCCTTTTTTATAAGAAAGGTAGCTCTATAGAAGCATAGAAATTCAGGTTATGCTTAAAAATGTTATATTTTACACTTTACTATTATCTATTGCTTTATTCCTTAAAAGAGAGGACTCTATAAAGGGAGACGGGGTTCTCTTTTCTCCTTCACTGAGTAAATTGTGTTTTCTGGCTTGGTAATCTAGGAATTGCTGGTGTTAGAGATTTTCTTGCGTTCTCTGAGGAAGTCTGTTTTTTATTTTCCTTTATACTCAAAATCTATTCATACCTATAACAAAGACCGCCCATTATGTATCAGTATATAAGGCGGTCTTAACTGTATGTATGCTATATGATTATTCCAAAAAAGTCGACAGGATACACGAATTGGCTTATTTTCTTCTATTCTATTCGAAATTTGACTCCTTATGCCTACTTTTTTTCTTTTCTTAGGTTCAAAAAGGTGAAAAATGGACAGGCTAATAGTAAAAGAGGAGTGTGAGATGAATGTCCTGGTGGAAGAATCCCAAAAGAACAAAGTTTGGTAAATTCTTAGATAAAGAAGGTATTACGCAGATGGATTTTGCGGATCGCAGTGGTGTGAGCAGAAATACAGTATGGCGTCTCTGTAATGTAAAGGGATATATTCCAACACCTGTGGTCTTGAGAAAAGTTATGCGTGCCGTCATCAAAATTGATCACCGTAAAGATTTTCATGACTTTTTTGACATATAAACCCCATGGTGTTTAGTTATAACATGGGGTTATGTTTCGGTTGGAAAAGTATACTGTGTACCAATGATGCGATTTAGAATTAATTCAGTATGGAGGATGTTACGAATAGAATCTTTGTCAGATGACAAAGAAATTACACCTTCTTCACCAACCTTTGAAAGAGTACACAAGTTTAGTACATGTTTTTCATACGTTGCAGTTGCTTCATACGCCTCTCCGCGAATTTCAAATTGAAATGAAATAAATCCATTTCTCACCTTTTTAAACCTCTTTAAATTGGTAATATAGTTTTCTTTTAAACTAGGAGCATCCAAAGCCTCCATCCAATTTCCCCCTTTTTCCGAAGGCATACTTAGAATATCAAGAACATCCTGATAAATACGGATCGCAAGTTCAAGTTGTGCGACTGGCTCAGGATCTTCTATATAATTCTTACTTATTGATTTTAATTGA
Organism: Priestia sp. SIMBA_032; assembly: GCF_046535215.1. NCBI lineage: Bacteria > Bacillati > Bacillota > Bacilli > Caryophanales > Bacillaceae > Priestia > Priestia sp. SIMBA_032. The sequence continues at coordinate 34,372 of NZ_JAWRXD010000020.1, read as the reverse complement.
ATTTCTAGAGCCTTCTTTTTGGCTTTAATAAGCTTTATTTTATCTTGCATATCAAGAACCCTCCATTAGCTAAATAAACGCGGAAAAACCTATTTTATACGTTGTTTATTGCTTTTGTTAATCTTTTAACTTTTTCTGTAATAATTGAACAATTTCCATTATGAGTTAATCACGTTGAATAAGTGTTGCGTTCAGTTGTTCCTACCAATGCTCTTGTTTCCTTTCTTCTTTTGATATTTCTTGCTGTTTTTCGAATGTTCTCCTCTTGTTCCGCATAAAAAATCCTCCCCATAGTAGACAGAATAGGTTGCTTTCCTTTACTTGTCTACTATAAGGGGATCATACCATACTAATTCGAGGTAGCACCCTTATGACTAAATTTAAATTACAGGAATTCATATACGCAGGATATTTAATTAGAAATCCTGAATATATGAACTTAAAAACATAATGAAAGTAGGTGACTTTTATTTATGTTAGTAGGTGAAATGCTTAATAAAATTATAAATAAAGAAATAACAATTAATGAATTAGCCACAATGTATAGTGTTACTGATCAAACCGTCCAAAGAAAGATTAAAAAATTAGGCTATGAATGGGACAAGAAAAAGTCCACTTACAAATATATAGGAAAATCACCTCAACCTTTAGACACTAATTTTAGTACATTATTTAGGAAAAAACAGGCTAGTAATTATAAGCACAGTCAAGTTAAGAATAAGGACAAGAAGAAAGCTAGTTACAGCAAGGGCACTAGTGACATACTAGATGTCTTATTGGTAAGAACGAAAGCGCCGCCTAAAAGAGTATATCAAGGCTTTTACTTCGATAAAGACGTATTAAGTATTATAAATAGTGTTCCTAAAAATTATAAATCTGAATTAGTGAATGAAGCGTTAAGAAAAGTATTCAAGGAGAAAGGGTTACTCTAATGAAAAAGGAGGCCGGGAATCTATAAATTCTCGGCCTTCTTTTTATTTACTCTAGAAAATCCCAACTAAATAAAATAAAAAAGGCACTTCCTCTACAAAGGAAGCACCCCAGTGCTACGATAATTTATTTACACTTTTATTATAGCATGGGTTGTTTTCAAAAAATAGGAGGGTCTTATCATGGTCAAAGAGAAAAAACTATTAATGGGTATTGAAAGTATCTTACGTGTAGTTTCTGATTTAGCTGATGAAGTTGCTCGACTAAAAAGTGTAGAAGAAGAATGCAAAATCCTGAAAGAGAAAGTCTTCATGAACCAGTTTACTAAAGCAGAACAAGAAGTCTTTTCTCTTGCTATTGATGGTCATTCTATTTCAGAAATACAAGACATTCTCGATAAAGAAGAGTGCACGATTAAAAATCAAAAAAGTATCTTAAAGAAGTTTATTGCATCATCTATGCCAGAAGCTGTTCAACAGTTTCTGAATTTGTATCAAGAGCTTCATAAGAACTCATACGTACTTCTTAACTATAAAATCGCCTTAAGGGCTACAGAAGCAGGCTTAAGCCTGCTTTTTCTTATACAGAGGAAAGAGCATTCCTCTAAATTGAGAAATGCTCTTTCCTCTAAGCATGATTTAGGTTATCAAACGTGAACCCACCGTTAGGCTGACCACTTATATCTTACTATTTATGAGGATCGATGTCATCACTTAATATTTTGAAAATATAAATATTTTTGTAATTTTCGAATAAAAAAGAAAGGACTACCTTATCCCCAAAAGTAATCCTTTCTTTTTTCATGTAGATTCTACACATCTTAATTTTATTACATATTTAGAATACGTAAACTATAATTTTTTATATTTTCTGATATTTGGATTATATTTAACTTGTCTATTACGAATAATACCAAATATGATGAGCAAACTACTCAAGAAGCTATAAAGTTTCCATCCTTTAATCAAATAAACGTAGCAGAAAAAACAACTGAACGGACCCAGTTGTTTTTTCTGTTTTTCGGCTGTATATGATATACAAAATTAATTAACATAAGGTGCCTCTGGAGTCCCACTAAAAAAGAGACCTTTTGACATAAGGGTTTTTAGTGGGCTTTTTTTCTTGATTATGCAGCATTTTATACATCCTTGATATGACTGTATTTATTTGATACCCAAGTGGGAAGAGGATGTATAAAAAGTGCACGTTATATATATGCTGTAACCTATCTGAAATAGTATCGTTATAAAAAGAAACACTACTGCCTCTTTATTGTTATAAAGATATGGTACGATTCATTAGGTCGGTATGGCATGTTTCATCATGCATTTCAGCTCGTAAAAAGATTCTTCTTTCCTTGTCAGGAGGAGGGAGAAATCTTTTTACATTTATCAAATTTACCCACTATCTATCCATACCGATCTACATGCAAACATAACGTAGAGGTTTACTTTCATACATGTTAGAATCTATCTTTTGTTTGCGCATATTTTTATATGTGTCTTTTTCTTTCTCCTATCTGACTTCCTATTCCATTTGCTCAAAATCAGATAGGAGCTTTTTTTGTGGGCTACATTTTTAGCACTCTAGGTTAAGTTGATTCTAATTCCACTGGAAGAGGACTGTGTTATCGGTTTTTCTTCCCTCTGTTGTTTAGTAGAACTCTTATATTTCTCCATGAGTTCATGAATACTTCCGGCCTGTATAATTCGAATATGATCTGATTTAGCAGCATAACGAACAGGTGTAATTAAGATGACGGAAGGGAATATAGCTGCTCGATCTTCAGGCTGCCACTGCAACGTTTTCCACTCATCTGAAAAGAAAAACTCTTCATAGAGATTAATCTTGGCCTGCATTTTCTGTTCTGAATACTGATTTCGTTGAATTTCAACCCAAAACGGAGATCCTTTAAAGATACAAAAGAGATCGGGTTCAATGCCTCCTTTTCGTCCCGTAGGCTTATCTTCGACAATAACCTGTTTAGGCGCACTATACGTACACATTTGTTTATAGATATCTAGAATCGAAAGGAAATGTAGGATTTTTTGAGAGTTCTTTTTGATTTTCGCATCTACAGGCAAATAGACCGTCGGAGAATACTGCTGTGTGCGTTCAATGAGTCCTAATCGATACAAACGCACCATGACACTATTACACGCATTTACAGGCGATTTCAGCTGTTTAAAGAAGAGTTCTACTAATGAGTCGCGATCTACAGCCCGAAACTGATTGATAAACCCAATAATGTCTTTATCACGCTGAGATAGTCGAAAACTCATCGCTGTTCCTCCTTCTCTAATAACCCGAAGATGGGCTGTGATACCACTTCTAGTTGTGGTTCAGGATCTTTCACACGTGTTTTATAAGGTGAAAGTATTTCCTTACAAGCTCCTTCATCTAAGAAAAAGGCTTGAAACTCTTTCACCTCATCAATTTTAATTTTCATACGACCCCTGGCTGCAGCATCGATTTCTTCTGCTCCAGTGACTCCGGCAACCTTCGCATTGGTTGCATCGGCTTGCCTTCCAGAAATCCGTACCCGTAAATTAGCTTTTAACGCAGAGTTTAATAAATCAGCATCCGGACGCTGCATGGCAATAATCGTATGAACACCTAGTGCACGACCTTGGCTGGCAAACTGTTGAATCATCTCTACAAGCTCCGTTTCTCTCTTCACGATGGACATTTCATCAATGACTACCACAATACGAGGTAGCTTAAAAGGTAGCCTGCTGATATGCGTCACACCGTGCTCTAACAATAAATCACCTCTTCGATACATTTCAGCTCGCAATAAAGCAAAAGGCTTTCTCATATCCTTTGCCTCAAAACAAAGCGCATCTACATGCTCAATTCCATGAAACAGTCCTAAATCAGCTCGTTTTAAATCCACTAACACCAAACGCAAGTCTTCAGGAGAGGCATATTTCACCCATGTTGTGAGGATGACACGCATGAGACTGCTTTTTCCTGCTCCAATTTCACCCGATATTAGCAAGGTTTCTAGATCCGCAAAGTTCCACGAAATGAAGTTTCCATAGATTTCTTGACCAATACAGACAGGCAGCTTCATCTTCTCAATGTGAGGATGGATTGTTTCATAATCATATTTAAGCATGGTAGGTAAGTCTTTGTGATGAACGGTAATACTAAAGTTTTTTAAGCTGCCATTCACTTCAATATTGCTGCCTAATACTTGTCGCAAGGCCCACCTTTTTTTATTTAAAAGTTCAGGATCAATACCGTTCAGTAGGGAAAAAGTATACCGAGTGTAGGTATGGTGATGATCGATCCGATGGATCTTCGGAAATTGATAGGAGGTACGATCCCCACGCTTTATGACCCGATAAATCTCTGCCGTACGAAACGCTTTAATTAATTGGCCACGTAATTTGAGCTTCTCAAACATCAGCATTCCTCCTCAAAACATAAATGTCGCAAAAAAGTAAATCAAAGCGCTATAGAAAGTGACAGGCAAAATAAAACGCATCACTCTTGCGAACTGATCCACAAGATCGATCACACCCCATCGTTCTAATATTCGTTCGATAATAGCAATCCCTAAGACGATGCCTCCTATAGTAAGAATGGTGGGGTCAAGCATGGCGAGTGGACTAAACGGAACAAAGGAACAAGCCCTGAAGGGACGAGATCTCGTAAGAGGTGGTTTGTGAGGTGAAGGAAAGATTTTTGGAAAGGTAAATTCTTTTATTTTTCTCATGTTGCTACCTTCTTTCATTCTTTTTATTTTTTGCCTTTCAGGTACTCATTATTTCGGCTCAACGCATCCGGTCGCCCCCTTCGCCTCTTCGGCTCAGCTCCCTTACAGGTTCCACGAAGGGCTTCACTACACGTATACAGCTTGTATTAACGCGGTAGCGATACTGAACTAGATACTGATTAGGCAACGAAGTCGTGATTCTTTAGATACTATGTAACTACTGCAGTAAGCTTGCCTGTCCACTCAAAAAACAACAAAGAACCCTTACCGCAGTAGGTGAGGAGTAGATAATGATGTAAGATGTACTCCGTTGTTTATATGTTGGGTGGACTATTGGCCTTTATTTTTCATGAGATAGTCGAAAAAACCAAAGGATGTCTCATTAACTGAATACATTAAGCTAGAGTCACCATTTAAAGGAATTTATGTATATAAATGGTTATAAATGAATGTTTTGTGAAAACACAAGTAGAATGTGATCCATAACGAAGTAGCCCCCATATTAATTTCATTAAGAGAAATAAATAAGATTAAGGAGAACTCTATAAGAACAAATCCATTAGGAATGTATTTGAACCCGAGTCATTTACCTTGATAAAATCACTAAAAGTGTCCATAATACAGACAATTCCGAAAACCTTGTGTATAATAAATGCTACATTTATATTGATGTTTAAGATTAGGAGGTATTAAAAATGGTACAAGACCTTAATGAGTATACACCCCTTGATTATAACCAAATAAAAAATGACGAACTTGTTCATAGATGGATGAGACCACTTTTTACTAACCTGACAGTAGGTCAAACATTAAAGGAAGCCTTTCATTTACTAGATATGCACGGTATTGAAGGGTTACCTGTTGTTTGTCCACAACAGAAAGTTATAGGGATACTAACAACCTCTGAATTAATAAGATCCTTGACTGAATGCTACTCACTAAATACCAAAGTTGAGGAAGTTATGAAGCCTTCAATAATCAGTGTTAATCCTCATGACTCTATTGACAAAGCTTGGAGAATGCAAGTAGAAATTTTACCTGTTATAGATGAAAAAGAAAAATTGGTCGGGGTATTAACTAAAACGGATATTCTTCATTCGTATGCTTTCTATCTAAAGTATCTACAGGAAAATCTTTATGCTGTTGAAACATTAGATGCTGTGTTAGAAAGCGCTTACGAAGGTATTGTTATTGTCGACACGAATGGATTTATTAAGGAGTTTAATGCGGCCTACTGCCGTTTTTTAGGAAAAAAACGTGAAGAAGCAATCGGAAAACATGTCACAGAAATTATAGAAAATACCCGAGTACATATTGTTAGTGAAACGGGAACAGATGAAAGAGGTTATGTTCAACGTATCCAAGGTCAAGATATGATTGTTCATCGTATTCCAATTAGAAAGGAAGGAGAAATTGTAGGAGCAATTGGAATGCTTATCTTCGAAGGCGTCAGTGAACTTTATAATATCTTAGGTCGTATGCAGGAATTGTCCCGAAAAGTAACAGAAGCTCATTTGCCTAATCAGGAACAAATAGAAAATAACAATCATTTTGATCAAATTATTGGAGAAAGTCCAGCAATACAAACCGTGAAAGATATTGCTAGAAAAGCTGCAAAAACACCTTCTACCGTATTAATTACTGGAGAAAGTGGCACCGGAAAAGAATTATTCGCAAAAGCAATTCACTATTCTAGCCCATTTTCAGAAGGACCCTTTGTTAGTATTAATTGTGCGGCTATTCCAGAACAATTACTTGAAGCAGAGTTATTTGGCTATGAGGAAGGAGCATTTACAGGAGCACGCAAAGGAGGAAAGCCAGGTAAATTTGAACAAGCTCATAAAGGTACCTTATTTTTAGATGAAATTGGAGATATGCCGTTACTTATGCAAGCTAAGATACTCAGAGTATTACAAGACAGAGAAGTGGAACGAGTTGGAGGGGTGAAAAGTCAACATGTAGATGTAAGAATTATTGCTGCTACTAATAAAAGATTAGAAGATCTAGTTAGGAAGGGGGAGTTCCGTGAAGATTTATATTATCGTTTAAATATTATTCGTTTGAGTATCCCACCACTTATAGAGAGAAAAGGGGATATTCAGATATTACTCATACACCACCTTAAAAAATTTTGTGAAAAGTTTGGAATCATTGAAAAACGCTTTTCTTTTGAAGCAATGCGGTATTTACAAGAATATCAATGGCCAGGAAATATACGGGAACTTGTTAATACGCTGGAAATGTTAGTAAGTCTAGTAGAAAACCAAGAGATTACGGAAAAAGACTTACCTACTCATTTTCGAAACAAAGATACAAGCTCTTTTACAACGGAAGAAACTAGTGATACAAACAGACTCTTAAAAAAGGTAAGAGAAGATATTTTATCTGGTGAAAGAGACACTATTTTGAAAGCGCTTGCTGATACGAACGGCAATAAGGCTGCTACCGCCAGAATTCTTGGGATTCAGCGTTCTACTCTTTACATAAAATTAAAAAAATACGGCTTATAGTTAAAGTGTCTTTATAATCGGACACATATCAAACACTTATGTATTTTAAAATGGACAATTTAACTAAAAGAAGCCTTTAGAATTAAGCATTTATACTTGGCACGGTTCTTGCATTAATAAATAGTGAAGTTAATGTAAGGAGGGATTTTATGAAAGGGTATTCAGAATTTTGCATGCCTAACTCAATCTTTTATGGTAAAAATTCTTTAGCTCAGCTTGGAGAGCAAGTGAGAGCTTATGGAAAGAAAGTGCTTTTAATTAGTGATCGTATCATGGAAAAAATAGGACATGTAAGAAGTTGCGAAAAAATACTGGAGGATTTGGATATTCCTTATGCAGAATATTTAGATGTTAATACTGAACCAACAGACTTACATATCGATGAAGCATTGAATCTATGCTTAAGAGAGCAATGTGATGTTATTATCGCAATAGGTGGAGGAAGTTGCATCGATGCTGCTAAGGCTGTAGCAGTAGTAGCAACTAATGGAGGATATATTGGTGATTTTACTGGCGGAAAGTCTCCGATTACAGAAAATCCTATTCCTCTTATCGCAATTCCAACTACAGCTGGAACTGGTTCGGAAGTAACAAACGTTACAGTAATAACGAATACTAAAGAAGATATAAAAATGATGATTAAACATCAAGCATTTCTTCCAAAAGTGGCGATTGTGGATCCAATTTTTACAATTTCTACTCCCCCACAAGTTACAGCAGCAACGGGAATTGATGCACTCTGTCATGCTATTGAAGCTTATATATCACGTTTATCTCAACCGTTAACAGAAACATTGGCCCTTTCATCGATAGAAGCTATTTTGAATCATTTAAGAACAGTTTACCAAAATGGGGAAAATTTAGATGCAAGAGAAAAAATGGCTATTGCTTCTATGGAAGCTGGACTAGCTTTTAGTAATGCTTCTGTGACACTAGTCCATGGAATGTCCCGTCCAATTGGGGCTTTATTTCATGTACCTCATGGTATTTCAAATGCTATGTTACTTCCAGCAGTACTTGAATTTACAAAAGAATCTGCTATTGATTCGTTAGGGAAAATAGGACATCTAATTTATCCGGAATCGAAATCATTAACCAAGGAAGAGCTGGCTGATGCGGCTATTGAGAAAATTAGGCAACTTTGTTGTGACCTAAATATTCCTAATATGAAAGCATGGGGAATAGATGAACAAAAATTCCAACAAGTAGTTGATAAAATGGCAATGGATGCAATAGCAAGTGGCAGTCCAGGCAATAACCCAAAAGTGGCCACTCATCAAGAAATAGTGGATCTGTACTATTACTGCTATAACTACGATTTTTCAGGAAGCAAAAATACCGTTGAATCTTAAAAATCTACTAATTTATCTAAAAAGGGGAATGCAAAATGGAAACTACAACTAATACAAAAGTGATTCAAAACTATATTGCTGGCGAATGGATAGAATCATCTACAAGTCTTAGGGAGAAAGTCTATAACCCTGCAACCGGAGAAGTAATTGCAGAAGTACCTCTTTCAACAAAAGAAGATGTTGATAAAGCTGTCCGAGCTGCAAATGAAGCATTTAAAGGGTGGTCCAAGACAGCAGTTCCAAAACGAGCTCGAATCTTATTTAAGTATCAACAGTTACTAGTAGATAATTGGGATGAATTAGCGAAATTAGTGACTGTTGAAAACGGAAAAAGCTTTAATGAAGCGTATGGTGAAGTACAACGTGGGATTGAGTGCGTGGAATTTGCTGCAGGCGCCCCTACCTTAATGATGGGGAAACAACTTCCTGATATTGCAACGGGAATTGAATCTGGCATGTATCGCTATCCAATTGGTGTCATTGGAGGAATTACACCGTTTAACTTCCCAATGATGGTTCCTTGTTGGATGTTCCCACTTGCCATTGCTTGCGGTAATACATTTGTCTTAAAACCATCTGAACGCACTCCACTTTTAGCTGCAAGGTTAGTAGAATTGTTTGAGGAAGCCGGATTACCAAAAGGTGTATTAAATATTGTCAATGGTGCGCATGATGTTGTAAACGGTCTTCTTGAACATAAACTTGTGAAAGCTATTTCCTTTGTTGGTTCTCAGCCAGTAGCTGAATACGTATACAAAAAAGGGACGGAAAATTTAAAGCGTGTTCAGGCTTTAGCAGGTGCAAAAAATCACTCAATTGTACTAAATGACGCTGATTTAGACGTAGCAACAAAGCAAATTATTGGTGCTGCTTTTGGCTCAGCAGGTGAGCGTTGTATGGCTGCTTCTGTTGTAACGGTACAAGAGGAAATCGCCGATAAGTTAATCAATCGATTAGTAGAAGAAGCAAACAACATTGTAATTGGAAACGGTCTAGAAAAGGATGTCTTTTTAGGACCTGTTATTCGTGAAAATCACAAAGAGCGTACACTTAGCTATATAAAATCAGGCATAGAGGAAGGAGCTCATTTAGTTCGGGATGGTCGTGAAGATAGTGCAGTAAAGGATAAAGGCTATTTTGTAGGGCCAACTATTTTTGATCATGTCACACAAGAAATGAAAATCTGGCAGGATGAGATTTTTGCACCAGTATTATCTATTGTGCGTGTAAAATCACTAGAAGAAGCAATTGAGGTAGCGAATAATTCCCGATTTGCAAATGGTGCTTGTATTTATACAGATAGTGGTGCAAGTGTACGGGAATTTCGTGAAAATATTGAGTCCGGTATGTTAGGGGTTAATGTAGGGGTGCCAGCACCTATGGCGTTCTTCCCATTTTCCGGTTGGAAAGATTCTTTTTATGGGGATCTTCATGCAAACGGCACAGATGGGGTAGAGTTCTATACAAGAAAGAAAATGGTCACAGCTCGTTACTAAAAAGATATTTAGAGACAAAGAGGAAGCTCTAAATACATCTTACTTTAATATTGCTCAAGGATAAATATGCTTAGCATTAGTGCAAGTGAAGCAGAAAACCACAAAGTCGCAAAGTACTTATCTAATAAGGCTTTGCGGCTTTTTTAAGTTTTAAAAGTCTTCATAATAATATTTAAGTAGAAATTGAAAAATCACTAAAATGTTTAAATTCCTCTTAATATTTATTAAACCTCTTTTATATTACCCCTTCTTAAAAAAGTAATAATAATATAATCATTCAATTGTTAAAATGAAGAAATATATATAATATAAACATATCTAGTTATTAACGAGTTTTTTATACTAAGAAAACTTATCATACAAGGAGAGGTAAATGTGAAAAAAAAACAAATTAATGCAATAGAGGTGGCTAAGTTAGCTAATGTTTCACAATCGACCGTTTCTAGGGTATTTACTCCAGGTGCAAAAGTGTCTCCTAGAACACAAAAACGCGTGTTAGATGCTGCTCAAAAAATAGGGTATCGTCCCAATGCTTTAGCAAGAGGATTAATAACTAATAAGACTAATATAATTGGTCTTGTAATGGGTAATATTCAAAATCCTTTTTATCCAGAAATTCTTGATGAATTCACAAAAAGTCTGTACGAAAAGGGGTATCATGTCCTTTTTTTTCATACAAAGAATGATGAAATTACTCAAGATGAAGTATCTCAATTCCTTGAATACAATGTAGAGGGCGTGATAGTGACGGACGTTTTGCTATCTTCAAATGTTGTCTCTAAACTTTCTAGGCATGATATACCTATTATTCTTTTCAATCGATATACCCAGGATTCTTCCTGTCATTCTGTATGTTGTGATAATTACTCTGCGGGCATGAAAATTGGGGAATATTTATTTAAACAAGGTCATAAAAAGTTCACTTATATTACCGGTCGTACAAATACATCAACGAGTCGTGATCGTGAGAAGGGGTTTGTTGAGTTTCTTATACAAAAAGGAATAAAAGCAGTAATAGAAGAAGGAGATTACACCTATGAAGCTGGTTACTCTGTAGCAATGCGTGTACTAAAAAAAGGAAATCGTCCAGATGCTATTTTCTGTGCTAATGATATCGTGGCATTAGGGGTAATAGATGCTGCTAAAATATTAGGTATATCTATTCCAAACGAGTTGTCAATTGTAGGGTTTGATGATATTTCAATGGCCTCCTGGCCCCCTTATTCGTTAACGACTTGGCAGCAACCAGTAAAAGAAATGATTGAAGCAACTATTAATATGCTATTAAATACAGTGGATGGAGAAGCGACCAAGCCTCAATCTCTACTTTTTTCAGGCAAGCTTCTTGAGAGAAAGTCTGTAAAACTTCTCAAGAATAGTTGACAATGAAAGGGCTATCATTTATGATTTAGTAGACACAATAGTGTGAATTGTGTAAATAATAAGGATTCTTTCTAAAAGGGATACATAATATCTCTTTTGCAACTAAAAATGCATACGTATGCAAATAGCTTTTTATTAAAGTTAGGAAGCTTACTATTAATTAAATTAATACTACTATGATTTAAAAACTCTGTTTTAAAATGCATACGTATGCATTTTAGGGATGTTGCTAAACGAAGTATGAATTTAATGCATACGTATGCAAATAAAGGGAGAGATTTGTCATGGCGAAAGTTTTCAAACAGGGGAAAAGTCAGGAAGAAATTAATCAAAATGATATGCAAGTATCAGCAACAGTAAGTCAAACCATTAAAAAAATTGAGGATGAAGGAGACAGTGCAGTTAGAGAACTATCAAGAAAATTTGATAATTGGTCTCCGGAAAATTTCAGATTGAGCAATCAACAAATCATTGAAATTGTGAATAGTGTACCAGAGCAAACAATTGAAGATATTAAATTTGCTCAAAATAATGTACGAAAATTTGCTGAAGAACAGAGAAAATCTATGCTAGACATTGAAGTAGAAACATTACCTGGCGTTATTTTAGGCCATAAAAATATTCCAGTTGGAAGTGTTGGATGTTATATTCCAGGTGGACGTTATCCTATGGTTGCTTCTGCACATATGAGTGTACTGACAGCAAAGGTAGCTGGAGTAAAACGGGTGATTGCTTGCACTCCACCTATTGGAGGAGAAATTCCATCAGCTACAGTAGCAGCCATGCATTTAGCAGGAGCCGATGAAATCTATATTCTTGGGGGAATTCAAGCCATGGCTGCCATGGCTGTTGGTACGGAAACAATTGAACCTGTAGATATGCTGGTAGGACCAGGTAATGCTTATGTGGCAGAAGCAAAACGTCAATTGTATGGTCGTGTTGGAATTGATCTCTTTGCAGGCCCTACAGAAACATTAGTTGTAGCTGATGAAACAGCAGACGCAGAAATGATTGCTACTGACATTTTAGGACAGGGAGAACATGGACCAACTTCACCGGGAGCATTAATTACAACATCTGAAAAGTTAGCCCAAGAAACTGTAGAAGAAATTGCACGTCAGCTTGAAAAACTTCCAACAGCCGATGTAGCACGTGTTTCCTGGGAAGATTACGGTAAAATCATAATTGTGGAAAATGAACAGGAAGCTTTAATAGAAGCAGACAAATTAGCTTTTGAGCATGTTGAAATCTTAACTGAAAATCCAGATTACTTTTTAGAAAACATGAATAATTACGGATGCTTATTTTTAGGTCCTGAGACAAATGTAGCTTATGGCGATAAAGTCATTGGTACAAACCATACACTTCCAACAAAAGGGGCAGCACGCTATACTGGTGGACTGTGGGTAGGTAAGTTTTTAAAAACATGTACTTATCAAAAAGTTACAGAAGAAGCTAGTGCGCATATTGGTGAATATGCAGCTCGCCTTTGTCAACTAGAGAATTTTTCAGGACATGCCGAACAAGCTTTACTTCGCGTACGTCGTTATGGAAAAGTAACAGCAAAGTAACCAATAAAAGGGATACATAAACTTTTTATGTATCCTTTTTCAATAAGTTTTTGCTCTTTTGAGATGAATTTCTGGTCATCTCCTATCCAATATATTGAAAGCGTTTGCTTTTGGAGGATTAGCAATAGAATTACTAAAGTTTAACGTTATAAAAAATCTGAAAATTTAAACTAAAAAAGAAAATATATTAAAATGTGACGAGAAATATAGGGGGAGAAACAATGGATTTAGTCATCATTATACTTGCTTTAGGGCTCTTAATGCTTATTGCTTACCGAGGTTTTTCTGTCATTCTTTTTGCACCTCTATGTGCATTACTTGCAGTTATATTAACGGAACCCAGCTATGCTTTACCTTTCTTTTCTAATATTTTTATGGAAAAGATGGTTGGCTTTATTAAAAATTATTTTCCAGTCTTTTTATTAGGAGCAGTTTTTGGAAAGTTAGTTGAAATGTCTGGAATTGCAGAATCTATCGCTAAAACTATTATAAATTTAGTTGGTCGAAAACGAGCTATTTTAGCTATTGTTCTCATGTGTGCAATATTAACTTACAGTGGAGTCAGTTTGTTTGTAGTAGCGTTTGCTGTTTATCCATTTGCAGCTAACCTTTTTCGAGAAGCTAACATTCCTAAGCGACTTATTCCTGGAACCATTGCTTTAGGAGCTTTATCTTTTACAATGGATGCTATGCCGGGTACACCTCAAATTCAAAACGTAATCCCAACTTCTTTTTTTAAGACAGATATTTATGCGGCTCCTATATTAGGAATAATCGGATCTCTCTTTGTGCTTTGCCTAGGACTTCTTTATTTGGAAAGACGCCGTAAAAAAGCTCAAATTGCAGGTGAAGGTTATTTTGGTTTTGATGGTGCTGGGGAAGAGACAGCTGTTACTGCTGAAACAGTTAATATGTCAGCTGCGCCTTCTACTAATTCTGCTAGTATCGGGCGTCAGGTATTAGCATTTGTTCCCCTAATTTTAGTGGGAGTGGCCAATAAATTTTTCACTATGTCTATTCCAAAGTGGTACCCAGAAGGTTTTGATTTTTCGAAGTTAGGGTTAGAAGCCTTTGGCAAAGTAGACTTAGCAACAGTAACAGGAATTTGGTCGGTAGAGCTAGCTTTAGTGCTAGGTATTCTTACTGCACTCGCCTATGATTGGAAGCGCGTAACTACTGGATTTCAACAAGGTATTAATGCCAGTATTGGCGGAGCTCTACTAGCAGCTATGAATACGGGTTCTGAATATGGTTTTGGTGGAGTTATTGCATCTCTTCCTGGATTTGCAACTGTACGGGATAGTATCTCACATACTTTTACAAATCCACTTATTAATGGAGCTGTTACAACAAACGTTTTAGCTGGAATTACGGGTTCAGCATCTGGGGGAATGGGGATAGCACTGAGTGCTATGGGAGATAAGTACATACAAGCTATTACTCAATATAATATTCCTCCTGAAGTTATGCACCGTGTCGTAGCAATGGCCTCAGGTGGGATGGATTCTTTACCTCATAACGGAGCTGTAATTACACTACTTGCTGTTACTGGATTAACTCATAAACAGGCTTATGGAGATATCTTTGCAGTGACTATTTTTAAAACACTCGCATGCTTCTTTGTGATTCTTGTCTACAGTTTAACTGGTTTAGTTTGATCACAGGAACCCTAAAATTCATAAAAGGGAGAATCATAATGGCTTATTTTGATGAACTAAAAGGTAAAAAAGTGCTGGTTACTGGAGGGAACAAAGGAATTGGTAAGGATATCGCTTTGGCGTTCGCTAGACAAGGGGCAGATGTAGTGATTACAGGGCGTAATGAAGCTGACTTAGTGTCGACTACAAATGAATTAAGGAAGATTCAGCCCAATGCTTTCTACTTAAAGGGAGATATGCAAGATATACAAAGTGTGTATGAAATGGTAGATAACGCGGTTTCTACATTAGGTAATATTGATATACTCATAAACAATGCAGGAATTAATATTCCAAAACCAGCACTAGAAGTAACCGAAAAAGATTGGAATCAAGTAATAGACACCAACCTTAAAGGAACCTTTTTTTGTGCACAAAGAGTAGGGAAACATATGATAGAGCAAGGAAGGGGAAAGATTATTAACATGGTTTCCCAAATGGCTTTTGTAGGATATGTTAAGCGCTCTGTCTATTGTTCTAGTAAAGGTGGCGCAGTTCAATTAACAAAAGCACTTGCTGTTGAATGGGCGCAATATAACGTGAGAGTAAATGCTGTGGCCCCTACTTTTATCGAGACAGATTTTACGAGGGAAATGTTTGAAGATAGGGAATTTTATCAGGATGTTATTGCCCGTATCCCTTTGGGGAAATTGGCTCAGCCATCCGATGTTACAGGGGCAGTTCTTTTTTTAGCTTCCGATTTAGCTCAGTTTATAACAGGAGAAACAATTAAAGTAGATGGAGGGTGGACAGCAATATGAGTGTTTCTAAAGAAGAATTAGCAATTATAGGTTCTGGTACAATGGGGCATTCTATTGCCTTATCTGCATCTATAGCAGGATTCAACGTAAAAATTTGGGGAATAGATGACAGTGATATTCAACATGGGAAGCAAGGTATTGATGAAAAATTGAATTTGTTAACAATGTATGAGGTAGTGGATTCTAATGAAATAGAAAATATAAAAGAGCGTATCTACTTTACAAACTCATTAAGAGAGTGTGTAAATAATGCCAGTTTCGTGATTGAAGGAATTCCAGAGAACTTATACTTAAAACAAAAAATGTTTCAAGAGTTAGATAAATTATGTTCCCCAAATGTAATACTTGCGAGTAACACGTCTGGTTTGAGTCCAACTGATATTGCTGCTCTTACTTCATATCCGGAAAGAACAGTAGTTACACATTTTTGGAATCCAGGACACTTGATTCCTCTTGTAGAAGTAATACGTGGAGAACAGACGTCTAAAGAGACTGTTAATAAATCGCTTGAATTACTTAAACACATGAATAAAAAGCCTATTGTGGTTCAAAAAGATATCCTTGGTTCAATTGGAAATCGACTGCAATATGCTTTATTCCGTGAGGCTCAATATATTCTTGAGCAAGGCGTGGCTTCAATAGAGGATATTGATAAAGCTGTTTGTTACAGCATAGGTAGACGTTTGTCGGTGACAGGACCATTTATGACAGCTGATATGGGAGGGCTAGATGTATTTGATTCTATATCAGCCTATCTATTCCCTGATTTGAGCAATCATAATAGATCGTTTAGCAAGATGAAAAATCTCATAGATGAGGGAAATTACGGACAAAAAACAGGAAAAGGATTTTATGAATGGTCACAGCAACAATCTAAAAAAATGAACAAAGAACGTGAACAGCAACTTATTTATTGGTTGAAAAGAGATTTAGAAGAGGAAAAGGAATAAGAATAATTGTTTGTAATTAATGAATGAGCAAGTAAAACTTGACGGAACGTTATGAAAAAAAGGGTGGTCCTTTGGACCATCCTTTTCTTTTATTTTGATAAAAGGGTAGGCTTTTCGGTTTTCGGTTTTATACTGACAAGCATTATACTGAAAATGACTAAAATGAGACCTACTAATAAATTCACTGTAATTGGTTCCTTTAAAAATAATGAACTTGCTGTAATAGAGATAATAGGGATTAAAAAAGTGTAGGTAGAAACCTTACTTGCTTCTCCTGAACTAACAAGTGTAAAGAAGTCAAGCCACCCTAGAGCAATAACGAACACGGATATAAATAATAATACGGTAATAAAAGCTGGGTTCCATGAAATGGATGACCAGTTTTCTGTAAGTGTACCGGAACCCATTAAAAATAAGCCACCAATGATAATGTGCAAGGTAGTGAGCCAGATTCCATCAACCTTGTTAGAGGTTTTTTTCATAAATACAGTACCCAAAGCCCAGCTTAAAGCAGAACCTAATGCAAGACAAATACCTGTAATAGAAATATGGCCGTTTAAACCGCCAAGACAAATGACAAGAACGCCCACGAATCCTAAAATAAGCCCTAATAGTTTGAAAGGATACATCAACTCACCAAGCCACATCCAAGAAAATAAGCCCATTAAGATTGGTTGAAAAAAAACAATCGCGGTAAAAAGTCCGGCCGGTAAATAATTTAATCCAATTGTTTGAAGTCCATAGAATAAGATGATATTAAATAATGCGGATATAAAATAAATAGGCCACGTCTCTTTAAAACGAAGCATTTTATATCTAGGAATAGCAATTATGAGTAATATAAGGCCTCCGATAAACAGTCGTATACCAGCAAATAAAAGTGGTGGAGAGTAGTGCAGTGCGAACTTTGTTAAAGGCCAGTTTATTCCCCACATAAAAACAAGAAACGCAAGGAAAAATCCAATTCGCGTTTTAGAGTGTTGCTGCATGATAAAACCTCCTTGTTATGATTACATTAAACATGATACGCTAAGTATATAAATAAGAAAAATGAATGTTTTTTATAAGGAGTATAAGTAATTACTTATGATAACAATTACACAACTTCAAGTATTAGTAAAAACTATTGACACAGGAAGTTTTACGAAGGCTAGTCAAGCCCTGAATATGACTCAACCAGCTGTTAGCCATGCAATATCCAATTTAGAAGCTGATTTAGGAGTTAAACTGCTTCTTAGGGATCGTAAAAGAGGTCTAATTTTAACCGATATTGGGGGGCGTATTTTAGTACATATTCGAGCAATATTAAATCATATTGAAAAAGTAGAACAAGAAGTAGCAGCTGAAAAGGGATTTGAAGTAGGGACGATAAGAATAGGCAGTTTTCCAAGTGCATCTACGCAGTTCTTACCAAAAATTATTAAAGTTTTCAAACAAAAATATCCCTCTCTCCAGCTAAATGTTTATGAAGGAACATTAGACGAAATTAAAGGTTGGTTAAAATCTAAAGTTATTGATATAGGGTTTATCGTTCTTCCAAGCAAAGGTATGGATACTGTACCAATTGCTAAAGATGAAATGGTAGTTTTAGTGCCCAAAACTCATGTTTTATCGAAAAAGAATTCTATTAGTATTAATGACTTAGATAATGAGCCATTAATTTTGTGCAGAGGAGGATTTGAATCTCCCATTATAGATATGTTTAATAAAGCTAAAGTGAAATTAAGAGCTGAATTTACGGTTTCTCATATCAATACCCTTTTAAAAATGATTCAAGAAGACCTAGGCTTAGCTATAGCTCCTAAATTTTCATTAACAAGTGTACCCAAAGGAATTGCTATAAAAAAATTAGAACCGGAATTTTGTAGAGAAATTGCTTTGGCAATTCCAAATTTAAAAGAAGCATCTATCGCTGTAAAATTATTCATTAAGGAAGTGAGAAACCTAGACAATGAATTTGAATAAGGAAAGGAAAGCAATTTTTATTTGTGAACCGTCCAAAAGTTGTTTTTTTCAGATAATAAGTGTTCCTTATAGAATTATTTTTTTATAGCTAGGATTGCAATTAAATATGATGGGAAATTATATGACTCTTCTCCAAATCAAAATGCCCATGACTGAAAGAAAGATGCTTATTTGAAATGTAAGAATATAAAGTAATGCGGATCAGTGGTAACAGCATTGTAAATCGGATGCCTCAAGTTTTAAACGGAGGTTTTGTTTTTTTAATGATTGCTAACATGTATATGAGGTGAGAATATGTGTGGAAGATTTTCTTTAGCGACAGATATATCTGTGCTTCAAGAGCAATTTAACTTTGAATTTAACGATGAAGTAACAATTAATCCAAGATTTAATGTAGCTCCCTCTCAACAAATTTTAACAATAGGATCTAATGGAGGAAAAAGAATTGGAATAACGATGAAATGGGGACTAGTACCTTCGTGGTCTAAGGATAGTAAAGTTGGATATAAGATGATAAATGCACGAGCCGAAGGTATTGATCAAAAGCCAAGTTTTAAGACACCTTTTAAACACAAGAGATGTTTAATTGTATGCGATGGATTTTATGAATGGAAAAAAGAAGGGGAAAACAAGCAGCCTTTTCGATTTGTAATGGAAGATGGCAGGCCATTCGCATTTGCTGGACTTTGGGATGAATGGGATAAAAATGGTGAGCCCCTTTATTCGTGCACAATTATAACCACCACCCCAAATGAAATTACACAAGAAGTTCATAATAGAATGCCTGTAATTCTTGAGGAAGATGCATATGATGTATGGATGGACTCTAAAATGAATGATACAGAGTATCTTAAATCACTGCTCATTCCTTTTCCGTCGAAAAAGATGAAATCATATCCTGTATCTACACTTGTTAATTCACCGAAAAATGATGTTGCGGAGTGTTTAGCCCCAATTAATAGTTTATAAAGAGGAGTAAAACACAGTTAAACTAAAAAAGAGAAGGTTTTTAACCTTCTCTTTTTCTATATCTTTTATGCTTAGATATTCTTCATGCCATATTCCCTAGATTAATGTAAGAAAACGCTACCTTTTACCAAACTTTTAAAGTGAACTGAGTTGTAGTTGTCGCATCTACCACTGATCTAGATATTCAGCGTAGTCATACATTTTATCAAGATTTATTTTTTAAAAAAAGACAACTTATCTTATGGGTTTGTCTATTCAAAATCAAAAAGAATTCATCGATCAATTGTTTGGATTATCATCATAAGCTAGTAGTTTAAAGGAAGCTGCCAATTTATATTTCTATAAAGTATTTTTTGCACTAGAACCAGTAAGGACCTTTTAATTCACTTTACAGTCTATAATCCCTATCTCTAAGGAATCATTTACATAAAAATTAGCTTCCAATAAAATAAATAGTAGTTATATTTACAGGAAGATGTTAGCAAAAAAACTTCATAGACCTAGTACATATAAAGTAACTAGGTAGGGCATTTACGTCAGTTCATTAGTGAATGCCGAATTTTCTAACGAGGGAGTGAGATTGTTGAAAAAGAGAATCTGTATTATTGGTAGTGGGGTAGCCGGACTGCACCTAGCCTATGCTCTAAGGAACGATTTTGATATTACGGTCATTGAACGTCAATCACCAGATCAGATTAGAAGAGGCCGAATCATGTCTACCCAGGTACATTTCGGACCCACAAGGAATCGTGAAACACGCTTTAATGTGCCGAAATGGGGAGAACAACCCCTTATTGAAAGTATTCATATTACGATTGGAAATCAGAAACTGTTTGTCGGAAAGTTGAAAGAGCCTGCATCATCTGTTGATCAACGTTTATATTACTCGTATTCTATTAATGACCTTATAGAAAAAGGAGTTTCATTCCGTTTAGAAAAGGTAGATAGAGAGAGTGTGGAAGTACTAATAAATGAGTTTGATTTAGTTATTGATTGTACAGGGAAAAATGGGCCTCTTTTGCCGTTTTCGATCGAAGAGGATCTTTCTCCTTTTAAAACTCCTCAGCGAAAATGTATCGTTGGTTATTTTAAAGGTATAAAAGCAAATAATCCTTTGGGAGTAGGCGTAACGGTTCTTCCTGAGTTGGGTGAAGTGTTTGAAATACCTGCAGTAACAGAACACGGTCCTGCTACTATAATGTTCATTATGGCAATACCAAGCAGTGATTTAGATGTATTTAAAGGAATAAAAAGTGCAGATGAGTTTACTCTTAAAATGAGAAGCACAGCTCAACAGTTTTTTTCTGAAATTCACAATCGAATTGATGAGAAAAATTTTGCTTTATGTGATGAAAAGAGCTTTCTTCAAACCGCCTTAACACCTATTATTCGAAAGCCATATCTCATGGTTAAAAACAAGCTGGTAATGGGCTGTGGCGATAGTGTGTTTTTAAACGATCCTATTACGGGTCAAGGTTGTAATCTCTCTTCTTACTGTGCGGAACAATTGTATGAAACTCTCATGGAATACAAAAATTTTAAGTGGGATGTAGAAACAGGAGAGTCTTATTGGAATCGAACGAAACAGTATGTAAAAGAGGTAACTGAATGGACAAATGCTATGACGAAACCATTACCTGAGCATATCGTTCAATTGCTATTTCAGGGTGCACAGGACCAAATAAAAGCAAATGAAATTGCTGAATGGTTTGCCAATCCCACAAAAGCATATGAAGCGTTTACTTCAACAAAATTCATTGTTTAAAAATTATCTATTAAAAAGAAGCAGTGTACATAAGACACTGCTTCTTTTTAATTTATTGATGACGAAGTATTTCAATTTCTTCTATAGAAAGACCTGTCAATTTACTTATTACGTTGTTAGCTATACCTTCTTGAATCATTCCAATAGCCATCGCTTTTATAGCTTCTTCTTTCCCTTTTTTTTCAGCTCTTTTTAAAGCTGACTTTTCATCTAATAACGCTTTTCTTCGTGCTTCATAAGCTAATAATACTTCCGGATCTTGACTCACACGTTCCCATTCGTCCATCGCTTTCTTTAATACTTGATCTTCTTGCATCGCAATCTCCTCCAATACCTGAGTGATTTCTTCATCTTCGGATGCTTCAAGTAATAATAACCATCGTACGAGTTGATCTTCCCGTGGATCTACCTCTCTGTTACGCCATTTAATTAATAACTTAGGTAGCTCCATAAAATGAATTTCGAGCATATCCGTTAAGAGTAGCTTCTGTTCTCGCTCATATAACTGAAAGGTGGAGTGATACTCATGTATATGAGATAAATAACGGAAGTTCACAATGTTAATAGTAATGGTTTTACAAAGCTCTCCGTAGTCCATGCCTTCTTTCATTTGACTACTATACATTTTGGACCAGTAATAGAGCGTTCGTTTTTCCATGTCATGTTTATTATTAAGCTGAATTTCAATATTGACACGACTTCCATCTTCTAGTTGCGCGTGTACATCCAAAATAGAACGTTTATCTTCTTGGTTTTCTTTATTAAAATGAGGATCTAATAATTGAACCGTTTGAATTTTCTTCTCATCTGGAAAACGGAGTGCTGCGTTTAAAAAGGCAGCTAAAATAGATTCATTTCCATGTGTGCCAAATAGTGATTTAAAAGCAAAGTCGACACGTAAATCTAATCGTTTTGTCATAATATCCTCCATCATCTCCATGTTTATTATTAGTATACCATGGCTGTATGGATTCTTTCTATTTCTCGCTTTATAGCGTAATAAAGTGGCCATCAGGCATCTTTTGTCCTTCATTATTTATAAAGACAAAAAGTTTAAAAATAAAAACTCTACAGTACTTCTGTTAAAAAAACTCATAAAAAATGACGCGAATCTCTTGTAGACAAAGCGATATAATTCATAAAAATAACTACAGGTTTAAGTGAATTGTAGCTTTATGGTTTTACTTACATTAAAAAAGGCACTTGCTATATGCAAGTGCCTTTTGCTACGTTGATATTTCTAGACACCTATTATAAAAATAGATGCTCTTAAAGAGGTGACGAGTTCATGTCGGAAAACAACGTCGCCTCTTATTATAGACCAAATTCCTTTATCCTGGTACTAAAGTACAATAGTAAAAACACTATTTAGATCACCTTAAGTCCAACTATAACAAAATAGATGGTCTTCTAGATAACTCAATGTTAATCATTAAAAGCTTATAGAAAAGATTTTAGGGTTTATTTACCTTGAAAATGTTTTTTCTTTGCTCCTGTTTAACGCGTTTTAAGCGCAACTCTATTTTTTTATCTAACGTTTTATGTACGATTTTGATGATTGTACATATAAACAGTAAGATTACAGGTATAATTACAGATTGTGGTACGTGAAAGCAGAAGCAAAGTACGGATACAAGTAGGGATATAGCACAAATAAAATTGATTATCCATTTTCTACTTCTATGTGATTCAAGGTTTCTTTCAAGCAACTGCTTTTGTCCTTCTTCCCTTTTTATACCTTCTAAATTATTGTGTGTAAGATTCATCGTTGTTTCTCCTCAAGAAAACTAATTTTGTATAATCTACGTATTAGTTTGTTCCCAAGATGACGCCTTCTTAGAACAAATAATACATAGTTTTTCCTCTTCATTATAAATTAAACAGTATTAAGATTTATAACTAATTTTACACAAAATACCCAATTAATGAACCTTCTATTTTTTGAACAAGAGTAATTTTGAATTTCACTCCTCTCTTTCAAGACAATAGCATAGTTGGATAGAACCAAAAGAGAAAGCTTGTTACAGTGATGTATACTTCATTCATGCAGTCACTTTACATGAATTGAACATCGATTAGATAGTATGTAGCTAGTGCAGTAAGTTTGCCTGTCTACGCAAAAACAAAAAAACTTACCACAGTAAGGGGTCAGTAGCTTTTGATGTAAGATGTGCTTGGATTTTATATGCTGGGTGTTGGCCTAGTGTCCTATCTTTTTCATAGAATGGGTGAGTGATCGAAAGGTGTCCCCTAGTTTAAAGGAAACTACTCTAGTAAAAAAGTTAGATAATTAACTCAACGTGAATAGCACCTATTATCTTAGGGGCAATTTTTGTCCATATTTTCGCAAAATTCTTGGTTTGCATCAGGAGCAGATTGAAAATATAAATTGATGTGTATGTTGAGAGAAATTAAATAAGAGTTAAAGCTGATGAATTTTAACATCAAAGAATTAGGGTAAAGATATAAAGAGTTTCTATAAAAGTAATCTATTATCAATATTCAACACTTAGAGAAGAGTATATATCTTATGCTTTAACGTAGTAGCGAGTACTTATTTCAAGTGAAAATGTATCAATAAACTCGACATTATGATCCTGAGAAATAAATAAGGAGGCAGCTAGCCGATGGAGTTTCTATCTTTAATGCTTATTTTAATTGTATTATTGGGTTTAGCTTTTGACTTTATTAATGGATTTCATGACACAGCCAATACAATCGCTACATCAGTTACTACTCATGCTTTGACTCCAAAGCTTGCTATCCTTTTAGCAACTTTAATGAATTTTGTAGGTGCTTTGCTTTTTTCTGGAGTGGCTCAAACCATCACGAAAGATATTGTTGATCCTTTTTCGTTACAAAATGGATCACTGGTTATTTTAAGTGCTTTAATGTCGGCAATTATATGGAATCTTCTTACCTGGTATTTTGGTATTCCAAGTAGTTCATCTCATGCACTTGTAGGGTCTATTTCCGGGGCTGCTATTGTAGCAGGAGGATTTCACGCATTAAACTATAAAGGGTTTCTGAAAATCATTGAAGGACTGATTATTTCACCAATTATTGCTGTGTTATGTGGTTTTATTATTATGAGTCTGTTTCAACTAGCTTTTAAAAATTTTTCTCTTCCTAAAACAAACCGAAGAATGCGTTTATTTCAGGTTTTCACAGCAGCACTTCAATCATTTTCTCATGGAACAAATGATGCTCAAAAGACTATGGGTATTATTACAATGGCATTAATTACGGCTGGATATCAAACCTCAATGGATATTCCGTTTTGGGTTCGAATCAGTGTCGCAATGGCTATGGGAATGGGAACGACGATTGGTGGATGGAAAATCATTAAAACTATTGGAGGGAAAATCACCAAGTTAAACCCAGCAAATGGGGCAGCAGCTGATTTATCCTCGGCTCTAATTATATTTGGATTTACAGCATTAAAGTTGCCTGTAAGCACTACACACGTGGTATCTTCATCTATTATAGGTGTTGGTTCCGCACATCGAATAAAAGATGTGAAATGGGGTGTAGCGAAGCGTATTGTCATTACATGGATTATTACTTTACCTCTTACGGCATTACTATCGGGCACTCTTTTTGAAGTATTTTTTTTATTAACTAAATAAATTAAAAACGAAGAAAAATAAAAAAAGCTCCAAATCCGGAGCTTCTTTGGTGTAAGCATTTTTGTAGAAACTGATGGACTCTGAAGATACATAGAAGTACAGTACCTTATACTCCATAGTAATGGATACCTATCAGGCCCCCCTATAAACAATTGAGAACCGTAGAATGTACCTTTGAATTACTGGCTATGATGTTCTGATCAGACAGACTATAGACATTTCCTGTTGTATTTGTCACTGCACCACCTGCTTCCTTAACTAGTAATACGCCTGCTGTAATATCCCATACATTTAAACCATACTGCCAGAAAGCACCTAGCCTTCCACAAGCAACGTAGGCTAAATGTAATGCTGCTGAACCTAATACACGGATTGATCTAAATTCCTTGCCAATAGAATCCATACTTGCTATATTCACTTCACGAAAGGCTGATGTGAAGACAAAGCCTGTGGCTATCATACAATCAATTGCTTTCTCTGCCTCTGATATCGAAATCTGTTTGCCATTACAAAAAGATCCTTTCCCTTTTTCAGCCCAAAATAATTCATCCCTGCAAGGATCGTAAACAACGCCAAGAATAATTTCCCCTTTGCAGGCTAGTGCGATTGAAATGGTGAACCCTGGAATTCCATGAATGAAATTTGCTGTTCCACCAATAGGGTCCACGATCCATAAAAAGGGAACATCTCGAGCATCTTGAAGAACCTGGCTAAGAGGCTTTTCAGCAGCAAAAGACTCCTCTTCGCCTAATAAAGAATGTTCTGGATGTGCTTCTAAAATGAAATCCCGAATTTAATTTAATAGGGTCGATTGGCGTATGGAGTAACAATTTTTAAAACGATATAATTCTGAATATACAGAAATTTTTAAGTAGGAGAGTGGAAGTATGAGTGGAAAAAATAAAGAAATTGAATTTATAAAAATCATATGTGTCTTAGATGGTTTGGCTGAAGGCTTGAATATCATAAAAGGGCAGGAGTATTACGGATTTGAGACTGTGGATGAGTTAGGTTAAAACGTTTATACGGAGAACGAAAAAGGAAGATTACCTATTTATATTGGATCATATCCAAAGACATATTTTCAATTAATAGATAATGAAATACATGTTGTAACGTTTGAAAAAAACACCTAGAGAGTAAGGTGTTTTTTCTAATTAAAAAGGATTAAAACACAGTTAAACTAAAAAAGAGAAGGTTTTTAACCTTCTCTTTTTCTATATCATCCTGTAATCCTATGTATTTAATAAAAGAAATGACTTTCATTACTGGGGGGCATTTCTTTTATTCCTAAAAGTACTGGAGATTATATCAAATTCCAACAGGTATTCTCACTGAATTCTAGAAATATTACTTATCAAAAATTTATATAAATATTTCCAATTATGATAAAAGAAGGTGATTAAATGGAACGAAAGAAGTTTATTGATCACATTGATAAGTTAATAGAACAATCTGATGCGTGGAGAAAGGATGCGGAGAAAAGAGAAGACTGGAACAGTGCATGTTTTTACCAAGGTGAGGTCAAAGCTTACGAGAGAGTAAAGAGATTGGTTAATCAGCAGTTACATGTATAAATAAAAATTACAACCCTAACTCAGAAATGAGTAGGGTTTACCTTATTTCTTTTTCTAGTTTAGTCGGGTAGGCAGGCACTCTCACGAGCGCCCGCCCCCCTAAGAACCGTACGTGACAGATTTCCCGTCATACGGCTCAAGCCTTCTTTTTGTCCGAACAACTTATTTAATACACGGTACATGTACTAATTTAGCAAATTTACCTGTAGAAACCTCGAGGTTTCGCACTGTAACTTTTTCATCATTTTGTAGAGCCTGCTTACACAATGCACAACGATATCCTTGTTTTCTTGCTAGTTTCACCCTATCTAATGTATTTTCACTATTAAAGACCTTACGGTCTCGCTTTTCCCAATACTCTCTTAGACTAGGATCATCCGGGCTGTTTTTATAGGTTACCATGACATGTCGTTCTATCTTAATCCAGGACATCTTTAACAGTTGAATGTTAGTAAGTGGACATGTGAGAGTCCATTTATCATTCCCTCCGTGGTGGGGTTTCTTAAAATAACGTTTGGTAATCCATTTCCACGGCTTCTTTGGATGTAGGCGTTTAAGGTGTTTTGTTATTTTTAAGAAAACGTAATTATCCATATATCCAAACGTCTTTTTTGAAACGACATGTTTCCAATACTGTCCGTAACCACGAATAATTGGGTTCAAAACACGTATCAGTTCTTTCACTGGTCGTCCTCTCATCACTGCGAACGTATCTTTTATCTTACCCTTTGCTTTTTTGATGCTGTCTCTGCTAGGTTTGATTAGTAACTTATTACCTTGTTCCGTCCTGTATTGACGCAGAGAGAAGCCGAGAAAGTCGAACCCATTCTCAATATGTGTAACTCTAGTTTTCTCTACACTGAGTGTGATCCCTCGCTTTTGTAAGTAGGGAGTAAGTTTCCAATACATGCTTTCAGCTTTCTCTTTCGTTTCCGTTACGATGACGAAGTCATCTGCATAGAGAACACGCCCTATCTTACATTTTGGGTCGGTTCCGTATCCTCCTCCATTTGGTTTATATGTCTTTCTGTACACAATACCAATCTCTTCTTCCATACCGCATAAGGCGATATTAGCTAGAAGGGGAGACAAGATACTTCCTTGAGGGGTTCCTTCTGTTGTCGTACGAAGCATACCTTGCTCCATGTGTCCCATTTTAAGCCATCTTTTGATGAGAGTGTTTCCTGGAAATATAGATGTTTGTTCTACTATCCACTTATGATTAAGATGGTCAAAGCACCCTAAAAAATCTCCCTCAAATACCCATTTTTTCTTACTATTCGTGTTAAGCTTATTAAAAAGATTACTTATAGCGTCGTGTGTGCTTCGTTTAGGACGAAAACCGTAAGAAGTTGGTTCGAACTTGACCTCCCATTGTGGTTCGAGTGCGTTTTTTACTACGCTTTGATAAACTCGATCTCGTATCGTCGGGATACCGAGAGGTCTCAGTTTTCCATTTTTCTTCCGGATAAACGTTCGTTTTGTTGGCTTCGGACGATGTCGAAAGACGTTGTATTTAACTAGTTGTTTATAAAGTTTGATACGTTCGCTTGGTTTTGAGGCCGTAAAGCCATCTACGCCAGATGTTCGCTTACCGGTATTTTGTTGCGTTACTCTGCGAATGCAGAGTAATAAATTGGCTTTACTCCGGAGGAGTAAACGTTGAAGTTTCCTTACCCTTCTTCGTTGATTTTGTTGTTCGGCACGATAAATTCTTTGTCGTAACTTCGTTACATATTGTTGTATAGTATTCCAATCAATAGAGTACCAACCTTTATGCGAGACGTGCGCCGACGCTCGTAGAGAGGTATTCATAACAGCACGCTCCTTTTCGTTAGAAGATAGCCACAAATTTATTTTCGTGTTGAAGACCCATGAGAAGTAGGCGCTCTTTCGAGCCTGTCAATGTCTATAAAGACGACAGTATCCGTCCAGTTATACAATATTTCTGCTTTCCTGTCCCTTTTCAGGGTAACGGCTTTCGCTTTTTCTCATATCCCATACCCTCTGCCACATCGTTTGACTTTGCAGTCATCCTACTGCTTACGCAGATGACATAGGGCTTACCAAGTTCCACTTTCTACAGATGCAATAGGGGAAGGCAGGTTCTTTACTCCGGGCAAGATGCGGGACGCATCAGAGCAGCATTATGATTCTACTTTTCCTCTTGCCAAGACTCAAGCAAAGCTGTGCATTATCTTGAGCTAACCCTTACGAAGCTTACAAACCTTCACTTTCGTTTACCATACCTATTTTCTCCTAGCAGTATTCTGGACCATGCATTTGTCCTCTGTTTCCGCATTTCCTCATGCAACCGACAGACTCGTTACCAAGCATGCCGTTTCGGATGGAGATCATCTCTGCGTCTAGATGAGTAGCGTTAGCTACACTGTAAGAAAGCGACTTCTTGTCGCACCATAACTATGATTATAGGAAGTAGACTTTTCAACCTATTACCTTGTTAAAAACGTTTGTAAAACTACGTGTATTTTAAAGGACGTTCGTAAAATGTTTTCAAATCTAAACGAACGTTGAGAATGATAAATTTTTTATACAAACTCATAGTCCGTAAACGTATACTTTTACGGTTGAGATATTTAAATCTATTATAAGATGTTAAAATTATAGTTAACAAAAAAGAAAGCTACCTCATCGTTGCAGGGGGGATAGCTTTTAGGGAATTTATAAGCTTCAATTCATAAAAAAGTCTGCATAATTTATAATAGGTACCCCTTTGAAAGCCATTGAGACGCACAAGGGCTTTTTTTTCTGCTTGGTTCCTTTAAAGTACATGAAGGTGTAAACTTAGATAAAATAGGCTAAAAACATATATATATACATATTCAATAAAAATTGTGTAAAATAAATATCATTTTCTGCTTAAAAGTTGTACCATGCAGTATCCTTAGAAGGGGTTATATATTATGAAAAATCCAAAAGTAAGTGTAAAAGTAGATACAAATGAATTTATATGGGATAAAAATGAAGGTTTATTTACCTTCGATGGGGCTCCTGCCTTATTATTTTGGGACTCAGCGATTGAACTCTTTTTTAAAACTATTGAAGAGGTTTCAGGAAGCGACGTGTCTATAACTGTTTTTGAAGCTACAGGATTTCGTATGGGTCACTTAGTGAGTAATTACTATCAAGATCGCTTTGATATTCTAGAAGTAATTGAACAATACAAAGACATCTATAGAAATGCAGGCTGGGGAAATGTCGAGATTATCTACTTTTCTCTAGAAGAGAAAAAGGTGATTATTCGATTAAAAAATAGTTGGGAACATCGAATATTCCAACTGATGGATAGAGAGCAATCTGGAGTATTACTACCAAGCCATTGGGCTGGGGTATTTAGTGGGCTTTTAAAAGAAAACATGTGGTATAAAACCAAAAAAATTCAAGTAATGGGTCATGACTATGATGAGATTGAAATTACAGTTTCCTCTACTACTCCCTCTTCAAATATACATAAGTTAGCGAGAGAAAAAGAACAACAACGTATATGCGAACTTGAAAACAAAGTCGAAGAACGGACTAAACAATTAACTTCACTCGTGAAAGACCTATCATCCCCTGTGATTCCTGTACTAGATGGTATCCTTGTTATTCCGTTGATAGGTCGGTTTACAGAAGAACGCTCCGAGGAATTAATTGAAAAAGCGCTACATGAATTTTCTAGAAGACAGGCTAGCCATTTATTAATTGATTTAACAGGAATGAATCAATTTGATGAATTTACTATTCATGGATTAGAACGATTGATACAAGCGATTGGTTTACTCGGGGGGGAATGTACTCTTGTAGGAGTATCACCATCCCTTAGTA
This sequence comes from Priestia sp. SIMBA_032, assembly GCF_046535215.1. Classification (NCBI taxonomy): domain Bacteria; kingdom Bacillati; phylum Bacillota; class Bacilli; order Caryophanales; family Bacillaceae; genus Priestia; species Priestia sp. SIMBA_032. The sequence continues at coordinate 4,265 of NZ_JAWRXD010000020.1, read as the reverse complement.
TTCAAATTACTAAATCAGAAATAAATCTGAATACCTTAACCTCATTTTCTACATTGCAACAGGGAGTCCAATATGCACTTGAACAAAGTGGCTTAGAAATCGTTAAAAAGAAAAAAAGAAATACCCTTTGATTATTTTTATAGGTCCAAGCATATGTATAAACGGAGCGCTTTTTATACATTCTTTCTTCAACCACACACCTGAAGATCATCGTCATATCAACGGTGTATAAAAAGCTGCATACTCAAGCAAAAGAATCCTTAGCCGAACCCTACTGCCGCAAGGGTTCTTTTGCTTGCTTGGTTCCGGAAAGAGACTTTATGTTAACTAAACCTATATAGCGTAACAGTTAATTTGTAATCGAAATAATAAAAAAGCACTAACTAATTCGTCAAGGCGATTTAGTTAGTGCTTTTTTTTGCGAAGTATTCTCGAGTATCTGTTCTTTGCTTCTCAGGTAAAACATGGTTGAGTTCCTTATCTAACCATGCAAGAGTTTTATAACGAAGAAATTCACGCATCTGTTCTTCTGCCTCAAGCATGACCAAATTAATTGTACAAGTAGAATTGCTGGATTCACAGGAATTACAGTCCTTGTCTCGATATAATATACCATTTTGCACAATATTTTTACATTGGAAAATCGGTTTGGGTCCTTCGACAGCTTCTATTACATCCCAAAAGGAAATCTCTTCTGGAGACTTAGCTAATCTATATCCTCCCTTTACACCAGGAACGGAACTTACAATACCAGCCTTAGATAATTTACCGAAAACTTTCGAAAGAAATGTTTCCGAAAGTCCTTGGAATTCTGCTAAATCTTTTATTCCCACACTTTCTTTTGAAGGCGTATCAATTAAATAAACAAGACAATGTAATGCATATTCAACCCCGACGCTATACTGCATATAAACTCACCTGCTTTTGGTTTTAAGGGTTATCAAATTGTATCTTAGGAGTATTTTGAGTGTTTGTCAAATAGAAGAAATCTGTTTCAGTATATTATTTTTTTATTTGACAAACATAATGATAGGGTTTATATTAAAGACCGAATTAATCGGCGATTAAATTAGTCTTTATATTGAAATTAAAATGTAGATTAAAGGAGAAATACAAATGAATAAAACACTTATCATTAATGCACATCCAAAAGTAGATGATACTTCTTCATATAGCTTGAAGGTTTTTCATCACTTTTTAACAGCTTATAAAGAATTAATTTCTGATAGTGAGACAATTGAACAAATTAATCTATACAGTGATGTAGTACCAATGATAGATAAAACAGTATTAAGTGCATGGGAAAAACAACGAAATGAACAAGAGCTAACGAGCCAAGAAAAAGAAGTAACGGATCGTATGTCTGAGGTTTTACACCAATTTAAAAGTGCAGATACGTATGTCATCGTTTTACCTTTGCATAATTTTAATATTCCATCGAAGTTAAAAGATTATATAGATAATATTATGATCGCACGTGAGACGTTTAAATATACGGAAACTGGATCAGTGGGTTTACTTAAAGACGGACGAAGAATGCTTGTTATCCAAGCAAGTGGATCAATCTATACAAATAATGATTGGTATACCGAAGTTGAATACTCTCACAAATACCTGAAATCAATGTTTAATTTCCTTGGGATTGAAGATTATCAAATCATTCGCGCACAGGGAACTGCTTTATTAGAGCCAAATGAGGTAGTAGAAAAAGCATATAAAGAAGTGGAAGAAGCTGCTTCAAGATTGGCTAAAAAATAAAAAAACTTCATTAAAGGAAATGTCAAATGAATAATTCATTTGATATTTCCTTAGTTTAACAAAGGGAGAGTTTGGCTTAACATGGTGAAAGTTCTATACATTACTGCGAATCCAAAATCAATTGAAAACTCAGTTAGTCATCGAGTAGGTCAAGCTTTTCTGCAAGCTTATCGCCATTCTCATACAAATGACGAGATCAGAGAAATAAATTTATACGAAGAAGACTTTCCGACAATAGATAATGATGTCCTTAACGGTTGGGGAAAAATGCGTAAAGACGGAATTTCCTTCTTAGAATTAAATGAAGTAGAACAACAAAAAATAAATGTTTTAAATACATTTACAGACATGATAGCGAGTGCTGACAAATATGTATTTGTATCTCCTATGTGGAACTGGGGAACTCCACCACGATTAAAAGCATTTATCGATTCCTTTGTAGTAGTAGGAAAAACATTTCATTACACAGAAAATGGCCCTGTTGGACATTTACAAGGTAAAAAAGCTATTCACATCCAAGTAAGTGGAGGAATTTACTCACAAGAACCTTTTGCGCAAATGGATCATAGTCACCCCTATTTAAAACAAGTACTTAACATTATAGGTATAGATGATGTGGAAGTGTTGTATGTGGAAGGACATGAATTTGAGCCTGAGAGAGCAGATGATATTATTCGTAAAGGTATAGATGATGCAGAAAAACATGCGTTGGCTTTTTAACTTTACTCTATCTTAGTTAGAAGTGATGTGGAAAGTCAAAACAATTTTTTCATTATGGGAGAGAAGTTATAATGACTACCGTTAGAAAAGCTGAACCGAAAGATATTAATCAATTAACTGAACTAATGTATGAGTATATCGTTGACTTTTATGAAAGACCAGAACCACCTATGGAAAAAGTTCATCAACTTTTTATACACTCCTTAACCAAAAGAAAGGAACTCAATTTGTTGTCGAAAGCAATGAAGAATTAATTGGTTTTGCTACATTATACTTTACATTCGATACCCTATTTGCACACAAAGTAGCGATATTAAATGATTTATATGTAACAGAAGAAGCAAGGGGTACAAATATTGCTCATGAGCTTTTCCAAGCATGTCATCATTTTGCTGAAGCAAATAATTATGCTTATATGTCATGGTTGACTGCAAATGATAATAAGCGTGCTCAACGTTTTTATGAAAAGATGGGTAGTGTTTCTGAAGGTTGGGTACATTATTCAATACAAACGAATAAAATGACCTCTTCGCTTGTTAAATAAAGAAGTAGTTTTGAGTGATTAGTAATAAAAAGCCCTTAAACATAGGGCTTTTTTGCTTCTAATAACAATGATGACGTAAACTTACTTATAATAAATGGGATTTAACAAAAAAAGAATCCTTTGCTGATATTGATATGCTCCCCGTTAGGTAGACAGATAAAAAATAAAAATCTGTTTATCTAAGGGGAGTTTTTACTATGGCTCGAATAAAATATTCTAAAAACGAAAAATTGGCTATTTTAGCTCTTTATGAAGATGGGCATCATTCAATAGCCGACATTATGGAAAAGTTTTCTGTTGATCCTGGTACGATTAGAGACTGGAAGAGAAGGTATGAAATGGACGGTGAAGACGGCTTAACAGACGCAACTTCTTGGAAATCTTATTCTAAAGATCTAAAATTAGCAGCCGTCAATGATTATCTATCAGGACATTATTCGTTAAGCCAAGTTATTCAAAAATATAATATATCCCGTACTGCGGTTTTGAGAAAATGGATTAAAAAGTATAATAGTCATAGAGAATTAAAAGATACCGGTAAAGGACTGACAAACTCTATGACAAATAGAAGAAAAACAACATTAGAAGAACGCATTCAAATTGTGAATTACTGTCTACAACATCGGAAAAACTATCAGCTCGCAGCCGAAAGCTATGAGGTTTCTTATCAACAGGTATATCAATGGGTGAAGAAGTTTGAAGCGCACGGTGAAGAAGCCTTAAAAGATAAACGTGGTCGAAATAAACAGGAAGACGAATTGACAGAGGAAGAAAAGCTCAAGATGGAAATGAAACGTTTAGAGCGAGAAAATAAACGTTTACACGCAGAAAATGCTTTTTTAAAAAAGTTGGAAGAACTCGAAAGGAGGCGTCGTTAACAAGCGTTCGTCTACATAATAAATACAGGGCAATTCAAGATTTACATACGAATGAAAATCTCCCCATAATCCTTTTATGTGAAATATCTGGTGTATCTCGTGCTGCTTATTATAAATGGCGACAGCGTACGCCCACAGCAAGAGAATTAGAAAATGAAGCAATCCTTCAAGATATTCGAACTATTTATGCACGAGTCGGAGGTATCTATGGGTATCGAAGAATGAAATTAAATATTAATAGACTATATGGTAAAACGTTTAATCACAAACGTATTTATCGTTTAATGCATATCGCTGGATTACAATCTGTGATTCGTAGGAAAAGAAAGCGTTATGTCCCTTCCTCTGCCCAATATGTCGCAGAA
>NZ_JAWRXD010000087.1:0-578 GCF_046535215.1 Priestia sp. SIMBA_032 | reverse complement strand
ATATCTGCGCAATTATCCCGCTACCAATATCACTTTCCGTGAGGAGCGCATTGACCCGAAATCAGTACAGAAATCGCACGATTCTATTGAGCTGCCAGCGTTCCTAGCAATAGACGGAACCGAGGTGCAGGCCAAACTAGACATCGTCGAATGGAGTTTTGCAAAGAAAGAGAGGCGGATATGCCTCTGCGATATAGATGGCTTTGCGCTTCACGAGGTTGAGGCAGGTATCCGGCCGGGAAGTGAATTTAACTTCACAGCGTTTCTTCGCTCAGACTACATCGCGAAGCTGCATCATGAAAACTTACTCACACTTGATGACTTAAATGCTGACCTCCGCCGCCTTGTCGACAGCGCACGTACTGCAATGCGCTCTCATTTTCGTCGCAAAAAGCAGAGACCGCATCGGAACTGGTCCAGCAATGGAAAGATGAAGGCGTCTATCCTTTCTCTGGAGATGCTGGTGACGAGCTAGAGCAAGCCCGAAGAGAGGTCTTCGACATTTGCGCCTTGAACGTACACCAGTACTTGGACTCTTTTCGCGACGGCCATATTCGGAATCGCCAATTCACGCTCCG
>NZ_JAWRXD010000382.1:0-303 GCF_046535215.1 Priestia sp. SIMBA_032 | reverse complement strand
CAAAAGCTTTCCCAGATACGACCGGCCTGTGACAATTTTTCACTAACTTTTTTCGGTAGGGGTACAAGCGGAAGCACAACCTCATTCAGGGGGGCGAACCGTTTGGCAATAATATGCTGTTGCCGCGGCTTCAGTACATCCCCAACCCAGTTGTCTCCAATGTGACAGATATCCTTGCTTTTGTATCCGAGGGCTTCGGCTTTTAATAGCAAGTGAGTAAATAGCTTGCCTGTATCTTTCTTTTTGCCCAGGGAAGATGAGAGGAAGAATTCATCCCATTTATTTATGCCGCAGTTTCGCAAG
>NZ_JAWRXD010000381.1:0-304 GCF_046535215.1 Priestia sp. SIMBA_032 | reverse complement strand
TGATTGATCGGGGCCTCGAATAGCAAGCGCCCTTCAGTCGACACGCGGAGCGAGTAGGTCACTGGTCTGACGGTGTTTCCGTGGTGCCGAATCCTTGACCGCCAGCTCCGCCGCCTCCTAGCGGTGCGCCGCCTCCACCACCTCCGCCGCCAAGCATCCCGCCTGCACCTCCTGCTCCGCCACTGGCTGATACATTAAGAACAATCGAGATTGGGCTTTGAGACGGTGGAGCATCTAGGTCGCCGGACGCCCATCGCCGTTCCAGCTCCGCAATCAATTGGCTTCTGTATTCCAGCAACTCGAG
>NZ_JAWRXD010000380.1:0-304 GCF_046535215.1 Priestia sp. SIMBA_032 | reverse complement strand
CACCTTGCGATGAAAAATAACTAAATTTCGCCTTAAAAGTACCTTCTTTGGGTGTATTTATTTTATTAACACTAATATCTGTCCAGGCTGTACTTTTTTGAGAGACTAGCCCTTCCCAAATCTTCATGTCTTTTACTGTTTCTTTATAGTTTTCATAAACTAATATAAGATTCCAGTTACCCCAGTAATAGCCGCCACCTGTTACATCTTTAATTTGTGGCACATTTGCAACTGTCAAAGTTTGAGAAATCCCTTGCTGCGCAATTACATTTGTTACATCCGCATATGCAACATAACCAGCACC
>NZ_JAWRXD010000379.1:0-304 GCF_046535215.1 Priestia sp. SIMBA_032 | reverse complement strand
ATAAAATAATTGAGCTGCAGTTAGAAGATAATACTAAAAAAAGAATGATAAATAGTGAAGGAATAAATGAATTGGAACTTGAGGATAATGAAAAGCCCAGACGCGCACAAACCGAAATTTACAATTGGATAGCCAATGCCAATAGGATTTCTTAAATTGGATTCTTCTGAAGTATTGAACAGTAATTTTCTTAAGAGATTTTGATCTGATTTTATAATGTTAAATTTATGCGCTAAGATACTGTAAGAGATATCCGAGTGATGGATTTAATTTTGCATTTTGTTAATGATTAAGATGTTTAAAG
>NZ_JAWRXD010000378.1:0-305 GCF_046535215.1 Priestia sp. SIMBA_032 | reverse complement strand
CACCTCTTTCTTGAGGTGGTCCTCGTAGTCACCATCGACGATCCAGCTTTCGGACCAGGCTCTATGCCCGTTCTCTTCCTGGTAGGAGATGGGTGCCAGTCCGTAGTGCATGAATGGCGGATTCGGGCTCTGCCTGACCGGCAGCAGGACCAGGCCGTGCATGGCACAGCCCAGAATGAAATCGTTGTTCCAGTTGGCGCCATCGCCCTTCGGGATGTTCAGCACGATGTCGAGTGCTGCCCGGTACTGCTTCTCGCTCAGCATTGAGTTCTCCTAATCGGCTTATCGGGAGCATCCCGTGATGC
>NZ_JAWRXD010000377.1:0-305 GCF_046535215.1 Priestia sp. SIMBA_032 | reverse complement strand
ATCTCTTTCAAAATATGCTCAATAAAAGTACTATCTTGCCAGCTCGCTAACGCTTTTGGCTCACCGAATCTACTCGACATACCGCCCGCTAATACAATTCCAACCCACTTACTCATTGGCGATGCAGCTCAAATGTAATATGGCCTAATTCCGGTAAAATTAATTTATTCATCGCAAGACGAACCGCTCCGCTCGACCCTGGCATCGAGAAAACTACTTTGCGTCCAATTGTACCGCCAATCGCTCTACTTAACATTGCACTGCTTCCGATATCTTCTAAATAACTAATCATGCGGAACAGCTCA
>NZ_JAWRXD010000376.1:0-305 GCF_046535215.1 Priestia sp. SIMBA_032 | reverse complement strand
GCCGTCCAATCCAGCTTCACCGTCAGGCCATGGCGTCGTCCCTGGCGACCGGTGGTAGCGCTGTAGCGATTGCTCCACCAGTTGTCGCCCGGTGTCGACAGCCAGGGGGTTGGTCGGGCTGTCGGCAATGAAGTGCTCATAGTTGATGGCCGCCGCAGAAAGCGCGGTTTTCGCCAGTTCCAGTGCATCGGTGCGCTGCAAGTAAGTCAGGCCCAGACGCCATGCTTGTGGGTCGGTCAAGTGGATAAATTGCGCGCACGTCTCAGTCAGGTAATAACGCTGCTGCGCGTCATCGTGGGTATCAC
>NZ_JAWRXD010000375.1:0-305 GCF_046535215.1 Priestia sp. SIMBA_032 | reverse complement strand
GAACGGGCCCAAGTATCGGCAGGCCGCATGAATACGATATGACTTGAATATGACAAATAGATGAAAGGCCATCACCAATAATCGGGATGGCCATGGCAAAAATGCTGCCTCAAAGCTCGCGGCGGTCCCTGAACATGATGTACAGAGGCGCCACGCCAGCTTTGGGAGGAAACACCACCACGTAGTCGTCGAACTCAACCTGGGACAAGTCCGCAAAACGATCTATCAAAGGTACTTTCGGCATATGGAGGAAGGCGATGCTCGGGGGGCTCGCGAGATCCTTGAGCGCATTCGGCGCGCCGCCC
>NZ_JAWRXD010000374.1:0-306 GCF_046535215.1 Priestia sp. SIMBA_032 | reverse complement strand
ATCGTGCTTTGGTTACTTAGAACAGATATTCGTGACAGGCATTTAGATCCAATGCGCTCTTCTGTTCCAGCTACTATTGGATGGATTTTCATCGGGTTCTTCTTAGCAATCATCTCACAATCCATTGCAGGTATGATTGAAATGTATGTATTTGGGGTTCCACGTGGATCTGAGAATACAGACAGACTGATGGACATCGCAAGAACGATACCTTGGTTCCTTATTGTTGTATCTATAATTGGACCTATCTTAGAAGAAATCGTATTTAGAAAAATTTTATTTGGTACACTTTATAAGAAGTTTAAC
>NZ_JAWRXD010000373.1:0-306 GCF_046535215.1 Priestia sp. SIMBA_032 | reverse complement strand
ACGTATTCATTTGTACAGGATAACGTATCTTATTCGGCTAAGGCAGGAACGATTCGGGGACTACACTTTCAAAAAAAACCGAAAGCACAAACGAAACTCATTCAAGTTATGCAAGGGGCAATTTATGATGTTATCGTTGATTTACGAAAAAAATCACCAACATTTAAACAATGGAAAGGATATATTTTAAGTGCAGATAACCATCGGCAGTTACTAGTGCCAAAAGGATTTGCGCATGGATTTTGCACGCTTGTCCCGCATACTATCGTTATGTATAAAGTAGATGAATATTATAGCGCAAAGCAC
>NZ_JAWRXD010000372.1:0-307 GCF_046535215.1 Priestia sp. SIMBA_032 | reverse complement strand
GCGCGTGGACGAATCGCTTCGGGTCAAGAGCACCGTCGAGGCGTTGACCGTTCTGCGTGATGGTGGCTACGTCGGTCGTGATGACGGCGCCAATCTCATTGCGTCGTACGAGTTCTTGCGGTTGCTGGAGCATTGCCTGCAGTTGCAGCGACTCAAGCGGACCCACACCTTGCCGGAGTTCGACGACTACGAGGCGATGCGCTGGCTGATGCGGTCGGGGGATGTGCCGCCGGCACTTTTCGTGAGCTCGGATCAGATGTCGCGGGGCGTCCTCAAAGCGGCACACGAGGCCGGCATCCGGGTGCCC
>NZ_JAWRXD010000371.1:0-307 GCF_046535215.1 Priestia sp. SIMBA_032 | reverse complement strand
CCGAGATACGAATGAGGATTTAAATATTAAATTAACGTCTTTAAGAGTAACAAATGTATTTTTATACGTCAATGGATATAGTAATAATCAGATTATAGAGAAGAGTTTGTGATTAAAAGTAAGAGGGATTGTTATGTGATATTTGAATTTTCGTAATATAATACATGTTATTGGCGCTAGATGATTGAAAAGGGGATGAAATAAATGTCTGTATGTCATAAACATTCAGCAATAGGTGTGTTAGATTCGGGAGTTGGGGGATTAACAGTTGCGAGCGAAATTATAAGACAATTGCCTAAAGAAAGCA
>NZ_JAWRXD010000370.1:0-307 GCF_046535215.1 Priestia sp. SIMBA_032 | reverse complement strand
ATGAAGCATTTTTATTAGAAGATATTGCCGAAGATGGTTTTGAGATTTTATATAACAACAACTGGCTACCAGCTCGTTTCTATGAACAAGATATATTACAAATCGCCAACGAACAGCACCACCTGCAAAACGGGGAAATGATACGTATTCGAAAAAAATTACTTCTTAGCTATAATGAATGGCTCGAGGAATTACCTGACTCTGTGTTCACATTATTAACCGAATCATTGCAATCACTACTGGCTCTCTTTGTTTAGTAACGAATGAAGGTAATGCAGATCTTGTTATGTCAATTCCGAAAACACAA
>NZ_JAWRXD010000086.1:0-582 GCF_046535215.1 Priestia sp. SIMBA_032 | reverse complement strand
CTCGAGTAAATTTACATCTTCCAGGACCAGGGGTTGGAGGACATTGTTTAGCAGTGGACCCGTATTTTATTATTGAAAAGGCACCCGAAGAGTCTCAATTAATTTCTAATGCGCGCTTTATAAATAATTCTATGCCTGTATTTGTTGTGGAGCAATTAGCAAAAATTATTCCAGATAAAAATGCAAAAGTTGCAGTTTTAGGAATTACATATAAAGGTAATATCGATGATGTCAGAGAAAGTCCAGCTATGACAATTGTAGATTTACTTAAAGAACAGGGTTATGAAGTTGCTGTACATGATCCTCATGTTCATGAAAATCAGGTCCATTTTAATTTATATAGTCTAGAGAATGCTGTAAAAAATGCAGAATGTATTTTAGTACTAACAGACCATAATGAGTTTAAACAAATAGATGAACAAGTCATTATTGATAACGCAAGAAAGGCTATTATATTTGATACACGTAATTGTATGAATATAAGCAGTAAACAAATTTCTTATTACAATTTTAATAATCTATATGAACTAAGAAGTTTATCAAGCATAAGAGTATAATGAACTAATTGCAAATGGTTGGTTA
>NZ_JAWRXD010000369.1:0-307 GCF_046535215.1 Priestia sp. SIMBA_032 | reverse complement strand
ACAGCTACCGTAAGAAAATGGCGATGTTCTTCACCCCTATGTCGCTTACGGATGGGCTACTCAACGATCTAGCTGACCAAGGTACCGACTTTGGAAGCCAATCGTTCATGGACCCTGCCTGCGGGGGGGCAGCCTTCCTAGCTCCGATTGCATTGCGCATGCGAACGGCTCTACTAGGCAGAGGACTGTCCCCTCGAAAAACTCTCAAGCACATCGAGAAGCATCTCCACGGTACTGACTTGGACGCGACCTTGTGCCAGCTGTCTAAACACTTTCTCTGCATGGCCCTGCACGACGACATACGAGA
>NZ_JAWRXD010000368.1:0-307 GCF_046535215.1 Priestia sp. SIMBA_032 | reverse complement strand
AGAAGGTGCCGATTCGCCAGGTCGCCGCGCACATCTCTTCGGCGAGCGCGACCCGCTCGCTCAACGGCGTCGGCGTTTTCTCGCCAAGGTCGGCGGTTCCCAGCACGGATGTGCCGTGGCGCGATCCCAGGTCGGCGGCCGCGTAGCAGTCGGCCGTGTAGTTGATCTGTCCCTGGGCGGCTCGGGCGATCGCGATCGCGCCGGCCGTCGTGCCGGCGACGATCGCCCCCGCCACTCCCACGGCGATGAGGCGGTGCCGACGGGTCCTGCGGCGGTCGTCGGAGGCGATGGCGTCGAGAAGCTGCCC
>NZ_JAWRXD010000085.1:0-583 GCF_046535215.1 Priestia sp. SIMBA_032 | reverse complement strand
AACTGTTGAATCATCTCTACGAGATCCGTTTCTCGCTTGATTATACTCATCTCATCTACAACCACGACAATTCGAGGAAGCTTAAAAGGAAGCCTGCTGATATGGGTAACGCCATGTTCTAACAGTAAATCGCCTCGTCGATACATTTCAGCTCGTAGTAACGCAAAAGGTTTTCTCATATCCTTGGCTTCAAAACAAAGCGCATCCACATGCTCAATCCCATGAAATAAGCCCAAATCAGCTCGTTTGAGATCCACTAAGACTAATCGCAAATCATTAGGTGAGGTATATTTCACCCACGTAGTGAGAATCACACGCATGAGACTGCTCTTTCCGGCTCCAATTTCGCCAGAAATCAATAACGTTTCTAAATCCACAAAATCCCATAAAACGGGGTTTCCATAGATATCTTGACCAATGCAGACTGGAAGCTCCATTTTTTTAATATGATGATGGATGGCTCCATAGCTGTATTCAAGCATCTTAGGCAGGTTTTTGTGATGAACCGTGATACTAAAATTCTTCAGACTGCCGTTTATTTCGATATTGCTGCCTAATACTTGCCGTAATGCCCACTTTTTTT
>NZ_JAWRXD010000367.1:0-308 GCF_046535215.1 Priestia sp. SIMBA_032 | reverse complement strand
AACTTAAAATAAAATATAAAATCGTTGATCCAACACCTAGTCCCCATTTCCCCTTTAAAGAGTACAATGCTTCTCGTTTCATTTCACCGATCATTTATTCATCCCTTTCATAAAATATAAATTGTTGTACACTTCTACTTATACAAGCATAAATATAATTATACCAGTTTTGTAAAATTATCCATAAAATACACAAAAAAATCCGTAAAGGCAAGGCCCTTACGGATTTTTTTACTTCATATCAGAAACATTTAAACGGTTCACAGCACGTTGTAATGCCATTTCTGCACGTCTAAAGTCAACATGTG
>NZ_JAWRXD010000366.1:0-308 GCF_046535215.1 Priestia sp. SIMBA_032 | reverse complement strand
CGATAACGAAGTCACCGGGAATGGCCTTGCTCTCGGCATATGCACGGAAGTTCACTTCCTTGCAGCCCTCGAACTCGGCCCGGATGCGTTGCATGAGCTGATTCTTGCTGAAGAGACGCTCGAGCTCGATCTGATGGTCCTTCTTCGTGTCGACGACTTGTTCCATGTCACTCTCCGAGTTTGCGGGGTATGCACCGGCGAACGGTGGTTACGAGCTGATAGCCCAGGTATTCCATCACCAGCTCGAGGGTCTCGATCTTGGTGTTGTGCTTCAGGTCGAGGATCCGGTCGATCTCCTTGGGTGCCAG
>NZ_JAWRXD010000365.1:0-309 GCF_046535215.1 Priestia sp. SIMBA_032 | reverse complement strand
GTCGACGACGCACGCCATGATCATCAAGGAGGGCCGCGTGCTGGCGACGGGCGCCGCACACGACGTCCTGACGACGGAACTGGTCTCTGAGGCGTTCGACTACCCCATCGCGATCTCGCACGAGGGCGGCCGTTGGTCGGCACGCGCCAGCCGAGCGGTCCCCGCAGCGTGAGATAGGGCCGCTTCGATCCCTCGCTCCCCCTCGCGATCCGGGTGGCGGAGACATTCGGGCGCAGGATAGAGGACATCTTCCGGCCGTAAGTCATCCCCATCCCCGCAGCTCGTCAGGTCTCCTACGAATCTTCCGCT